>JAJFTY010000122.1 GCA_021372695.1 Deltaproteobacteria bacterium
GAGGAAATCCTCATGGAAAACGCGGGGCGGGCGGCCTTCGAGATTATCTCCGCGGAGTGGGGGTGCGCGGGAAAGCGGTACCTTCTGTTCTGTGGGATCGGAAATAACGGCGGCGACGGCCTGGTCGTCGCACGCCACATCCTTGCCGCTGGCGGAACCCCCAGGGTCTTCCTGGTTGGCGACCCCGAACGGTTCCGCGGGGCGGCAAAGACCAACTGGGCCATCACCGGCAGGCTGCCGATCACTGTTGAGCAGGTTGCGGATCCTGCGAGCCTTCGCTCGGCGCTTCTCCACGCGGACGGGGTCGTCGACGCTCTTTTCGGGACGGGCCTCGACCGGGAGGTTGAGGGCCTCTGCCGGGGGGTGATGGACATGATCAACGCCTCCGGCCGGCCCGTCATCAGTCTCGACATCCCCTCCGGTGTCCACGGCGATACCGGAGAGATCCTGGGTGCGGCCGTCCGGGCGGACCATACGGTCGCCTTCGGCCTCCCCAAGATCGGAAACCTCCTCTATCCCGGCTGCGGACTCGGCGGCCGGCTTCATGTCTCGCACATCTCCTTCCCCCCTGCCCTGTACGACGATGCTGCGCTTTCGGTCGAGACCAACGGCTTCATCCTGCTTCCGCCGCGGGATCCGGCCGCGCACAAGGGCTCCGTGGGGGACGTCCTCTTCATCGCCGGCGCTGCCGGCTACTTCGGCGCCCCCTACTTTTCCGCGATGTCTTTCCTGAAGGCGGGAGGGGGATATGCCCGCCTGGCAGCCCCCCGGTCCATGACCCCCTTCCTGGCGACGCGCGGGAGCGAGATCGTCTTCGCCCCCCAGGCCGAAACCGATGAGGGCAGCCTCTCCCCGGCGAACCGGGATGGACTCCTGGCGCTCGCCGGACGCACGGACATGACCGTGATCGGCCCCGGACTCTCCCTGGCCGGGGAAACGCAGGAGCTGATCCGGGAACTGGCCGCCGGGATCGAAAAGCCGCTCCTCGTGGACGGGGACGGCATCACCGCGCTCGCCGGCCGGCTGGAAATCCTTCGCGGCCGCCGGATGACGACGATCCTGACCCCTCATCCGGGAGAGATGTCGCGCCTCACCGGGAAGAGCGTTCCCGAGATAGAGCGGAGGCGTATTCCGATTCTGCGGGCAGCCTGCGCCGATCTGCACGCCTGGATCGTCCTGAAAGGGCCCCACTCCCTGATCGGGACGCCGGAAGGGCGCGTCTTCATCAACCTGAGCGGAAACCCCGGAATGGCCACGGCAGGGGCAGGGGATGTCCTCACGGGAACGATCGCCGCCATGAGCGGCCTGGGGCTCCCCCTGGAAGAGGCGGTCCGGAAGGGGGTTTTCCTGCACGGCCTCTCGGGTGATCTGGCCGCGGCGGACAAGGGGGAAGACGGGATCACCGCCCAGGATATCCTCAACTACCTGCCCTATGCGCTCAAGCAGGACCGGGAAGGCCTCGACCGCGTTCTGGCGGAGCGTTGCGAAGGGCCGGCACTCGTCTGACCCGGCTCGGGAGTCCCGCCGCGGCGTATGGAGACGTGGCAAAGGGTCCTGGAAAATGCCCCGTCGGGTGCGTTAAAACTCCCACCGCAGGCCCGCACTCAGGTAGTGAGCCGTGTAGCTGCCCCGGCCAAGTTCGGCGTTGTAGCTTGCCTGAACCGAGACATGGTTTCCCCATTTCAAAGCCAGGCCGGCCCCCAGAACGGCGAAATCCCGCCCGGGAGAATCGGTCTGGAAAACGAAGGTGCCGCCGGTCTGGGCCAGCCGGGCATCCACCCCCCGGCTGTCGTTGGCGAATTCATGGTGGTAGAAGGCAGAAAGCTGCGGCAGTACCCAGGCCCCCCCGCCCGTTCTGAAGGGATGTGAAACCCGGACCCCGACGCCGCTTTGCAGAGAGTCCGCGGTTTGCGGGTCCACGGTCAGATTCAGGGCACCGGCACCGGTTTCGGTGAAGCCGTCCACCCGGGAGCGCGTGTAAAAGAGGGCGGCCGAGGGCGTCACCTGGGTTTTCGCGAAATCGAGATCATACCCCGTTTCCAGCACAGCGTTGAGCTGGTGGCCGCTTGCCGAACCGTCGGCTGTCCTGCCGACGCCGCCGAAGCTCACATTGCGTTTCAAATCGTACAGGTTCAGGGCGCAGCCCAGAGCACCCGTGGCCGAAAAAGCGCCCGGCGTGTAAGCCGCGTAGACGAAGACGGGGATGCTGTGGATCTCGGCGGAGCCGCCCGCGCTGTCATAGGAGGAGCGGGTGTGATAATAGCCCGACCCCGCACCCAGGAGCAGATCGTGCCGCCACCGGTAGTCGGCGCCGCCGGTCAGACCGTAGATGTCAAATAGGTAGCCCGTCTGGCTGGCCGAACCGTCCTGCGATCCCCGGATGGCTTCGAAATCGGTGTAGAGCTCCCATGGGCCCGAATCTGCCGGTTTCCGCGGCGGCCTGTTCACGATGCTCCCCCAGTCCGCGCCGCTGTAGGCCAGCATCAGCCCCTGCTCCCGGGAATAGGAGAGGTCGAAGGAGCCGGGGCCGCCGCCGGCCAACTGCGTGAAACCGCCTGAAAGGCCGCGCCGGCCGTTCAAACGGTTCGAGAGCGTGCGCCACTGCATCATCGACCCGGCCAGGCTCAACGCCGGCAGGGCGCTGGCCTTGTCCGGCGAGATCTGCCGATAGGCATCGGCCACGGCGCTCCCCGTGGGCAGGCTGTCCAGGGCGTTCAACACCGCGGCCAGATCACCGCCGGCGCTGTCGGCGATACCGTTGAGCATGGCCCCCACGGACCGCTGGTTCGGATTCAGGGCCCATGTCGGCGCGGTGTAATCCCGGGTGAGTGCCAGATCGACCTGGTTGCCCGAATACCGGATTTCCCAGGACAGGACCGGCGTATTGTTTTCGATCGCGGCCTCCGGGTAAGAGATCCCCTGCTCGGTGGTGATGATACCCGGGAAGATCGCATTCGCGGGGGGACGGTAGCCGTCGACAAGGAGCGGTCTCACCGCGCCCTTCAGGCCTGCCGCGCCGTATGCTCCCTTGGCCTGGAGCCTGTCGTAGCGGGTTGCAGAGGCGATCTCCACCTCGATACGCCCATCTGCCTTCTGATCGTACGCCCCCTCGATCGTCAGGGTGCCCACCGAATTGCCCGGGTTGACGGTGCCGTGGCTCTGGATGTAGCGCATGGCCAGGGTGCCCGATCCTTTCAGGGTGCCGGCCGTTCCGATGTTCATCATGCTGTTGTTCGGGTCGCCGAGGGTGCCGTCGAGGATCAGGGTGCCGCTTTCCAGAGTATACTCGCCCACGTAGCCCGGACTGTTCCCGGTCAGGGTGAGGCTTCCACGGCCCGTTTGGTTCACAAAACCCGGGCCAGCGAGCGCCCCGCTCAATTGCATGCGATAGGCTCCGGTGTCGAACCCGGAGTGTCCCGGCGTGCCGATCGTGGTGCCGGGAACCGCTTCCAGGATGATGGGTCGGGCGGAGGAGAAATCGGCTCCCGCCTGAAGCGTTCCTCCCTTCAAAATCAGGGAGCCGGCCGGGTCGCCGAGGTTCTCATCCCGGACGATATTGACCGTGCCTTCCGAAAGCGCAGTCCCACCGGCATAGGAGTTGATCCCCCGCAGGAAGAGGGTTCCACTCCCCATCTTGTGCAGGCCGCCCGTCCCGGAGATGGCGCCGGAGAGCGTCAACTCCCGGGTTGCGGAATCGAAAATGGTCTTTTCGGCCGCCTCCACGACCATGGCCTTGCCCCACGCGGTCTGCGGATCGGCCGCGTACAGAATCCCTCCCCGGAAAGTCAAGGCGCCGTAGGGGGAGCCGGTGCCCAGCACCAGGATCGTGCCGGTCTCCACCTCATTCGTGACGGCCTGGGGTGCCGGGTATTCGGCAATGACGTATTCGATGACCGCTTTTCTGCCTCCGTATTCGAGTGTCAGGTAGGGATAACCGCTTAAAAAGCCGCCATCGGAATTCTGGCGGATAGCATAGGTGACGACGCTTTTGCCTGCCGGGTCGACAAAGGAGATGGTGCCGGTTTTGGCCGCATCGTCGAAGGAGAAACCGTAAACCGAGAGACAATGGCCGCCATTGGGGCGTCCACCGGGGTCGATGTAGGTAATGCCGATTCCCAGGTCCGCGCCCTTCCGCAGGTTCTGGTAAAGGAATTGCCAGGTCGGAACGGATGGCCCGCCGGGGACAGACGGGGCCGCGTTCGTCAGATACCGGGGCAGGGGTCTATTGGCGGGCCAGGGCGTTGTGTCGGGCTTGTCGCCGTAGAGCGGCTGGCCGTTCACGGTGGCAACCTGACACGAATACTCGGTTTGCAGCGATAGCCGGGATTCAATGTAGAGATACCTCCCCCAGATCCCGAGGGAGGTGATGGTTCCGGTCTCTTTGCCGGTATTCATGTAGTCGAGCCCGGCCATCCGCTGTACGTCGCCGATCGCCGGCGGCGTCGACGTCAGCTGGCGTCCGTACACCGCGGGAAACCGGTTTTGCAGATAGGCGAAGGAGTTGATGGCCGAGGTGGGGGCGCAGGCCATGTCTCCAATTTCCGGAACACTGCTCTGAACGAGGTGCCCGTACAAATCATAGTCCTGACTGGCTTCGTAAGTATCCGCCCGGGTCGGAACGCCGGCCATAAAGGGCATGAGACACAGGAAGCCCAGGATCAACACGTTCCATCGGGTGATTGAATTGAATCTCACAAAAATCCCCTCCACCCTTCATCGGCCGCCACAAAACGGCAACGCCGCACCAATCTCGATGGTGATTGAACCCTGCCGCTGTGACCATGGAATGGAATCAAGGCGGATGAGATTGACCGACTCCCACTCGTTAGGGCCTGTTTTTCAGCATGGCCTCCCCGATGGCGTCTCCCAATTTCGTCATCTTGACGATCAGGTCGGACTCCCCCATGGAGACGGTCCTGTTTGCAAAGATCACATCCCGCTTTTCGACGCCGATGACCTTGCAGTTGGTGACGATCATCGTTCCCCTGCTTTCGACGCTGCCGGCGACCACGAAGTTGAGGCCCAGCCTGGTGCCGATCTGAACCGCGTTTTCCGTCCGATCGCTCTGCTGGAGATCGTTGGCAAAAAGAAAAGTCTCCAGATCCCTCCTGTCGAGCATGACGAACGACGGCTGCTTTTTCAGGGAATTGACGATCGTGTTGGCAGCGGTGATGCTGTACGGGGATGCGTCCATGTTGAGGGGGGTAAAATGGAAGACGGAGATGTTGACTCGGAATGAATCGGCAGGGACCGCCTTTACCGCCGGAGTGTCCGCCGTTTTTCCCTTCCCGACAGCTGCGGGGAGCGCCGCCGCGGGTGCGGCCGGTTGGTCGCTCTCCACGGTGAAGCCCTGGCGGGCCGACACCACGTACCCGTTGCGCTTGTAGTGGTAATAGGCGCGTGCCTCGTATTTTCCGGGCGGCGGAGAGCTGAAGGTCAGGGCACCCTGATCCACCCCCTTGGGCATGTACTGATAGTCGCCGGCCTCGTCTTCCGGCTGGCCTGCCGCGATGATGCAGATCCAGTCGCTGTCGCTCCCGGGGGCGTTGAAAAATTGCACGTTGACCGGTTCGCCGGCACGGTAGATCTCCTTGTCGGTCTTGATCTGGGCGGCGTCGCCGGCCATGGCCGCGCGGCAGCAGAAGGCCATCAGGAGCAGGACGATGATGGATCCGATCGGTTTCATGCCCGGACAGTTTATCAGCATACGCTTCCTCCTGGCTCGATGTGGAAGGAACGGGCGCCCGCTGTTTGGTTTGGATGGTCCATCCTCTACCACAATTTCCGGAGAAAAAGAACAGCTATCACAAGGGTCGTCAGGCAATGGTCCGGTTGAGGCCCAGGATCTTCTCCTTGAGCTCACGGACCTCCCCCCAGTCGAATCCCTCATGGGTGAACAGGTAGGTCGCGTCGTTGTGCAGGAGCGGCTCGGTGCGGAGTTCGGGATGGGACTTCGCCTTTTGCTCGAAGCGTTCGGACCCCGGCACCGGCGAGTACTGGTTGAGGAAGATACGCGCCCCGAGGGAGTGGATCAGTGCCGCCCCTCTCCGCACCCCGTCCAATTCCCGCTCCAGACCCGCCAGAAGGTAGACGCCGATCTCCTTGCCGCCGAACCCCGCCGCCATCAGGTGCCGGATGGCCCTCTCCAGTTCCCCCTCGCCGATCTTCTCCGCGGGACCGGGCTTTTCATAGCCCAGCCGGATGGTCCGGACCCCGGCCCGAAACATCAGCTCCGCGCCGCGGGCGTCGACGTACCGCGCATGGATCCCGTTGGGCAGGTGCATCCGGACCGGATAACCGCGTTCGATGACGTGCTCCAAAAAGGGGCCGAAACCCTGCTCGAAGTCGTACAGGAGGGCGTCGTCGTAGAAGACGATCTCACGGCCGCCGGAGTCCACATAGGTTTCCAGGCGTGCCAGATTCTCTGCAAGGGGAACCCGGCGCACGACTCCTCGGTGAATCGCCCCGGAGGCACAGTAATCGCAGTGGAACGGGCAGCCCTCCTGCAGCCGGAGGGGCAGCACGTGACGCATCCGGTCGGCGGTGAGCCCGGTCCTGCCGTTCCTTGCGAAAGGCAGGTTGGCGCCGTCATGGAGGTGGACCCCCGGGATGGAGGCGGCGTGCTCCGGCATGAGTCGGGCATAGATTCCGCCCAGAATGATCGGCAGATCCCCCCAGAGATTCCGGATTTCGTCCACGGCGAGCCGGTAGCCGGGATGCCAGAAGGTCATGAGGCTCGTCACGCCGGCGATGTCGGGACGGCCGAAGTCGCGCAGCCGCTCCCGGAAGGCGGCCAGGCTCATCCCATACCGCTTGAACCGGCGGGGGATAGTTCGGAACACCGCCGGTTTGGGGATCTCTTCCCATTCGAAATCGGCGGTGCCGTACCTCTTGGGCTTCCTGACCGCCGAGAGGCAATCGATCAGCGTCACCTCATGCGCCGAGAGATGCTCCTCCATGAAGCGGTACAAAGCCAGGGGGCGCATCCATTCGTCGTACGCCTTGAAATCGGTGATCCAGGGATTGACCAGGAGGATTCTCATGGCGCCTCATACCATAAAACAACGTTTCCGGGGAAGAGATCGCGCCGAGAGGTGTCGACTGAGTTTCAACCGCAAAGACCAGCCTCGACTTGCGCTCAGCTATTTTTCGACCCTGCAACGTCTCGCGCAGCTGCAACGGCAAAATTAGCTGCGCTTCGCTCCGCTGATTCTTCGAATTCCGTGCCTGATGGCGCTCAGACAATTGCCGGCTGCGCGAGGTATCTTTGCACCAAAATGAGTCACTACCCGCAGGGATGCACGCCCTGGGGAGACGTTCCGGAAGCGCGCAGGGATCGGAACGTCTCCCCGAACCTTGACAGGAATGAGAGGCGCTGATAAAAAACGAAGAAAATTGAAATCTTCTATTTTATGGCCGTGGTTTGGGGAAGTGGATGCGATATAAAGGGTCCACAATGTTGGCAGACACTCTCCCGGACGGCCGTGGCGGGTGAAGGAAAAACGCGTTCGTGATGGCGTACGTGGGAGAGGGTCCACGATGACGGGTTGGTGTGGAAGGATACTGAGGATCGATCTGACAACAGGTGTTTGGGAGGGCGAGTGCCCGCCGCCCGCGGTTTACCGGGAGAATATCGGCGGGCGCGGACTAGCCGGGCATTATCTCTGCCCCGAAGCCACGCGCCGCTGGGATGACCCCGCCATGCCGCTCCTCCTGTTCACCGGTCCCCTCGTGGACACGGCATCGCCCACGTCGGGCAGGATGGCGATCATGTCCCGGTCGCCGCTCACCGGGACCGTGGGTGACTGCTCCGTCGGCGGCAGCCTGGGAACCCTGCTGAAGAAGGCGGGATGGGACGGGGTGATCATCACCGGCCGGAGTCCCTGCCCGTGCGGGATCGAAATCGAAGGGGGGAAGGTCGTCCTGACGGATGCCGCCGGAATGGCGGGACTCCCGACATCCCGGATCTTCGAGATGCTTCGCGGCAAGGGCGGGGCGGTGGTGACGGGACCGGCTGCCGAGAACGGCGTCGCGTTCGCGGATCTGATCGTGGACGGACATTTCGCCGCGGGGCGAAACGGCCTCGGCCGTGCGTTCGCGGCGAAGAATCTCCGCTACCTGACGGCAGCGGGGCACGGGAAAACCGCCGTGGCCGATCCGGACGGTCTTCAGGATGCCGTCGACGACATCTACCGCCTCATGGCCGCTTCCCCCGCGCTTCTGGGGGAGTTCGGGATCGCCGAGTTCGGGACGCCCGCCCTCTACGATCTGACGCACGCCCGGCGGATGATGCCGACGGCCAATTTCCGTGAAACCTGTTTCCCGGCGGCGTCGCGGCTGAACGCCCCCGCCCTCCGGGAGCGTTACCGCCCCACCAGGACCGGCTGCCGGGGCTGCCGGATCCTCTGCAAGAAGGTCGCGGCGGATGGGACGCCGATTCCCGAGTTCGAGACCCTCTCTCACTTCACCGCCCTCCTGGCAAACGAAGACCTGGAGGCGGCGGTCGCGGCCAACCGCCTCTGCAACGAGATGGGGATGGACACCATCTCCGCCGCGGCGACACTCGCCTGCCATGCCGAGATCGAAGGGGCGGCGCTTGCGCCTGCCGAGATTCTCGATCTATTGGAAGCGATGGGAAGGGGGGAGGGGATCGGTGTGGAACTCGGCCGGGGGGCTGCGGCCTACGCCGCCTCCCGCGGCCGTCCCGAATGCGCGATTGCGGTCAAAGGCCAGGAGCTCCCCGCCTATGACCCGCGCGGGGCCTACGGTATGGCCCTGGCCTACGCGACCTCGACCCGGGGAGGCTGCCACCTCCGGGCCTACCCCATCGCCCATGAGATCCTCCGGAAGCCCGTGGCCACCGACCGGATGAGCTTCAGCGGCAAGGCCAGGATCATCAAGATCGCCGAAGACCTGAACGCCGCCATCGATTCGCTGACGGCGTGCAAGTTCGTCTTCTTCGCCGCAACACTCGAAGAGTATGCCAAGGCCTTCCGGGCCGTCACCGGCATTCCCACCGCGGCGCAGGATCTCCTGAAGGCCGGAGAGCGGGTCGTCTACCGGGAGCGGATGATGAATGCCCGAAACGGATTCACGGCCGTGGATGACGACCTGCCCGGGCGCTTCTTCACGATGTGCGGCTCCGGAAACAGCGTTCCGGTGCCGCCCGTGAACCGGGAAGCGTTTTTGGCGGCGCGCGCCCGTTACTATGCCGTACGCGGCCTCGACGCGCAGGGGATGCCCAGGCGGGAAAAGGCGGAGCAATTGGGGCTTTCATGGACGAGCTGATCAAGAAGTACACGCAGAAGCTGATCGCGGCCGGATATGCCGAGGCGGGCGCCCCGCTCATGGGCGCCGTCGATGCCGATCTCGTCTGGAACCGGGACGACCCGGCGCGCTCCCTCCTCGAGAAGGTGTTCGCCGGACTCAGCATCGAATCCCTCCTCTTCTGCCGGCCGGCCGAGCCTTACCGGACCGTGGTCGATTTCCTCGCGGAGGCGGCCGACGGGGCGATCTTCCCCGAAGATACCGAGACAAGGACTTTCTTCCATGATCTTCCCGTGGCCCCGGCATTTGCAGCGCAGGAGATCGTCGCCGCCCTGAAGGAGCGCAAGTGCGTCATCGTCCCGGGGCAGGGGGTCGTCACCTTCGGGACCGTGAGTCCTGAGCAGGCCTTCATCACTTTCTGTTCCGTCTGCTTTGCGGCCTTCGTGAAGTTCTTTTCCGATTTCCTCGCGAAGGCCCGCCAGGGACAGGTGGAACCGGGGCGCGAGGCTGCCTTCCGCCGGGCCGTCGCACACCTCGATCCGCCGGCCGCGGCCATGATCCCGCTCCGGAAGGGGCCCTTCTGCGACGAGGGCGCGGTCCTGGGCGCGATCGAGGAGGCGGGGCGGGCGACCGTGGCCGGCCGTCTGGTCGACTCCTATTTCGGGAACATCTCGCTCCTCTCCGGTAAACTTCTCTACATCAGCGAGACCGGGAGCTCCCTCGACGAACTGGAAGGGTACATCGACGCAGTCCCGCTGGACGGCTCTTCCTGCGCGGGGATCACCGCCTCGAGCGAATTCTCGGCCCACCGGCAGATCGTTCTCTACACGGGGAAGCACACGGTCCTTCACGGCCATCCGCGCTTTTCGGTGATTCTCTCGCTCGACTGTGAGCGGCGGGAGTGCCCCGAACGAGGCTTCTGCCATCTGCGCTGCCCCGAAGAGAGGTCCGTGTGCGGGATCCCGGTCGTCCCGGGCGAGATCGGCACGGGCCGCTACGGCCTCTGCCGGACCGTGCCGCCTGCCCTTCAGGAAAATCCGGGGGCCATCGTTCACGGCCACGGGGTCTTCACGGCCGGCGGAGAGGATTTCAACGGGGCGTTCGGGGCGCTTCTCGGGATCGAGAACGCCTGCCGTCATGAATACTTCAGGAGGATCGGCTCCCTCACTTGACAACGGATGACGATTCGCTAAGATAAAGCCGAAGACAATGACGGTGCAAGGGGTGTCCCGTTGCTCTTCTTCCCGGCCGGGGGGAGCAGGGTCGAAGCCGTCTCCGGCAGCCGAAGGGGGATTGAGATGCCGACATACGAGTATGAATGCAGGGACTGCAGCAAGAGATTTTCCGTCTCCATGAGCATTTCCGATCATGACAAGGCCAGGGTCGCCTGTCCGAAGTGCAAGGGGAAGAAGGTCGTGCAGCGCATTTCGGCCTTCCAGACCAAGACCAGCCGGAAAAGCTGAAGCGTTCCCTACTCCAGGAAATCCGTGAATTCCGACAGCTCCACGGCGGCGCCGCGCCTTGCCGATTCGATCACGGCCAGCGAAAGCGCCAGACTCCGGATGTGTTCTGCCAGATGCGTCTCCGGTAGCCGCTTCTCGTGGACGGCCTCCAGAAATTCTGCCAGGGCGTATCCCAGTTCGCCTCCGGCGAGCGGCTCCCGGGGGAGAGTGCGAACCTCTCCTTTTGCCTGTAGAATAGTTTGCGATTCCCCATCCAGGCGCAGAGTCCCGTTCTCACCGATCAGCGTGATCAGCCCTTCCTGCGGCGTTTCCCACCCCTGGGAAACCATCGTCCCCCCATAGTCCGCGACGGCGCCGCTTTCCCATGTGATGATGGCCGCCGCCGCCGTGCTGCCGGCGAACCAGCTCCAGCCGGGGCGGAAGCTCATGCCCATGAGGCGGACCGGTTCGTCCCCCGTGAGATACCGCAGCAGGTCGAAGTGGTGGATGGCAAAATCCAGGAGGTAGGGATCGGGCATCTTTTCGCGCCAGGCGTCCACGGTCTTGCGGCGGATCTGCTGCCGGCACTCATACTGGATATGGCCGATGCGGCCGATGTGTCCGTCGCCGATCGCCTTCCGCAGCGTCTGGATATGGGGACGCCAGCGGAAGTTCTGGTTCACCATGACGACGCTTGCGGGGTGTTTCCGCGACTCCTCAAAAACGGCCTTCGCCCCGTCGGAATCTATCGACAGGGGCTTTTCGCAGAGCACGTGGCGCCCGGCCCGCAGTGACCGGATGACGGCCTCGGGGTGAACGGCCAGAGGGAGGGTGACGATCACGGCGTCCGCCTCGCATCGGTCCACGGCCTCCTCCCATCTGCGGTAAAAGGGGGTCCCCGGGGCAATGCCGAAATTACGGCAGAGCTCTTCCGAAGGGTCCCAGCGGGAGGCAATGCCCGCCACCTCGCACTCTTCCCGGGCCTTGATTTCCTTCATCCAGAGCCGGGCCATGAATCCCGTTCCCAAGAGTACAAACCGGAAGCGTTTCATATTTCCTCCTCCACATGCGTTCCATGAATCGCGGGGCGGTATTTCACGAACAGACCCGACATCCCGTTTGGTAAAGATAGGGGAGGTCGAGCGGCATGTCAATACGGAGCCGACCGATGCTTCGGTGAGGGTCACGAGTTTTCCTGCTGACCTCCGGCCCGTCTTTCCAATCCATCGGACAAGAGTCCGAATGATTGGACGTGCATCCCGAGGTTTCCTCCCTTTCCTTCAGCGTCTCATGGACCGGTCGAGGGAACAATAGATTACAAATGCTTGTTTATTCGGGAGTAATGACGATATCCGCGCTACAGGAAACCCTTGGCCTGCTTGTTGCTGTTGGAAGAGGTCAGGATACAGGCACACACAAAACACGGAAAATGGATCGAGGAGGAGATTGCATCATGAAGAGCATGAAATTGAGCGTGAAACTGATTGCAGGTTTTTTGTCGGTTGCGGTCATTACGGCCGTGGTGGGGCTCGTGGGGATCATTTCCATCAACAAGATCACGGAGGCCGACAGACAGCTCTACGAACTCAATACCGTCCCGGTTGCAAAGATGGGCTCCATTGCCAGCAACTTCCAGCAGGTGCGGGTTCTCTACCGGGACTTCATCGCGCAGCAGGACGAGGGAAAGCGCAAGGGGTACATGGACAAGGTTCAGGAACTGCGGGCGATCAACAACGAAAGCCTCAAGGTTCTGGATGCGACCATGGTTGCTGAAGACGAAAAGAGGATGATGGGCGAGATGAAAAGTGCCCTGAATGCCTACCGGCAGGCGATGGACAAGGTTAATGGCGCCGTCGCCGCCGGCAAGCCCGATGAGGCGAATCGGATCATGGCGGAAGAAGGCACCGTGGCGGCAAGACAGTTGGATGAAGGCATCAACAAGATGGTCGCCATGAATATCAAGGAAGCCGAGGGGGCCGCAAAGGATAATCAGTCCATGGCGAGGACCGCGATCGTCGCCAGCGTCATCCTGACGATCGTGGGTGTTCTGCTGGCCGCAGGGCTGGGCATCTTCCTGACCCTGATGATCACCCGACCCGTCAACCGGATTGTCGCGGGCCTGACGGAGGGGGCGGATCAGGTCGCCGCCGCGTCGTCGCAGGTTTCCTCTTCGAGCCAGCAACTGGCGGAGGGTGCATCGGAGCAGGCTGCGTCGCTGGAAGAGACCTCTTCGTCCCTCGAAGAGCTATCATCCATGGCGAAGCAGAACGCGGACAACGCCGGCCAGGCCAAGGCGATGATGCAGGAGTCGAAAACAGCGGTGGACAAGGCAAACCAGCAGATGGACGAACTGATCGAAGCCATCGGCGAGATCACCCGTTCCAGCGAGGAGACGGGGAAGATCATCAAGACGATCGACGAGATTGCCTTCCAGACGAACCTGCTGGCGCTCAATGCTGCCGTGGAGGCCGCGCGGGCCGGGGAGGCGGGGGCCGGATTCGCGGTCGTGGCGGACGAGGTGCGCAACCTGGCCATGCGTTCGGCAGAGGCGGCCAAGAACACGAGCAACTTGATCGAGAAGACGATCAAGGCGGTTCACAACGGCAACCAACTGACGGTGGCGACGCAGGAGGCCTTCAGGGCGAATGCGGAAAATGCGGGGAAGGTGAACCAGTTGGTGGATGAGATCGCCACGGCTTCCGATGAGCAGGCCCACGGCGTCAATCAGATCAACACGGCTGTCGCGGAGATGGACAAGGTGACGCAGCAGACAGCCGCCAATGCGGAAGAGTCGGCCAGCGCCTCCGAGGAGATGAACGCCCAGGCGATGCAGATGCGTGGATTCGTCGAGGAACTGATGGCGGTTGTGGGCGGGAGTGCGGCAGCCTCCTCTGCCCGGGTGGGAGCGCGCATTCCGGCCGAAGAGGGCAGGGGCCGTCTCCAGGGCGAGGCGCGGAAGAAAACGATGGTGAAGGCCCTTCCGGGTATCGGGAAAAAGAAGCAGCCGGCGGAAGTCATCCCTTTCGACAAGGATGAAGATGGCTTCAAGGATTTCTGACAGGGCCGGCTCCGTTTCGGGGAGCCGGGGCGTAACCGCAGGATGGAACAACGGACGGGGAGGGGGCATGTTTGATGACCCTCTCCCCCATCCGCGAACGTGAGTGGCGGGGAGGGGGCGCATCCGGCGGGAGAAGCTTCAAACCATCCGGAATGGCCAAGGATGGCCAAGATCTGCTTGACAGGAAAGAGAGGCCTCTGTTACAGCCATAAACGTCCGGGCCGGGAATCCGATCGCTCTTCAAAGGCATCGATGATTCTGATGCAAAAGCAAATGCGTGGTTTTTCCCCCGGGCTTCGGTATTTGTCGCGCAGACCCATCGAGAACCTCAAAGATGAAAACGGCCGCCTCTCCCATTTTCCCGATGCCAGCGAAACCGGCCTCACTGTCCAGAATCAGGAGCAGGCCATCCCGGGGTGACCGGGGAGAGACGAAAGGTGCAGCTCGGTTGGCTCGTGACATCAGCGACCGTAAGAAGGCCGAAGAGGCTTTGCGGGAAAGCGAAGAGCGGTTCCGCGGTATTTTCGAAAATGCCATCGAGGGTATTTTCCAGACAAGGCTCGACGGCCGTTTCGTCAGTGTCAATCCCTCCCTGGTTCGGATATTGGGTGCATCCTCTCCTCAGGCGCTGCTGGGAAATCCGGCACGCCGCATGATGCAATTCTACGTGGATCCCCGGCATCGCGAGGAGCTCCTCCGGACACTCCTGAAGCAGGGGCGCGATGTCCGCGATTTTCAAACCCAGCTGAAACGTCTCGACGGTTCCGTCGTCTGGGTCTCCATCAATGCCCGCCTCAGCCGGTCCACGGACGGGGAACCCCTGCTTGAAGGGAGTGTCGAGGATATTTCCGTACGTAAGAATCTGGAGTTGCAGCTTCTGCACTCTCAGAAGCTTGATGCCATCGGCACCATGGCCGGGGGGATCGCCCATGACTTCAACAACATCCTGGGCATCATCATCGGTTACACGGAAATCATCAAAAGACGAAAACTGCCGGCCAGACACAAGGCTGCGGGTGATCTGGACCGGGTCCTGCAGGCCGCCCTCCGCGCCCGCGATCTCGTTAAACAGATCCTGAGCTTCAGCCGCCAGGAGGAGCAGGCCCTGCAGATGATCCAGGTAGGCCCCCTCGTCAAGGAGGCGGCCAAGATGCTGCGGGCCACGCTTCCCTCCACCATCCGGATCACCTCATCCATCCGGACGGATCAGGAGATGATTCTGGGGGATCCCGGTCAGATCTACCAGGTCCTGATCAATCTCTGCACGAACGCCGCAGGGGCCATGGGCGATGCCGGCGGAACCCTGACCGTTGCCTTGACGACCGTCACCTTCCCGGCAGGCCAGGCCCCGCCTCATCCCGATCTCTGCCCGGGCGTCTATCAGTGCCTCAGCGTCTCCGACACCGGCATGGGCATAGATCCGGCCATCATGGGGCGGATCTTTGAGCCTTTTTTTACGACCAAGGCGGTTCATGCGGGCTCCGGCCTCGGTCTTCCCGTCGTCCACGGGATCGTCAAGGCGCACCGTGGTGCCGTGACGGTAGAGAGCAAACCGGGCCAGGGCGCGACATTTCACGTTTACCTCCCGATCGCTCAGCAGCTAGCCGATGGGTCGAAAAGAAAGACCTCCGATACCCTCCTGCGGGGAGAAGGCCGGATCCTTCTGGTGGATGATGAACAGGTCCTCGCCGAGATGGTAGGGGAAACGCTGGAGCACGTGGGGTATGATGTGACCGTCATGACCGATCCCCTGGAGGCCGTGAAGTGGTTTAGCCTCCATGCCGGGGAGGTGGACCTGGTGATCACCGACCAGACCATGCCCGGAATCACGGGTCTGAAAATGATCGAAGAACTCCGGAAGCTGAAACCCGATGTTCCGGTCATTCTCTGCACGGGATACAGCGAATCCGCCACCCCGGAGGCCGTTCAGAAAATGGGCGCAAAACTCGTCATGAAACCGGTCCTCATCCGGGACATCGCCAACGCCATTCGAACGCTGCTGCCGTCGAGGGAACCCCATGGCCGCCATCCTGATCGTCGATGATGAGATCCAGATCGCCCAGTTGATGGCCGAGGAATTCCACCGTCTCGGTCACCGGGCCGACGTCGCCCCGACGATTCAGGGCTGCCGAAAGCGGATCGCCGCTTTTCCGTATGATGTCGTTTTCCTGGATGTTCGCCTGCCCGACGGCAATGGCCTCGACATTGTGGAGGAGATCATCAAAGGTCCGGCGCATCCGGAAGTCATCATCATGACCGGTTATGGCGATCCCAACGGGGCTATGCTCGCCATCAAGAGCGGCGCCTGGGACTACATCGAAAAACCGGCCTCCCTCAGCGATTTCACGCTGCCCCTGATCAGGGCGATACAGTACCGCGAGGCGCATCGCCAGTGTCACGTCCGCAAGGCGTTGAAGCGGGAGGCCATCATCGGAAGCAGTCCGGCCATCGAACGGTGTCTGAATCTCGTGGCCCAGGCGGCGGCCATCAGTGTCAACGTCCTGATCACTGGGGAAAGCGGCACAGGCAAGGAACTCTTTGCGAGGGCCATCCACGAGAACAGCGCCCGTGCCGGCGGGCCCTTCGTGATTGTCGATTGCGCCTCCCTTCCCGTCACCATCGTGGAAGGTACGCTGTTCGGTCATGAAAAAGGGGCGTTTACGGGCGCCGATCAGGCCCGTCCCGGACTGATCCTG
>JAJFTY010000129.1 GCA_021372695.1 Deltaproteobacteria bacterium
CTCGGGCGGAACGACCGATACCACGGCTCCCGTGATCGAGCGCGGATACAGACGGCCCGCCCCGGCCAGCGCCGAGGCGTCGGCCGCATTCTGAAGCTCGGTGCGCACCACGTAGAGGTAACCGATGTCGAGCGCCAGCGCGGCTATCCCCAGGAACACGATCATGAGAAACGCCACCAGAATGGCCGCCGCCCCCGACTGGCGGCGACGCCCTGTAATAAAGGACTTCAGGTTGAATGATGATTTTTTCACGGGGTTACCCTCCTGTTCTTCACTTCCTTCCCTTGAAAACAAAACCGATCCATTTCTCCGGTCACTCGCACTTCATCGTCGTCTGCGCGGTGATGGCGATGGTTCTCACGGCCAGAAAGTTGTAGTTGTACGAAACAATCACATCCAAATCCTGGCCGAAGCTGGCGCAGCTTCCGCTCGGCACCGTTGTCGTCGGGCTCGTCCCGGACCCGAAGGTGACGAGATGGCTCGCGGCGTAGTCATTCACCACGCCCGTGATGCCGGCAACAGACAACCGGGGAATCCTCTGAACGATGCCCGCACGGGCGCCCTCGCGGCTTGCATTGGTGATGACCTGCTTGTCGTAGATCAGCAGGCCGAAATCGACGATGCCGAAGAACAAGGCGATGAGAATCGGGAGAATGATCGCGAATTCGACGGCGGATGCTCCTTTCTGGTTTTTCCATGCGGTCATGGGATACCTCCCGGGTTCATGATGATTTTTCCGCTCCGCGATATGCGTTTCGCATTCCACTGTTCATGTGCTGACATCTCCTTGGGCAACGACTATGCCGCACATCGATCGCGCTAACTTATCAATGAATTCAGAATGATACAAAACAGCCCCGCACAAGGGACCCTCCAGCCCACAGTGCCGGCATGGATGGCTATGCAGGATTGAGCCGGCGAATCGACGAGTTGGGCTGAGCGGCCATTTCGGGATGGTCCATTGTGAACGGCCGCGTCGATGCGAAGGCACCAGCTTCGCGCAGCTCGGAGCGTATCTCACCCCGGGGCACCCATCGAGAAGCGAGTCACAGCCTGGCAGATCGGGGAGACGTCATTGGATGACAGAAGAGCCGGACGGCGAAGATACACGGATCCCTGCGATCCGGAATAGAAAATGGATCCGGAACGAGCGGGCTTTCTTCTATAACCAATCCACGTCTCGCCCCGGGCCATGGCAGGGGCCTGGGGCCATCCCTCAAAATCAGAGCGCCAGGAAGTAATTGTTGCAGGCGGCTTCGAGAGCCTGGCGGTCGAGCCGCGGCCTCTCCCGGCGGTACCGGGCCGCCCAGAGAATCTGCTGAACGATGTCCCTCGGGTAGCAGGCCCGGAGGGGTTCCCTTCGCTCCTGGCTGATGATCCGAATCAACTCGTCGGCCAGGGCCGGTTCGTAATCCAGGTCGTGTTTCATGCACAGGCGCAGCAACACTTCGCGGAACTGGTCGGGATTCAAGGGGTCGACCTTGATTTTCGTCTGGATGCGCCGCAGGAAGGCCTCGTCCACCAGGCGTGCCGGGTCGAGATTCGTGGCAAAGACCACCAGCATGTCGAAGGGGATCTCGATCTTCTTTCCGCCCGCCAGCGTCAGGAAGTCTACGCGGCGGTCCAGCGGCACGACCCAGCGGTTGAGCAGCTCTTCGGGGCTCACGCGCTGGCGGCCGAAGTCGTCGATGATCAGAATGCCGTTGTTGGCCTTCATCTGCACCGGCCCCGAGTAGAAGCGGGTGGCGGCGTTG
>JAJFTY010000152.1 GCA_021372695.1 Deltaproteobacteria bacterium
GTGGCCGGCCCGCCCAGCCCCGGCAGGATGCCGACGACGAACCCGATCCCGATCCCGACGAGCATCAGCAGGAAGGTGGTCTCGGTGAAGACCTGGGTAAATCCCGAGACAAAGGCACCGAACAATTCCATCATAGCGACCGCACCGCCCATGCCTGCGCACTGCGCCAACCGGGGACAGGGCTGAGCAACCCTGCCCTCCGGTCAGCCTGTTCGCAGGCTTTTTCTAACGTCATTTCTCCTCCGGCATTGCCTGCCGGGCTATTTGTAGAGAATGTCCTTCAGCTTCGCCAGAAGGGCGGGAGGCGTCTTGAAGGTGCTCTCGACGCTCGCCCGCATCTCCTCGCCGCTGATCTCGTCCACCGAGAGTTTCGCCTTGGCGCACTCCTCGATGAAGGCCTTGTCGCGCGCTGTCTCCAAAAAGGCCTTCTGCAGCATCTCCACGCGATCCTTGGGAACGCCGGGGGTGATCAGGAAGGGGCGGGAGAACTCGTCGTTCCGATGGATCCCCACCTCGATCAACTGACGCGCCTCGTCGGTCTTGGCATAGCTGATCGCGAGGGGCACCTTGGCGAGTCCCTCCAGGGGCTTGGGCACCGTCTGGAGGATGATGGAGGCCTCGCCGGCGGCGAACTTCTTCCCCCACGTCGAGATCATCGCGTCGTAGGCGAGCACGCTCCCCGCCAGTTCGCCCGATTCGGCGGCCATCCGGATGTCGGCGCCTCCCTTGTAGGGGGTGACGAGCTGGGCGGGCAGGCCGATCGTGGCCTTGAGGATCCGGATGACGCCGTCGGGCATGAAGGCCCCGATTCCCGTTCCTCCCAGCTTGATCTGGGACTTTCCGGCCATCCATTGGTCCATGGAGGTGACGCCGCTCGCCTTGGTCACCCAGAGGACGCCGTTCTCCTTCGAGAGGGCGCCCAGGTAGTTGAACTTCATGGCGTCGAATTCGATCCCTGGCTGGCCAAGGAGCTGCCCGAAGAGGAGACCGCCGTTGATGTGGCAGATGGTGAGTCCGTCGGGCTTGACGGCCTTGTAGGTATAGTTGGTCGCGATCAGCGTCCCGGCGCCCGTCATATTCTCCACGATGATCGTGGGCTTGCCGGCGATGTACTTACCCATGTGGCGGGAAAGGATCCGGGCGTAGTTGTCGAAGCCGCCCCCGGGCGACATGCCGACGATGATGCGAATCGTTTTCCCCTCGTAAAAGGGGGCTGCCCCGAATCCCGTCCCGGGGATCATCGCAAGTCCTGCGATCACGGCGAACACTGCAAAAAGTCTTTTCACGTGGTCTACCTCCTCTTGGCTTAAGTGACGTTGCTCTGGTTGCGGTCGTTACCTCTCGATGAAATTCAGCAACTCCCGCCGTTCACCCCGGATGAACCGCCTCAGGTTCTCCGAAAGGATCGGCATGATCTGCCGCCGGTAAATATCGCTCATCCCCCCGACGTGGGGCGTGATGATCACGTTCTTCGTCTTCCACAAGGGGTGCCCGGCGGGCAGCGGCTCCACGGGAAGGGCGTCGAGCGCGGCGCCGGCGATCTTCCCTGCCTCCAGGGCCGTCCGCAGGGCCGCCTCGTCCACCAGTTCCCCCCGCGCGATGTTGATCACATAGGCGGTGGGTTTCATCCGGGAGAGAAGATCCGCGCCCACGATGTGGTGGGTGGCCGGCGTCGCGGGCGCCGTCAGGATCAGATAGTCCAGGGAACCGGCGATCCCGGGGAGATCCTCGGGACGATGGAAGGCAGCCACCGAAGCGATGGGTCGGGGGAAGATGTCGATCCCCCAGACCGTCATCCCGAAGGCCTTGCACCGGTCGGCGACGGCCTCGCCGATCACCCCCATCCCGAGGATCCCCACCGTCTTTTCCCAGAGGAGCTCCCCGGGCCAGCGCTCCCAGCGCTCCCGGTCCTGGTTGCGCACCACCGCCGGGAACTTCCGGTTGAAGGCCAGCATCAGGAGAACGGCCATCTCCGCCATCTGCGGCCCGTGGATGCCGCGGCAGGAGGTGACGATGACCTCCCTGGCCAGGGAGGGGCGTTCGAGGAGGTAGTTCACGCCGGTCCCCATCACCTGGACCCAGCGGAGGTTCACGGCCTCCTTGAGCACGGCATCGGCGATGCGCCAGATGGTGATCAGGACCTCCATCCGGGCCGCATGCGGCCCGATCTCCGCTTCGGTGGTCACGGCGTGAAACTCCGCCCCGGGAAACATCGGCGCAAGCTCGCGGACATAATCATCGGCTTCGCCGTCGGCAATCAGCACATACATGGGTTTCCCCCTTTTCCGGCTCTTTCGGTCATACGATGAACAGTTCCTTGGGCGTCTTGTGCAGGCAGGCACTCACGCCCCCCTCCTCGACCAGGTAGTTTCCGCAGAGGGTCGTGTAGACGCTCTTGTTCTTGGCCACGGGATGGACGGCCATGTTCATCCCCGCTGCGATCCGCATCGGCTCATCGGCCAGCATCGCCGGCTGTTCGACCAGGTCGTACCCCTCGCCGTGGGCGTAGAGCCGCCCCTCCGGCGCATAACCCCGGGACTCCATGAAGGCGTTGTGGGCCGCGAGAATCTCTCTCGGCTCGGCCCCCGGCTTGAGCAGCGAGAGGGTGAGCGCCTCCGCCTCCAGGGCCACGGCGAAGGCGGCCCGGACCTCCGGCGTGGGCTCGCCCAGGCAGATGGGCCGGACGATCTCCGTGTAGTAGCCGCCGGGGCCGTTTCCCTCGATCAGGACGACCACGTGGTCCCCCGCCTTGAGGGTCCGGTTCATGAAGTGGCGCTGGTTGAATCCCGCCGGCTCGCCCGGGGGGTAGGAGCAGGTCAGGACCTGGAGCCGCTCGCTCCCCAGGCGGGTGCAGACGTGGTGCACCTCGGCGAAGAGGTCGAGCTCCCGGACTCCCGGCTTGACGCAGGTCAGGAGATGGGCGAATGCCTTGTCCTGGAGCGCCGCGGTCTGCCGGATGAGTTCGACCTCGGCGGGCGACTTGATCACCTTGATCCGGTCGATCGCCCCCGTGGCATCGACGAAACGCACCTGGGGCAGGTGGGCCGTCAGGTACTCGTGGAAGGGAACGGAGAAGAAGGACCGGCCCACGATCCCCACCGTGGCGGCATGCATCTCTTTCAACGCGCCGACGGCGAGCTCCGCATCGTAGGTGGCCGTGTAGGGCAGAGAGGGGTAGAAGGGCGCCCCCAGCCGCTGCTTCCCCCCCCGGAGCGCCCAGGCCTTCGGCCCCGGCTCGGCGGGCGGGCTGCTGGTGATCGTGGTCATGCCGCCGGAAAGCGGAAAAACCACCGTGAAGGGGTAGCTGTGACGCGCCGGGATGTCGGTGAACCATTTGACGTAGCCGCCGAAGTACTCCTCGTCGTTGCGCATGAGCAGCGCATCGACCCCTTCGGTTGCCATCCACGCGCGGGCCGCCCGCCAGCGCCGCTCCAGCTCCTCCGTCCCGATGGACGTGACCAACCTCTCCCTCGGATCCTCCATGGCCTCGGCCCTCCTTTCGCCTTCTCACTACGCCTGTTTGTCATGCCGGACCCCGGCCGAGTCCGGGGCAGGCCCGATCCGGCATCCAGTGCTGCTCTGGATTCCGGCTTTCGCCGGAATGACAGTCTCGCATTCATTATTCAGGCAAGGGCCGTGCCAGGAGCGCCCGGCCGCGGCGGGACAGGTGGTCCGGACCGGTGACAAGAACTCATGTACCCGACATCACTCGCGTATCGCGTGACGCTCCGGAGAGGGGCCAGGGCCGGGCGGGCGTCGTTTCCCGGCCGCCGGGCCGCCATGACCGTTTCAATGTCGAAACGTATTCCGAAAATGAAACACATTGCCTTTTTCCCGCGGCCGGGTTAGAGTGGCCCCGGGCCGCGCCTCCGACCGGGGCGGCCCCCGCGGGATAAGACCTCCCCGCGGTAAATCCCTGGTCAAGAAGGAGAATGGGCCCATGGCCTCCAGGATCTGCTTCATCTCTCCGTCACCGGAATCGACGGTGCTCTACCGGGAAACCCTCTCGGGACTCCCCGACCCGCCGCCCATTTTCGAAGGGGCGATGAAGGAGGCCCATCCGGCGGCGCTCGCGGCCCTGCGGGAGGGGTACGACATCCTGGTGACACCGGAACACAACGCGCGCCATATCTGGGACAAGATCGACACCCCGATCGTGGTCATCCCGCGGACAGCCATCGACATCGCCCGGGCCATCGTCCGGGCGAAGAAAGCCTACGGCGACCCCCTGGCCTACTTCGATTCCCTGCAGCCCTACGCCCACATGGCGGCCCTCCGGGAGATCCTCGACTACGACGTGAAGGAGTTCGTCTTCAACGGCCAAAAGGACGCGGAGAGGAAGATCCGGCAGGCGATGCGGGAGGGGTTCCATGCCGTCATCGGCGGGGCCATCGTCGCCCCGCTGGCCCGAAAGCACGGCATCCCCTGCGTCGCGCTCCTCCCCTCCCCGGACGACCTGCTCCGGACCTACCGCCAGGCGCAGCAGCTCGCTTCGGTCCGGCAGGTCGAGGAGCGCGAGGCCGTCAAGTTCAAACAGGTGGTTCAATACGCCTTCAGCGGCATCATCGTCACCGACGAGAAGAACCGGATCGCGGTCTTCAATCCGGCGGCGGAGCGGATCTTCGCGATCCCCGCCAGCCAGGTGCTGGGCCAGTCGCTCTGGAAGGTCATCGACCGGGAATCCCTGCCCGGCCTCGACGGCAAGGCCCATCCCCAGCTGGAGGTCCTGGTCACGATCCGGAAGAAGCGGCTGATGGTCAACACGATCCCGATCGCCGAAGAGGAACGGATCCTCGGGATGATTCTGACCTTTCACGACGAAAGCAACATCCAGTCGATGGAAGAGAAGGTTCGGCGGGCGGGGCATGTGGGCCGCCTGGCGGCGAAGCACCGCTTTCACGACATCATCGGCCACAGCCGGGCGATCCGGGAGGCCGTCCGGCGGGCGCAGCACTTTGCCGCCACGGACGAAACGGTGCTGATCACGGGCGACAGCGGCACGGGGAAGGAGGTCTTCGCCCAGAGCATCCACAACATGAGCGCCCGGCGCAACCACCCCTTTCTCGCCGTGAACTGCTCGGCCATCGCCCCCACGCTCCTCGAAAGCGAGCTCTTCGGCTACGCCGAGGGCGCCTTCACCGGCGCCCAGCGGGGGGGCAAACAGGGGATGTTCGAACTGGCCCACCCCGGAACCCTCTTTCTCGACGAGATTGGGGAGCTCTCCAAAGAGGCGCAGGGGCATCTGCTCCGGGTCCTCCAGGAAAAGGAGGTCATGCGCGTCGGCGGAGCCAAGGTGACACCCGTGGACGTCCGCGTCATCGCCGCCACGAACCGCTCCCTGGAGGCGGCCCTCCGGCAGGGCCTCTTCCGCTGGGACCTGTACCACCGTCTGAACATCCTTCCCCTGCGGCTGCCGGCACTCTGCGAACGCCGTGAGGACATCCTCCCCCTGGCGAATGCCTTCGTTGCTCAGGCTTCGCTCCCCCAGGGGATGGCGCAGCGGATCATGGCGACGCTCGCGACCGAAGAGGCTCTGGTGCACGCCTACCCCTGGCCGGGCAACGTCCGGGAACTGCAGAACCTCCTGCGGCGGATCGTCGCCCTGTGCGGCTCCGCAAAGGAAGGCGCGGTTGAGGCGGTGGTGAGCGAACAGCTGCGGGAATCCCTCTCCCCTCCCCTCACGCTCGCGCCGGCCCTTCCTGCGCCGGGGGCAAACCTGAAGGAAGCCCTGAAGGGGATCGCCGCCACCCTGCTGGACGAACAGGAAAAGGCCTTCGGGGGCAGCAAGGCGGAGCTGGCCAGGAAACTCGGCATCGGCCGGACCACCCTCTGGCGCAAACTCAAGAAGAGGGAATCCGCCGCCTCCTAGGCGCGCGGTGCAGCGCCCGGCCGATCCCCAGGGCCGATTCGATGTTGTCCGTATGCTGCTGATCCGGCGAGGCAATGGTCCCATCGTTCACCTGTGGAATTGATGGCCCGTTCTAAGGCTCGGGCCGCTCCACTTGCCAAACTCGCCCTGCGGGCTTCGAACATGGGAAGTGGCCGCACCGCGGACGCTTCTCCTCGCCAAGACGGGCACCGCGTCAATGAGCTTCGCTGCGCTCCGCAGATTCTTCGAATTCCACAATGGTTCGCTCAGGGACCCATTTGCCGCCGACTCCGACGGGGCCTGTGGTCGGGCCATTTCCCTGTTGACCCCGCCCGGGCAATTTCCTATAGTCCTCCCACGGCTGCGGCGCCGACCGGGCAATGCACCGGGCCAAGCGGCCGGAAAGGAGGCAGCGGTGAAAAGGAGATTCACCATCATCGGCATTCTGGCGTGGTCGTTCCTCCTGCTCGGCACGGGCCCCGGCTGGGCGGCAAACGCGGACTTCTTCGTGGACCTGAAGACCGTGATCCCATCGCTCGTGCTGGACATCCGCTATTACACCGACCACAACTTCGTGGGGACCCGGGTGGACGGATACGAGGCCCCCAAATGCCTCGTCACCGCGCCTGCCGCAGAGGCGCTGGCCCGGGTGCAGGCGGAGCTTAAGGAATTTTCCCTGTCGCTCAAGGTTTATGACTGCTACCGCCCCCAGCGGGCCGTGGACCATTTCGTGCGGTGGGCCGCGGACATCCCCGATACGAAGACCCGGGCGGAATTCTACCCCACCGTGGACAAGCGCAACCTCTTCCGCGACGGCTACATCGCCGAGAAATCGAGCCACTCCCGGGGAAGCACGGTGGACGTCTCCATCGTCCCCGTTCCCGTTCCCGCCGAGGGGAGGTACACTCCGGGGCAGCCGCTCCAGGCCTGCTTTCAGCCTGCCGGAAAGCGTTTCAGGGACAGCAGCATCGACATGGGGACCGGGTACGACTGCTTCCACGAGCTCTCGCATCCCGGGAACCTGAGGGTGGGCGCAGAGCAGCGCATCCACCGGCTCCTGCTCAAGACCCTGATGGACAAGTATGGGTTCAACAATTACGACCAGGAGTGGTGGCACTTCACCCTGCGCAACGAACCCTATCCTGACACCTATTTCGACTTCCCGGTGAAATGATGAAAGGTGTCCGAAGTTGGGCTGCGGCAGTGGCCGCGCTGATGTTCGCACTTTCCATGTCACCCGCGATGGCTGCGGAGGCGCCTTCCCTCCAGGCCCTGGTCGTGACCACGGAGAACTGGTTCGCCTCCGACGCGACGCTCCGGCTCTACGAGCGGTCGGACGTCCTTTCGCCATGGGCTCCCGCGGGAGAGAAGATCCCCGCCGTCGTGGGGCGGAACGGCCTGGCCTGGGGAAGGGGCATCCATCCCGACCCGGCAGCCGGAGGAGACCCGAAGCGGGAGGGCGACGGGAAAACCCCGGCAGGCCTCTTCCGGCTCGGCCCCGCCTTCGGCGATCAGCCCGGCGGATCGGTCCCATGGATCGGCCTCCCCTACCAGCAGATGACGGAGAAGAGCCGGTGCGTCGACGATATGGCATCGGCTCTCTACAACCGGTGGGTCGAGGAGGGGAGCGTCCCAAAGGATTGGAACAGCTCCGAGGAGATGGTGCGAAAGGACGGGCAGTACCGGCTGGGGGTCTGGATCGGCCACAACACGGATCCCGTGGCCGCTGGCAGCGGCTCCTGCATCTTCCTGCACATCTGGAAGAGCCCCGGCGCCGGAACCTCCGGCTGCACCGCCGTCGCGGAGGCTGCGCTGGAAGCGCTTCTGCGCCGGCTCAAGCCCGACGCCAATCCCGTTCTGATCCAGCTTCCGCGGGCGGAATACCAGCGGCTGCGCGGTCCATGGGCTCTCCCGTGATCACGCGGACCGCCTCTCGAAGATTCCATTTGACACGGCCCCTGAACTTTGGTAGAAAAGGACCACTTTCGAAAAAAAATGGAATGGGAAAGTAGCAAAGACGATGGCGAACAAGATCAACAGCATGAGAAACTGGTGGTGGCAGAGCAGCCATAGGAAGGGGTCTGTCCACCGCTAGGCGCATGCATTCATGATGATAGGAAGCCGTGGAAACCTCTTCAGGACCACGGCTTTTTTGTTTCTGCCCGAAAGGCCGTGATCGATATCGCGGCCTTTTTTCATTTTCAAGATTGACAGGAGAAACGACCATGTACGATCCCGATTTCGCAACCTTTGCCCGGCGCGCCGGCGAAGGAAACCTGATCCCCGTCTGCCGGGACATCCTGGCCGATACGGAAACCCCGGTGACGGCGCTGATGAAGCTCGCCTGCCGGCCCCACGTCTTTCTGCTCGAGAGCGTCGAGGGCGGCGAGAAGTGGGCGCGCTACAGTTTCCTCGGGGCGGATCCGCGGCTCATCTTCCGCGTCCGCGGGGAAGAGGTGCTGATCGAAGAGAACGGCCGGGTCGAACGGATTCGCCACGAGGGCGATCCCCTGCGCTTCCTGAAGGAGCTGCTCGGCCGGTACCGCCCGGTCCCGATCGAGGGGCTGCCCCGCTTCTTCGGCGGGGCCGTCGGGTTTCTCGGCTACGACATGGTCCGCTACTTTGAGCGGCTTCCTGCCGGCAGGGGAGAGTCTCCGGTGGAGGACGACGCGGTGTTTCTCGTCACCGACACGCTGCTCATCTTCGACAACGTCCGCCACACCCTCAAGATCGTCGCCTGTGCGATGACCGGCGAAGGCGGGGATCTCAAGGCGATCTACGACGGGGCCGTCCGCCGGATCGACGAGATGACGGCCTTACTTCAGGCCCCGCTGAACGGCAGAGCCGCCTTCGGCGAGAGGAAGGAGCCCGCTCCGGCCCCCCTTCCCTTCCGCTCCGAGATGGAGCCGGAGACCTACCGGCAGATGGTCCGGACCGCCCGGGAGTACATCGCCGCGGGAGACATCATCCAGGTGGTCCTCTCCCAGCGGCTCAAGCGGGAGTCCCCGGCGGACCCGGTCGACCTCTACCGGGCGCTCCGCCATGTGAACCCTTCGCCCTATCTGTTCTTCCTGAAGATCGACGACCTCTGCCTCATCGGCTCCTCTCCGGAGGTGATGGTCCGCTCCGGCGAGGGGGTGGCGGAGCTCAAACCCATCGCCGGGACGAGGCGGCGTGGAAAGAGCGAACAGGAGGACCGGGCGCTCGCCGACGAGCTCCTGAACGACCCCAAGGAGCGGGCGGAACATGTGATGCTCGTCGACCTGGGCCGGAACGACCTCGGGCGGATCGCCCGGATCGGGAGCGTCCAGGTCAGTCAGCTGATGGCCGTGGAGCGCTACTCCCACGTGATGCACCTCGTCTCCGACATCCAGGCGCAGCTCGCACCGGGCAAGGATGCCTTCGACGTCCTCCGGGCGACCTTCCCGGCCGGGACCCTGACCGGGGCGCCCAAGGTCCGGGCGATGGAGATCATCGCGGAGCAGGAGCCTTCCCGCCGGGGGCCCTACGGCGGCGCCGTGGGCTACTTCAGCTACGGCGGCAACATGGATTTCTGCATCACGATCCGGACGATGCTCCTCAAGGAGAGAACCGTCTATCTCCAAGCCGGGGCCGGCCTCGTCGCCGATTCCGACCCGGAGACGGAGTTCCGGGAGACGCTCAACAAGGCCGAGGGGATGGTCCAGGCGGTCCGCCTGGCGGAGAACGGCTTCGAACTTTGAAACGCCAAACGATGAGATCTTTGCCAAACTTGGGGAATCGGATCCCGGAAGCGCGCATTGGAGATTTTTCGGGGCACCCTGCTCCCGCAGCGGAGCGCCCGCAAAGACGACTGTCTGAGCGCGGAGCGCGAGTTTCGTCTTTGCAGCGAAGCGAGGAGTTGCAGGGTCGGAAAAAGTCCAGCGCGCGGAGGGATCGTGATTGCCAAGTTCAACAGTATGAACAGGAAGGAGTAAAGCCATGATCCTGATGATCGACAACTACGATTCCTTTACCTACAACCTGGTCCAGTACCTGGGCCAGCTCGGCGAAGAGGTCGCCGTCCGCCGGAACGACGCGGTGACCCTCGACGAGATCGAAGCGATGGAGCCGGAGGCGATCTTCCTCTCTCCCGGCCCCTGCTCTCCGGAGGAGGCGGGGATCACCGTCGACGTGGTCCGGCGGTTCCACGACCGCATCCCGCTGATGGGGGTCTGCCTGGGCCACCAGGCGATCGGCCACGCCTTCGGCGGCCGCGTCGTCCGGGCGGGGAGGATCATGCACGGCAAGACCTCGCCCATCCTGAACGACGGCCGGACGATCTTCAAGGGGCTCCCCAGCCCCTTTCCGGCGGGGCGCTACCACTCGCTTATCGTTGAGCGGGAGAGCCTTCCCGACTGCCTCGAGGTGAGCGCCGAGACCGAGGAGGGGGAGATCATGGGGCTCAGGCACCGGAGCCTGCCCGTGGAGGGGATCCAGTTCCACCCCGAATCGATCCTCACACCGGGCGGGAAGCGGATCATCCGGAACTTCCTGCAGCTCATCGACAGAAAGGAGAAATGCGACGCATGATCAGGGAAGCCATAGCGAAAGTTGTCGGCGCCGAGGACCTGCGGGAGGCGGAGATGATGACCGTCATGACCGAGGTGATGGAGGGAGCGGCCACGCCCGCGCAGATCGCCGCCTTCATGACCGCGCTCCGGATCAAGGGGGAGACGGTGGAGGAGGTGACCGGCGCGGCCCGGATCATGCGGCAGAAAGCGACCCGGATCGACGCGCGGTCGTCCGTCGTCGTCGACACCTGCGGCACGGGCGGGGACCGGCGGAACACCTTCAACATTTCGACCACAGCGGCCTTCGTCGTCGCGGCGGCGGGGCTGACCGTGGCCAAGCACGGCAACCGCGCCGTCTCCAGCGGCTGCGGGAGCGCCGACGTCCTCGAAGCGCTGGGGGTCAAGATCGACGCCGCGCCGGAAATCGTCGAGGAATGCTGCCAGCAGATCGGAATCGGCTTTCTCTTCGCGCCCAAGCTGCACGGGGCGATGAAATACGCCATCGGCCCGCGGCGGGAGATCGGCATCCGGACGATCTTCAACATGCTGGGGCCGCTCACCAACCCGGCCGGGGCGACCGCGCAGCTCATCGGGGTCTACGACCCGAAACTCACCGAGATGTTCGCGGGCGTGCTGAACAACCTGGGAACCAAACGGGCCTTCATCGTCCACGGCAGCGACGGCCTCGACGAGGCGACGGTGACGGGTGAGACCCGGGTTTCCGAGCTCCGGGAGGGACGGATTGCGACCTACAACATCGATCCGGTGGAGCTCTTCGGCGGGGTTGCCGACGCGGCCGAGCTCGTCGGAGGGGATGCGCAGGCGAACGCCAGGATCACGCTCGAGGTGCTGAACGGGGCGCCCGGGGCGCGCCGGCAGATCGTCGTTCTCAATGCCGCGCTCGCGATCGTCGCGGGAGGCAAGGCGACAGGGGTCCGGGAGGGGGTCGCCGTCGCGGAAGCGTGCATCGACAGCGGCGCCGCGCGGAAAAAGCTCAAGGCCTTGATCGACCATAGCCAGAGTTGAGGGTAGGGCCTTTTCATCCTGATCCCTCCGCGCGCTGGACATTTTCCGACCCTGCAACTCCTCGCTTCGCTGCCGGGAAAAAACTCGCGCTCCGCGCTCACACCATTTTCCCGGCGGCCGCTACGCTGTGGGAGCAGGGTGCCCCGAAAAATCTCCAATGCGCGCTTCCGGGATCAGATTCCCAAGGCCACAGGGTTGCGGATTGCAGAAAGACAGAGACCACTATGAGGATCCAAATTTGATCCTGGATGAAATTGTCGAGACGAAACGCCGTGAGGTGGCGTGGCGGAAAGAGAGGGTCCCCCTGCGGGCGCTGGAGACAGCGGCCGGCAGGATGCCGCCGGCCCGCGACTTCCGGGTGGCTGTTTCCGCGGGAACCGAACCTGCCGTCATCGCCGAGGTAAAGCGCCGCTCCCCTTCGCGGGGCCTGCTCCGGCCGGATTTCGATCCGGTCCGGATCGCGCGGGAGTACGAAAGTTTCGGTGCTTCGGCGATCTCCGTCCTCACCGACGAGGTCTATTTCGGCGGGAGTGACGCGGACCTGACGGCGGTCAAGGCGGCCGTCCGCCTGCCCGTGCTCCGGAAGGAGTTCATCATCGATCCTTACCAGATCTATGAGGCGCGGGCGATCGGCGCCGACGCGCTGCTCCTGATCGCGGCAATCCTCACCGACGGCGAGCTCCGGCAATTCCGGGAGCTCGCCGCATCGCTCGGTCTGGCCGCCCTGGTCGAAATCCACGACCGGGAGGAACTGGAGAGGGCCCTGTGCACCGGAGCCCAAATGATCGGGATCAACAACCGCAATCTGAAGACGTTTGCGACGGACATCCGGACCTCCCTGGAGGTGGCGCCGCTCATTCCCGAAGGGCGGATCGGGATCAGTGAAAGCGGGATCCGGAGCCGGGGTGAGATCGAAACCCTTTCAAAGGCGGGGATCAGGGCGTATCTCATCGGCGAGACGCTCGTCGCCGCAGCGGATATCGGGTTGAAGATGCGGGAGCTGTTGGGGAAATGACACAGATCAAGATCTGCGGGATTACCAATATCGACGACGCCTTCTGCGCCGCGGCCTGCGGGGCGGACGCGGTCGGGTTCATCTTCCACCGGCCCAGCCCCCGCTGCATCGCGCCGGCGCGGGCAAGGGAGATCGCCGCGGCCCTCCCCCGGGAGATCGTGAAGGTCGGCGTCTTCGTCAACCGGGACGCCGGGGAGGTGGCACAGGTCGCCGCGGAGTGCGGCCTCGACCTGATCCAGCTCCACGGCGACGAATCGCCGGAGTACTGCCGCCGGTTTTCACCGGAGCGCCTCATCAAGGGCGTTTTTCTCCGGACGCCGGAGGATCTCACAGCCCTGGATGCCTACGACGTTCGCGCCTTCCTCGCGGATTTCCGGGAGCCGGGACGCTACGGCGGGACCGGGAAGCGGTCCGACTGGGGGCTCGCCGCCAAGCTCGCCAAGGATCGCCCGCTGATCCTGGCCGGCGGCCTCGGGCCGGACAACATCGGCGAGGCGCTTGCGGCCGTTTCGCCCGCGGCGGTCGACGTCAACAGCGGCTGCGAGATCGCACCCGGGGTCAAGGATCACGAGAAGATGCGGCAGATCGTCGCAATCGTTCGCCGGGCGGCGCCTCCGGGGCCGAAAGCCATCTTCGGCGGCTTGACGAAAGGATGTCACCCCGGCGAACGCCGGGGCCCAGTGCCCCGCTAGTTCCCGGCTTTTACCGGGACGGCGTCTGGATACCGGCTTTCGCCGGTATGACGTCGTGCGTGGATTTCAGGTTTGAAAGGAATATGAAATGAAACAGGCACAGCCGGACCAAAACGGCCATTTCGGGATCTACGGCGGACGCTATGCGGCGGAAACGCTGATGCCCGCTCTGCTGGAGCTGGAGGCGGCCTATCGCACGGCCAAGAGGGACGCGGCCTTCAGGAAGGAATTCACCTTCTATCTCCACGAGTACGCGGGAAGGGAATCGCCCCTCTACGAGGCACGGCGGCTCACCGAGTCGCTCGGCGGCGCGAAGATCTACCTGAAGCGCGAGGATATGAACCATACCGGCTCACACAAGATCAAAAACACCCTGGGGCAGACCCTGCTGGCCCGGCGGATGGGCAAGAAAAAGGTGATCGCCGAGACAGGGGCGGGACAACACGGGGTAGCGACCGCAACGGCCGCGGCGCTCTTCGGAATGGAGTGCCGGATCTTCATGGGGGAGGAGGACATCAGACGGCAGGCGCACAACGTCCACCGGATGAAGATCCTCGGCGCCGAGGTCGTCCCCGTATCCGCCGGCACGGCCACCCTCAAAGACGCGATGAACGAGGCGATGCGCGCCTGGGTCACGTCGGTCCGGGACACCTTCTATGTGATCGGCACGACCGCGGGTCCCCACCCCTATCCCGTGATGGTCCGCGACTTTCAGAGCGTCATCGGCCGGGAGGCGAGGCGGCAGATCCTCCGGAAGGAGGGCCGGCTCCCCGACCAGCTCATCGCCTGCATCGGCGGGGGGAGTAACGCGCTCGGGCTCTTCCACCCCTTCATCGGCGACGCTACGGTCGCGATGACCGGCGTGGAGGCGGCCGGCAAGGGGGTCGAGACGGGGCTCCATGCGGCCAGCATCACGGCGGGACGGGTCGGGGTCCTCCACGGCAACAAGACCTATCTCCTCCAGGACGAACACGGCCAGGTGCGGGACGCCTATGCGATCGCGGCCGGCCTCGACTATCCGGGCGTGGGACCCGAGCATGCCTGGCTCCACGACACGGGGCGGGCCCGCTACGTCAGTGTGACCGACGCGGAGGCGGTCGAGGCCTTCGTCACCCTCTCCCGGCAGGAGGGGATCATTCCCGCGCTGGAGAGCGCCCATGCGGTCGCCCATGCGATCAAGACCGTCCCGGCCATGGCGAAGGAGCGGATCGTGATCGTCAACCTCTCCGGCCGGGGGGACAAGGATGCGGAGACGATTGCCGAAGGCAGGGAGGGGAACGCGTGATGGGACGGATCGAAGAGAAGTTTGCGACATTGAAAAAAGCGGGAAGGAAGGCTTTCGTTGCCTATCTGACGGCGGGCGATCCCGGTCTGGCAGAGACCGAAAAGCTGATCCCGGCCCTGGAGGCCGCGGGCGTCGACATCGTCGAGGTGGGCGTCCCCTTCTCCGACCCCACCGCGGACGGCCCCGCCATCCAGGCCGCCTCCCAGCGTGCGCTCAAGAAGGGGGCCACCCTGGAGAAGATCCTGGCAATGATCGGCCGCATCCGCAGGTCGAGCGGCGTCCCGATCGTTCTTTTCACCTACTACAACCCGATTCTGAGCTACGGGCCGGAGCGGTTCGCCGCGGATGCGGCCGCGGCCGGCGCGGACGGGCTTCTGGTCGTGGACCTTCCCCCGGAAGAGTCGAATGAGCTCAGGCAGTACACCGATCCGGCGGGTCTTGCCTTCATCACGCTCGTCGCGCCGACCACCGATCGGGCGCGGGCGGGGAAGATCCTCCGGGGAGCGGCGGGATTCGACTACTACATCTCCGTGACGGGCGTGACCGGAGCGGCCGCCCCCCGGCCCGAAGATGTCCGGCGGGACGTCGATCGGCTCCGGAAGATGACCTCGCTTCCGGTCGCGGTCGGCTTCGGGATCTCCACCCCCAGCCAGGCCGCAGCCATGGCCCCGCTTGCCGACGGGGTCGTCGTGGGAAGCGCCCTGGTGCGTCTGATCGGCGAAAAAGGCAAAGGCGGCAGCCTCATCGCCGACGCCTCCGCCTTCGCCGGAGAGATCCGCCGGGCGATCGACGGTGCCTCCCCGGCGTGAAAGGGGCATGCGCATGCCTGCATGTCGGTCGCAGGGCTCCGGCGGCTATGGAGCCTCGTATTTCTGATGGGCAAACCTCCAGGAGACGATGCACCTCGTGAACGGGAATCTTGCCAGATCCGGCTGGACATCGGGAGAAATGACCCGGGCCCCGGTGATCACCTCATAGTCCCCTATTTCTACTTTGTACCCCTGATTCAGCATCTCCTGGAGGCTTGGCGGCGGCTGCTGCCCAAAGCCGGAGACCAGGAGGGACTCGTACCGCGGGATCATGGGCATCTGCTGGTCGATGTTCAGCTCGACGGCGCAGGCGCCCGACTCTTCACCCCACATCTTCGCCTGGTAGAGGTGATAGATGGCGACGGGCGTGTCCGGATCGGTCGGTCTGACCACCGGCGGGCTGATCGAAAACACGCCATTGACGTAGGCT
>JAJFTY010000174.1 GCA_021372695.1 Deltaproteobacteria bacterium
CGTCCGTTTCGAACGTGCAGCCCATCTCCTTGCCGCCGAGCAGCCGCTGCACCTTTCCCGCGATGCTCTCCCTGAGATCGCTCAGCGCGGTCTCCTGCCCCTCCATGGTCCTGATCAGGATCCTGGTCTCCGTGAGGCCATCCGCCAGTGTATCCCTCATGGCGCCGATTCGCCTGCTCACGGCGGCCGGCCCCGTGAGCTCGCCCGACATCAGATCAAGAATCATCATGGCATTGCTGAAACTGCCGCCGATGCCGTCATGCATTTCGCGCGAGATCTGCTCTTTCACCTCCCGGCTTTCCTTCTCTTTCATCGCGGCGGCCTCTTTCGCGACGATGCTTTCGAGGGCCAGGGAGGTCTGCCTGGCGATCAGGTCGAGGAGATTCAGGTCTTCCCGACTGTAGGTCTTCCCGGAAATCTTCTCTTTCAGGATGATGCAGCCGGTTGGGCCCGTCGGGCCGACGATGGGGAGAAGGACGCCAGCGGCACAGTCCGGCGGCAGATTTTCGGCCGGGAAAAAACGGTAGAGATAATCGGAGGAATCAAGAGTCCGGGCTGCGCTTGGCCACTCCCGAGGGATGTCTGCGCGTGGCTCGGGTGAGACGGGCACCGTTTCGCCCTCCGTAAACAGATAGGCGCACCGGCCCCTGGGGTGCAGAGATTCATCGATGGCCCTCATCGTTTCCCTGAACACGGCCGGGGTATCGGAGGCCAAGACGAGCCGTCTGCTGAGGCCCATCGACACCTCGTTCGGATCGTATTGCTCCCTTTTCAGCAGTCGTTTGATCCAGGTCCTGAAACCGTTCCGGACCGGAACATAAGCGACGATGACGAACCATAGCGTCACCGTGCTCACGACCAGACTCTGCGCCGTTTCCCTCTCGGGAAACAGGCGAGAGAACAGGCCGACCGCTGAGAGGTCGATGAGCGTGAGGACGCCGAAGGTCGCAGCATAGATCAGGGTGTTGTCGAAAAGAGATTCGATCTCCATGAGCCGGTGCTTCTGGATCGCAAAGGCCATGAAGAGCGGGATGACGATGAGGAAGAGCCCGGGGATCGTGTCGTTGACGAGCCTCTGACCGGTCACGATCATGGGGATGCCGTTGATCAGGACGAACGGCAGCAAGCCGACGCCGAAGCCTGAGACCACCCAGAGCAACTGCCGGCGCAGGATGGGATTTTTGTATCGCACATACCCCTGTCCCAGGGCGGCGAGGGACGCGATGAACAGGATGGGGAAAGCGACATTCATGATCCCGATGGAAAGGGTCAGTTCGATGAGGGCGCAGGAGGCGTAGAAGAGCCATGTCAGCTTCCGGAACCTGACCAGGAACCTCCTTTTTTCGGGCATCAGCAGGCTGAAATGAAGCATGAACGCAGCGATGGCCATGGGATTGGGGATATTGAGGAGATTCATCAGCATGAAGCAGGCAGGCTCGTAGACGAGCTCGCTCATCATGGAAGCGGCGTTGGTGATGAAGCTGAGCATCATGGCCATGCAGAGGAGGAAGAAGACGACGCTCGTCTCCTCGAATCCCTTCTTCCGAAAAACGACCAACCCGATGAAAAAGAAGACCGTGCCGACGACGAGATGGAGGGCTTCGATTCTTTTCAGGAATGAGAATTGGGCCGGACGAACGACTACTTCGGCATGGATCAATCCGCCGTCGCGCAGGAGACCGACGGTAACCCGGGGAGCTCTCAGAAGGGTGAAGAGTGCCTTTTTTGCCGCAAACCAGGCGAAGAGCTCCTGCCGGCTCTGAATGTGGATATTGTCCGTCAGCCCTTCGTGAAAACCGATGCGGCGGCCGTCGATCGAAACCAGTGCATCGCCCGGACGGAAGGGGCCCGGCAGCGAAGCCGACTCGACCTTCCACACCTGTGCCCGATCGTCCCAGGCGGTGCGGATGCCGAGCACAGGGGCATGGTATAGATAATAAAAAGGCAGAATGACAAGGGAAACGAAGACAGCGACGGACCCGATGATGAATCCGTTTTGCAGGCGGGAGGACCGCAGATTCTTCTCTGGTTTCATAAACAGGCTCCCGAGGAACGCAATGCCCTTGAGATCATGGACTGTGCCCGAAGCCCGTGTCTTTTCTACCGGTCGATCGCGAGCCGTCCGCCGATCGCATTGTGGATCCGGTTCATCTCGGAGATGATGATCATGATCCGCTCGGGATCGATGCCGAAATTCCTGGAGATGTCTTCGGTTGCGCCTTTGACGATGGCCCGTTTCTGGTCCAGGGAGCGCCCTTCGAAGAGCTGGAGCTGCACGATCAGCCAGGGGGTTTCATCGGCGGGCAGCTTGGAGAGATCTTCGACCTCGCTCATCAGCCTGCCGCCGAGCGACCGGTTGCCCTTCGGGATGGGATAGAACTGAACCTGGACTTTCATGGGGTCGACGACGGCCGCTGCGGCAACGGTCTTGGTGATGTCCCTGACCAGGGCGACCTTCTGTGCGTCGGTGTGTTCTTCGTAACACTGAATGTGAATCTGAGGCATGACAAAAACACCCAATGTGGCTTCAAAGTAGACGGCGTTGCGCTAACAGGCTGATATTCTTATCGCGAAGCACTTTGCAGGCGCTTCATGAACGTGCGGAAAGGTATACCATGATTGCAATAAATTCAAGGAAGATGTTCGATAACCATCCTGTTTCCGTAGCCATCGCCCCATCGATTTAATTCCCTTCCCCCCAGCTGCTTCCCTGTGCTATAGTCCCCCGCCCTGGAATTCCGGAGGCCGGTTCGGACGAGAGGCGGCCAAACCTCTTAAACAGATCAAGGGGACGATCATGGTGAGGATTTCCGTGTCAAAGCTTGAGGCCGGGATGAAACTGGCCAAGCCGGTCTCCGCCAAAAGCGGCATGGTGATGCTCGGGGAAGGCACCGAGCTTACCGCCAAGTGGATCGAAAGAATCCAGGATATGGGCGTCACCAACGTCTTCGTGGAGGGCCTGCCCGTTCAGGCCATCCCCAGGGAGGAGGCCTTGGCGGACCTGAATGCGAGATTCTCCCGTGTGGAGGGCAAGCCCTTCATGAACACGATCAAAAGCGTCGTCAAAGAGCATGTCGAGGGTCTCTATGAGTAGCGTTGATCCCAAGATCCTGCGCCGCCAGGTCGAAAACATCAACGCACTCCCCACAGCTCCCGGGGTGCTGAAACGGCTTTCCGGCGTCCTCGAAAAGCCCCGCATCACCATCGTCGAAATTAGCGCTTTCATCTCCAATGACCCGGCATTGACCACCAAAGTCCTGAAAATGGTCAATTCCGCCGTTTACGGATTTCCGGGCCGGATAGCGTCCGTCTCGCATGCGACGATGCTCCTGGGAGTCAATGTCATCAAGGGGTTGCTGCTCGGGGTATCGGTTTTCGAATTGATGGAGAAGACGATGAGCGGCCTCTACCAGCATTCGCTTGCCTGCGCCATCGCCTCCCGCGTCATCGCCCGTAAGAAGGGGTTGAAGGAACCGGAGGAGGTATCGATTGCGGGGCTGCTGCACGATATCGGTAAAGTGATCCTGGCCCTCGAATACCCGGCCGAGTATCAGGCGGCGATGGACGAAGCCCGCGACAAAGGCATCCCGATCGTCGACGCGGAAAAGAGCCAATTCAACGCAACCCATGCCAATGTCGGCAGCTGGCTCGCGGAGAAATGGCATTTCCCCGGCGACCTGACCGAGGTCATCGAATGCCATCACCGTCCGGCGCAGGCCCGAAACGCCCCGCTGGAGACGGCGATCGTGCACGTGGCGGACCTCCTGGTCCGCGCCCGCGGCTTCGGCTTTGCCGGAGATGTTTTTGTTCCTGAAGTGAATGCCGATGCCTATCAGCGCCTTGCACTTTCCGCGGGGGATATCAGAGAGGTGCTGAAGGAGATGGAAGACAACATGGAATCCGCCGAGGACATTTCCTGATCTCATGAAAACGATCGTAATCGTCTGCCGGGACGTTCTTCTGAACAGTGCGATGGAGCGCAGCACTAGAGGGATCTGCCGGAGCGTCCTCTTCAGCAGGATGACTTCCGCGCTCGACTACATCTACAATTCGATCCCGAATCTGGTCGTGATCCATGTCGCGAATGACGATCCGTCCGAGATCGATATCATCAACGACCTGAAGACCGATCCGCTGTTCCATCCCTTGCCGGTACTGGCGATCCTGCCCGATCAATTCGATATCGATCGTCTCGATGCACTCATGGTCGAGGATTTCATCTGGCGGGCCGATTTCGAGCGCGATTTTCTGGCGCGCGTCAAATTATCCATGTTCCGTTCCGAAAAAATCGTGGAAATCAATCCGCTGACGCGCCTGCCGGGGAATATCTCCATCAGCAGAGAGATTCAGGAGAGACTGGACGAGAAAAAGGCGTTTGCCCTCGGTTACGCCGATCTCAATAATTTCAAGCCGTTCAATGACCGCTACGGTTTCAGCGGCGGGGACGAGGTGATCAAAATGACCGGCCGGCTGATCCTGGGTATCGTGAAAGCCAAGCAGCCCCAACGCAGTTTCGTGGGCCATATCGGCGGAGACGATTTCGTTTTCATCATCGATGCGGAGCTGGCCGAGGAAGCGGCAGCGGAGATCATTCAGGCCTTCGACAGCCTGATTCCCGGTTGCTACGATCGCGAGGATTCCGCCCGGGGATTCATTCAATCATCCGGCCGCAAGGGTGGGGAATCCCGCTTCCCCGTGATGGGCCTCTCCATCGGTATTACCGAAACCTGTTCCCACGTTTTTTCCCACTATGGCGAAGTATCCCAACTGGCGAACGAAATGAAAAAATTCGCCAAACGGTTCAATGGCAGTTGCTTCAAATCGGACCGGAGACGGCTGTGAGAAGCCTCGGGCAAATTACACCGCCCATATGCTGATCCCGGGTATGAAAGCTGATTAATGTCTTGATCAATCCACCTGATTGATCTATTTTCCACCGTCTCCCCCGAAAAGCCGATTTCAAAGATCGATTAATTCCCGTCATGAGCCGCGCGCCCGGGTCCGTCCCAAAGGGCAACCGGACCGGTCGAGGAGAGGAAAATTGATGGCTGAGCATATCGTTCCCCAATCGGCCGGGTCCTTGTCGGTAGCTGTCTTGGCTTTGATTATGGTTACCGTGCAGGGTACGTTGTATTTTCGGAAGACCCAGTTCCCGTGGTATGGATGGGGTGCGGCCATCTCTTTCTCCGGTCTGCTTTACGCCGTCGGCGTCTTCTTTGAGTACAACGCGCCGCCCGGCCCGGTGAATCGTTTTGCTGGCCTGCTGGAATTCACGGCACTCATTTTTTTGGTCCACTGCTTCTATGGATTTACCTTCTACCGAATTCGCCAACGACGGCATTCTGGTGATCCAGGGCGGTAAAACGGTCTTCGCGAATCCGGCCTGCAGCGCCTTCCTCGGCCGCCCCGTGATCGGTTCGGCCGCGCAGGATTTCTTCGATGACCTCCTGCCCGAAGAAAGGCCCAGGCTCAGGCACTATCTAAGGTGGGCTGCTGCAGGCTTCACCTTTGCCTGAACGGCTTACCGTGCGTGTCGGAAGAACAACGCTTGAAGCGAGAACGGTCGAAATCCGGGCAAGCGTCATTCGCTACAGGAACAAGCCGGCTGTTCTGGCCGTCGTACGCGACATCGCGGAACGAATCCGCGAGGAGGAGGCCAGGAGGGAAAACGAGGCAAAACTGGCCAGTCTGAAGAAGATGGAATCCCTGGGATTGCTGGCCGGCGGCGTGGCTCATGACTTGAACAACGTTCTTTCCGGCATCGTCAGCTATCCGCAAGTGCTCCTGCTGCAACTGCCCGAGGAGAGCAAGATGCGGAAGTCGTTGGAAACCATACAAAGATCGGGTCAGAGGGCGGCGGAGATCGTTCAGGATCTGCTCACCGTGGCCAGAGGCGCGGTCATTTCCAAGGAACCGCTGAACCTCAACGATATCGTCGGCGAATATCTGGGATCTCCTGAACACAGCAGACTCTTGCAGTATCACCGGCTGGTCACGGTCAAAACCCGGTTGGATTACGGGCTGTCCAATATCAATGGATCCCGGGCTAAAATCAGGAAACTTTTGATGAATCTCGTATCGAACGCCGAGGCCATTGAAGGTGCCGGCAGCGTCGTCGTGTCCACGGTGAATCGCCTCGTCGACAGGCCGCTGAAGGGCTACGACAGGGTCAACAGCGGCGAATACGCGGTCCTGGCAGTCGCCGATACCGGATCGGGCATATCGGCCGAGGATCTTCAACGGATTTTCGAACCCTTCTACACGAAGAAGGTGCTGGGCCGCAGCGGCACTGGACTTGGGCTGACGGTGGTCTGGAATGTCGTCCAGGACCACGATGGCTACATCGATGTTGCGACCGACAGCCAGGGCACAAGGTTCGAACTCTATTCTCCGGTCACCCGGGAGGCGGTCCGAAGCAGGAAACCTCCCGTTCCCCTCGATGATTTGAGGGGCCGCGGCGAAACGATTCTGGTCATAGACGATGTGAAGACCCAGAGGGAAGTCGCATGTCAGATGGTGGAGGCTCTGGGATACAGGCCAACGGCTGTTTCGGGAGGCGAGGAGGCCATCGATTATCTGAAGGATCACAGCGTCGACATGCTGCTGCTCGACATGATCATGGACCCGGGCATCGGTGGGCGTGAGACATACGAGAGGATCAAAAAGATTCACCCCCTCCAGAAGGCCATTGTCGTCAGCGGTTCTGCAAAAACAGAACAGGTGCGGGAAACCCTGAAACTTGGGGCCGGCCGGTATCTGAAAAAGCCGCTCATCCTGGAGGAACTGGGGGCGGCGTTGAAGGCCGAACTGTAATGATCGCTATGCCATCCCGCTTTGGCCAGTGGAAAGGGGATATCCTCCTGTAATTGTTGCTTCTGCAATCTGCCCTATTTGTGCTATAGGAGAACGGCCGAATATGAATTCGGCACCGGCGCCGGGAAACCAAGCCGCAAATAGAAACAAAATCGCCCCGGGGTATCGAAAGAAACTGGTCTATTCGGTTCAAAAACATGACTAGCCTTTCTGAAATGCGCAAACGCCTTGCAGGCGTCACAGGGCTCCTCGTCCTCACTCTCTTCGCCGGGACGATCGGCTACATCCTCATCGAAGGCTGGGCGCCTTTCGATGCGCTCTACATGACGGTGATCACGCTCGCGACGGTCGGTTACGGGGAGACGAACCCCCTCACACACGCGGGCCGCGTCTTCACCGTGTTCCTCATTCTGGGCGGCGTCAGTATGGTCGCCTACGCGTTTTCGACGCTCACCTCCATCATCGTGGAGGGACAACTGTCCATGGTACTCAAGAGGAGGCGTATGGAAAATGAAATCGCCAAGCTTTCCGGACACTACATCGTCTGCGGCATGAGCCATTCCGCCCGGGTCATCATCGATGAGTTGGAGAAGACGGGGCGGACTTTCGTCGTGGTCGAGCAGGACCGGGAGACGGTCGAAAGGCTCATCGGCGACGGCCTGAAGGTTGTGGAAGGGGATGCGACGGAAGAGGAGACCCTGAAGCGTGCCGGGGTGACGAATGCTGCCGGCGTCTTCGCCGTGCTCCCCTCAGACCAATTCAACGCGTTCGTGGCGTTGACGGCCAAGGGCCTTAACCCGAAAGTGCGCCTCGTCAGCACGCAGAAAGAGCGCACGGTACGGCAGCAGCTCTTGCGGAGCGGCGCCGACAACGTCATCAATCCCCAGTACATCGGCGGTCTGCGCATGGTCTCCGAGATGGTCCGCCCGGCGACGGTCGGCTTCCTGGATTCCATGATGAGGGAGCGGGAGAGTATCGTCCGGTTCGATGAGGTCGCCGTGCCGGAGGGGTCTCCCCTCGTGGGGCGGCCGGTCGGCGACCTGAAAGGGACCGAAGCCCATGCTCCGCTCCTCGTGGCGGTGCGCGAGCAGGAAACCGGCCGGTATGACATCAACCCGGACTCCGGGCGCCCCATCAAATCGGGTGACCGGCTCGTGATGATCGGGGAGGCGTCGAAGCTGTCCGAGCTTAGAAAGCGCGTCGAGACCGCCTGAGGGCCATTCGGCTGCCTCCATGCCGGAAGCGCCGGCCTTCAACATTTTGCACGATTTCGGAAGCATCGCCGTCGAGGCCTCTTGGGCAATGCGCCGGAGCCGGCATTGACCGCGCGGACGCTTCGCGTAGCGCCGGAGTCTTATCTTTGTCATTCCGAGTCGATCAGCGATGAGGCATGATCGTATGGTCAATATCATTCGAACTGTAGCCGAAAAAGTGAAGCTGCCCCCCTGGTGGGTTGAAGCAATTGCGGTAGAGTACGTGGAATGTCGTGAATTTGCCACTCGCGACGAAATCTGGACGTTCAACTTCGAGAAGCTTGCCAAAAACGATCTGATGGAGGCGCTAAAGACTCATCACGTCGTGGTTTCTTCCCTATTGGTTCATAATGTTCTCCCATTCGTTTTTTCGGCCAGGATATTCGAAGGTATGTTTAGCAGAGTTCCTGCAGGCCTTTGTGCTGAACAGGATGACCTCATACCCGAAGGTTTGGCATCGGATCATTGTTTCCCGTGGCAACTCAATGCTCTTGATGTATGGGACCCCAAGCTAAGTATATTCGATCATTTCCAAGTTCTTAACGATGGAAAATTTTGGCAATGGCGATTTGCAGAATCCATGGCTATCGAAGGACGTCACTACAGTAGAACTGTGTCTGACGAGGTTGATCTCGGAGTTTTTGACTTGGTGCATGAAAAACTGGCGGCGCTTCGCAATCCGGTAATAAAGCCCGGTGAACCCGGACACGCTGATTTCAAAATTAAAGTTGCGGATTTCTATCAATGGCCGGATGGTGTCAGACGTCCAATATTATCGGAGTTGGAGAAACTTCATTTTAAAAAGTGCCGTTCTCGCTCATCATTCCCCAAAGTGACCCGTTGTGAACCTCCAATTTTGTCCCGTTTTGAATCATTCACTGTTCGTGACAGCTCATTTCATACAAGATTTTTCGGAGAAGCAATATTTTTCCGAGGTTGCCATCAACACGCCAAAAAAGCTGACGAGTTAGCACAAGATGAGCGCCCCCTTGTTATGAAGCTGGATGAAGTCTATCAAGAACGAGCTAACGCGATAATCTTGGGAGCCGCATGTCTTGAGGCTTTCATCAATCATCTTGGTTATGATCACTTCCCCAAGTATTGGGAAGGCATAGAGAAATTATCGTTCATGAGCAAGTGGCAAATCTATCTTGCGCTTGCTGGAAAGGGAGCCACTTTTGACAGCAGCAGAGAACCATATCAATCACTTTTCAAGCTCACCAAGAAACGCAATCTAATCATGCATTCAAAGGGTCATTTTATGAAAGTGACTCAAAACGAGGCCAAAACCATCCCACATACCGAATTGGATATGCCAAGAGAGTTTGTCCACGAGCTGCCAAGCCGAATTAAAGATTTGATACGAGAGCTATGCGAGGCCACTCAATTGCCGGTTCCGGTTTGGCTTACACCTATGCCAAACCTCGGATGGATGTAAGCGCCCGATCATTTGGGGAGAAGAAAACCATGGTCGATCCCGGAGTGCAGGCACCGATCGCCAAAGAAAGCGGAAAGAGACTGGCAGAACTCGGAGGTACGGAAGAGCGGATCGAGTCGATACCGGGGAGACAGACCATGAAAGGTACGCTTCATATCATCGGCGGCGACCGCGCCGGGGAGAGCCTTGCGAAGTCCGGCATTCCCGGCGAGATACTGGTCTGGCATGACGTCCTGTACGACGGGCCGCGGAATCCGGGATGGCCGGACGATGCGACGCTGGCCGCCCGTTTGCGATTTCTCGAAGAGATGACCGGCGGCGGACTGGACAGAAAGGATATTCTCGGCACATTGAGGGCCCAGTACGGGAAACTCGCCGGCTCCGGGGACCATGAGCGCATCGTGCTCTGGTCCGACGCCTGCCTCTTCGACCAGGCCATGCTTGTCCATATCCTCACCTGCATGCGGCACCTGGGCATCCCAAACGCCGAACTCCTCTGTGTCGACGCTTTCCCCGGGATCGAGCCCTTCCATGGACTGGGGCAACTCCAGCCATCTCAGCTCGTCTCCCTCTACGACCGGCGCCGGCCGGTCACGGATGCCCAGTTCCGGTTCGCCGCAGTCGTCGACAGGGCCTTTGCCGCTCGGGATCTGCAAGCCCTTGCCGGCCTGGCGCACGAAATCGATGCACCCCTGCCTTGGGTCGCGGCCGCCGCGGCGAGATGGCTCCAGGAACAGCCGGACCCGGCAACGGGTCTCGGACGGCTGGAGTCGCTGGCGCTCAGGGCCATCCGCGAGGGCAACGCAACACCTGACGGGATCTTTTCCGCCGTGGCGGCATCGGATGTGCCCCCGCAGTTCTGGGGGGACATCACGCTGTGGGCAAAAATCAATGCGCTCGCGGGGCATAATCCGCCGCTCGTCCGGATCGAAGGGCCGGAGAAAAAACTGCCCCAATGGACCACCTCTTTGGATTTGAAAACCTTTCGGATCACGCTCCCGCAGGGAGGGTCGGATACGGGCGCCGCGCCGTCGCTCGCGTGATCCGGGGGCGTCATGAAAGGGCATGGACGTTCACGAAATAGCGTGACCGTCCGTTTCCCGGCCTCATCTTCTTATAGCGCAGCACTCTCGATCAATTTTCGCTGATCCTTTTGGCGTTGGGCCGTCATCCCGGCGGTGAAGCGATCTTGAGAAGTTTGTGGATGGAATTTCACATCAACCTAACGGAAAGGAGACAGGGGATGGGCAAGGTATTCAACATGGTGGTGGATGAGCGGGGGATCGGGGTGATCACGTTCGACGTGGTCGGCGATCCGATGAACACCTGGACGGAAGACGCCTTTGCGGGCTTCGACCGAATCATGCAGGAGTTGGAAATATCCAAGGGGATCCGCGGGATCATCTTCATCTCGGGGAAGCCGGATAATTTTCTGGCCGGCGCCAACCTGAAGCTGATCTCCCAGATCCAGAGCGCCGAGGAGGTGCGCAAGACCCTGAATCTCTTCCATGGCTCTTTCGCCCGCTTGATCGCTCTCGGGTTCCCGTCGGTCGCGGCGATCCATGGCCACTGCCTCGGCGGGGGGCTGGAGTTCGCGCTCGCCTGCACGGCCCGGATCGCGAAAGAGGGGAAGAACACCCTGATCGGTCTGCCCGAGTGCAACGTCGGACTCTTCCCCGGCGGCGGGGGAACCCAGCGTCTGCCCCGCCTGATCGGCTATGCGGCAATCGAGCTGATCCTCAGGGGGACGATGCTTCCGGCGGCCAAGGCCTATGAGATGGGCATCGTCGACCGGCTGATCCCCGCGGAGGCGGATCTGCTCGCGCAGGCCCGGGCCTTCCTCGAAGAGGTGATTGCGGAAAAGGCGGACCTGAAGCGGCCCGTGCAGGATTTCTCACAGATCGATGCCGTGGCCGAGATGGCCAAGGCCGGGATTCTGAAAGCGACGCGGGGCCGGGAGATCCCGGGTCCGATGCTCGCCCTGAAATCGATGCAGGAGGGGTTGAAACTCCCGCTGGACAAGGGGCTGGAGTTGGAGAAGGACAACTTCGTCGAGGTTGTCCTCTCGAAGGAGGCCAAGGGAAGCATCAACACCTTCTTCCTCAAGGGGATGACCGACAAACCCAAGGCGATGATGACCAAGGGGTTCGTTCCCAAGCCGCTCGTCAAGGCTGCGGTCCTCGGTTTTGGGACGATGGGGCGGGGGATCGTGATCGACATCCTCCGGAACACCCAGCTCCCGGTGCTGGTGAAGGACATCCCGGAGGCGCTCGAACCAGGAAAGGCCTTTGTCCGCAAGATCCTGGACGGAATGGCCGAGAAGAAACGGCTCAAGGAGCCGGTGGACGCGATCATGGCCCGTCTCACGGCCGTCTCCGAGTATACGCCGGCCTTTCGGGACGTGGACATCGTGATCGAGGCGGTCTTCGAGGCGATCAATGTCAAGAACCAGGCCTACGGAGAGCTCTCCCAGGTCGTCCGTGAGGATTGCGTCATCGCGAGCAACACCTCGTCGATCCCCATTACGTCGATGGCCCCCTTCGTCGCGAATCCCGGACGGTTCGGCGGGCTCCACTTCTTCTCCCCGGTCTGGCTGATGCAGCTCGTCGAGGTGATCCGGGGCGAGAAGACCGGCCAGGAGACGATCGACAACCTCCTCAACTTCGTCGGGCTGATCCGGAAGCGGCCGCTCGTCTGCCGGGACAACCCGGGCTTTGTCGTGAACGCGATGCTCTTTCCCAACCTGGTCCATTCGCTCAAGTACATCGAAGAGGGGAATTCCATCGAAAAGGTGGACCGGGCCATGACACACTTCGGGATGCCGGTCGGGCCGATCAAGCTGACCGACGAGGTGGGCATCGACGTCCCCTACAAGGTCTTCGTCGGGATGGGGATCAAGCAGGAGACCCTGAAGAGCGTAGTGGAATCGGGGCGCCTGGGGCTGAAGAAGTCGGGAAAGGGCTTCTTCCTGGCCGATGGCAGCGTGGACCCCGAGGTGCTGCCGCTCATCGCCAAGGGCACACCCCATGAACTCAGTGAAGAGGAGATCCAGATGGGGATCCTCACCGCGATGGTGAAGATGGGCAAAGAGATCCTCGACAAAAAGGTCGTCGATGATGTGCGGATGATCGATGTCGGGATGATCTGGGGGGTCGGTTTCCCGCCCGACAAAGGCGGGCCGATGAAGTGGGCCGACCTGATCGGCCTGAGCCAGAAGCTCTTCGGAAAGAATTTCTACGAGTAGGGCAGGGGGCCTCGAGGAAGCGTGCCGGGGGGATGGAATCCAAATCCGTCCCCCCATTTCGCGGTGTTCGTTATGCCCTGTCGCTGCCGCCGAAATAAAAGGATCACCGCACAGCCTCCGCCTTGGCGGGTTGTGCCATAAAATCTCTTGACAGACACGGCCGCCTCTCCTAACCTTGCCCCGCTAAAAGACTGGTTCCGACCGACATTGCCGCCTTCCGCAGGGTTCATTGCCGGGATCATCTGAAACGTCCGAGAGGTATGACCGTGCAATTCGATCTGTGCAAGAAAATCATCGAAAACGTCTCCCATGTGATTGTCGGAAAGGAGCCGTCCATCGAGCTCCTTCTGGTGGCGCTTCTGGCCGACGGTCATGTGTTGATCGAAGACATCCCGGGTCTGGGAAAGACCCTGATCGCCAAGTCCCTGGCCCGGAGCATCGGCGCGTCGTTCAAACGGGTGCAGTTCACCCCCGATCTGCTGCCTGGGGACATCACCGGGTTCAATGTCTACAATCAACAGACGGGCCACTTTACGTTCCAGCCGGGTCCGGTCATGACCCACGTGCTTCTGGCCGACGAGATCAACCGGACCATCCCCAGGACGCAGTCGAGCCTGCTCGAGAGCATGGAGTAGCGCCAGGTCACGGTCGACGGGAAGACCTACAGTTTGCCCCATCCCTTTTTCGTCATGGCCACGCAGAATCCGATCGAGCTCGAGGGCACCTTTCCTCTGCCTGAGGCGCAGCTCGACCGGTTCCTGCTGCGCATGCGGCTGGGCTATCCAGAGCAGCAGGAGGAGATCGCGATCCTGGAGCGCTTCCGGGAGAAAGATCCGCTGCGGGAACTGGCACCGGTGGCGACCCCCGAGCAGATCGCCGAGCTGCAGGAGGCCCGGAAACGGATCCGCGTATCCCTGCCCGTGAAGGAGTACATCACGGGCATCGTCGCCGCGACCCGCCGCAGCCCGGTCTTGCGGCTCGGCTCGAGCCCGCGGGGTTCGCTCTGCCTCATGCGGGCCGGCCAGGCTTTGGCCGCGCTCCACGACCGGGATTATGTGCTTCCCGACGACATCAAGTCCCTGGCCGTGCCGGTCCTGGCGCACCGCCTGATCCTCAAGGAAGAGGAACGGCTGCGAGGGGAGAACCCAGAGACGCTTCTCGAAGAGATCGTCCGTCAGATCCCCGTGCCTGCCCCCGGCGCGTGAGGAGACGATGAACCCCACCGATCGCATCCTGCCCAGCATCTTTCTCGTGCCGTTCGTGCTCGCCATCGTCGGCCTGTTCCTCTTCATGGCCCTGCTCAGCGGCCAGCGGGACCTCACGGTGCTCTCCCTCACCCTTCTCGGGGTCGCTGCCGGGGCGAAGCTCTGGACCCGGTGGAGCCTGGCCGCCGTTGAATGCAGCTTTGGCATCGACCGGCAGAGGGTGTTCCCCGGCGAAAAGCTTGTTCTGAAGGCGACGGCGGAAAACAGGAAGATCCTCCCCGTGAGGCTGGAGGTCAGGGCGCCCATCGGCGGCCTCGTCCACGGCGACGCGCCCGAGAAGGCGGTTTCGGCGGAATCGGGCCTGCTCTGGTATCAGAAGGCGGGTTTCCGGTGGGAGCTCACCGCGCGGCGGAGGGGGATCCATAACATCGGGCCGCTCGGCATGATCTCGGGCGATCTGTTCGGTTTCTTCCCGAAGGAGAAGGTGATGGCCGAAACGATCGAGGTGGTGGTCTATCCCCGCCTCGTTCCGATCGGGCCGCTTTCGCTGCCGCGGCGCGATTTCTTCGGGATTCCCGGAGCCGAGAGCCCGGTGGACGACCCCGTCTACATCCTCGGCACCCGGGACTACCAGAACGGCCGGCCCGCCAAGTACATCCACTGGAAGGCGACCGCCCGCCACCACAAGCTGCAGGAGAAGATTTTCGAGCCGTCGGCGCAGGAGAAGATCCTGCTCGTGGTCGATGTCGGTCCGTTCGCCCGGAACGGGGCGGAAGATCCGTTCGAGCGCATGCTGGAGACGGTGGCATCGGCGGCCGTGCGGCTTTCCGAACGTGGCTGCGCCGTGGGGCTGGCCACGAACGGCCGGATGACGGGAGAGGTTTCGCCCATCGTACCGGTGACCGGAAACCCCCGCCAGATTTCCGTCCTGCTCGAAGCGCTCGCCAGGGTGCGGATGGAGCCGGCACGGGCGCTCATCGAAATCCTGCGCCTTCATTTGAGGATCCCCTGGGGGGTCAGCTGCCTCTACTTCAGCTGCGCAAGGGACGAAACGGCGCGGGCCACCCGGGAATATTTCATGCGGCGGCGGGTGCCTTTCCTGTTCTATGCCGATCTTTCCCCAACCGATTCCGCAGAGCTGCTGGCAGCCCGGGGGTCCGATGACCCGACGGGGGAGGGCACGGGTCGATGAATAAGAGCAAGGGGGCGCTCTGGTATCTCGTGAATGGGGCTATGGAGCTCTGCTGGCTTCTGGGCTGGGCCATGTTCCTCTCGCTCACGATCCGGCATCGCCCATTCCCCTTTTTCGAAAGCGTTGCCGTCTTTGCCCTGGCCGTTTCGGCGGCCCGCCTCTCGGCCGGAAGAGGGTGGCGGGTCGTGAGCGTCCTTTTTGTCCGGACCCTCGTCTTCATCGGCGCGGCGCTCTTGCTGATCCACGCGATCGACTACAGCTCGTATGCGCTCCTGGACCGCGGCTGGCTTGCCGCGTTTTTCTCTGCTTCACGCGATGTGCCGGAATGGCTCATCTTCTGGATGAATCTTTGCCTGATCGTGATCCTCTGGAAATTCGGCGCAGCCCTTGCCCGCAGGCCGGCGGCCTATTCCGTCGCCTGCAACCGCTTCGATCTCGGCCTCGCGGCCTTCTTCGCGCTCTTCATCGTCAAACTGATTGCGCTCTCCAAAGGGGAGGCCATGGCCGAGGATTCCCTCTCCCTGCTCTTCGTTTTTCCCTACTTCCTGTTCGGGCTTCTCTCGATCGGAATGGCCCGGATGCGGGGCCGCGCCGCTTCGAAAACCTTTCTCCCCGGGTACCGGGGAATCGGCATCATCATCAGTTTTTTTTCAGCCGTGCTTCTCGGGACCGGAGGGGTCGTGCTCTTTTTTCTTCCCGGCTTGAGGGCGGCCGCGGAGATGGGGTACCGCGCCCTCACGGCTACCGGAAAGTCCCTTCTCCCCATATTGATCGCCGTCCTGCGTTTTGTCTTCGGGCCGCGCAGCAACCCTGTTGCCGAGGTTGCGGCGAAATCGGCGCCCATGGCCGACTTGGATAAAATTGTCCCGCAGACCCAGCCCTGGTGGATGGAGTGGCTGGGAAAGGTGATGGGCTGGGGAATGCTGGGGCTGATGATGATTTTGTTGACCGTGGCCGCTGCCATCGCCCTCTACTACGCCGTGAAGTGGCTGCTCTCGCGGACCGAGGGAAGCGCACGCCCGACGACGCCGCTCGCGGCACATTTTGCGGCGTTGCGGGCTTTCTGTGCCCGCGTCTGGAGAAGGATACTGCGGGGCATATCGGGCTACCCGAGGGCGGCCGAACTGTACGGCGCCCTTTTGGGATGGGCCGGCCGCAACGGTCTCCCGCATGATCCCGGCGAGACGCCCCTCGAATTCGGGCAGCATCTGGAGGCCCGCTTCCCGGCGTGGAAGCCGCCGATCGATCTCATCATCGGCGCCTACAACCGGGAGGTCTACGGTGAGACGGATCTGAGCGGCGCGGCCCTCGCCGCGGCGAATTCCGCCTGGCAATTCCTGCGGAGCCCTCTGCGCTGGCCGGCGCGTCTCAAGGGCTGGTTCACCGGCTCCTCGGGAGGCGGCTGACTGGGAGCCCGCCCGTCGGCGACCGATTTCCCACCCGGAACGTCCCGCATGAATGGGCGATCCCTTGATCGCGTGAAAAGCTTCTGCTATAAAGAACTGCCTGCCGAGGCGACAGACCGGGGAAACCCGTCGGGAATCCGTTTCAGGGAGTACGGCATGGCCAGGCGAATCATTCCGGGGTTCAGATCACCGGGCGTGTTCAAAGTGTGATGCGTGGCAATGACAATCCCGCAGAACTGCTCCACAGATCGGGGGTAACATGATTCGGAACGCTATCCGGCTATTGGGGGCTCTGTTCATCTTCTGCGCACTGATCGCGCCGTCTCATGCGGACGCCGGCACGATCTATCTCTGCGAAGACCAGGACGGGAACGTCGCCATATCGGATTATCCGCTGCACGGGAAAAAATGCCAGCCGAGCGCCACGTTCAAAGACGTGACCGCCGAAGAAAAGGCGAATGCCGAAAAGGAAGAGGAGAAGGAGAGGGAGTCTCAGGAAAAAAAGACGGCAGCCGAGGCCGAAAAGAAGAAAGCTGCCGAGGCTTTGACCGCATGTTATGACAGTGCCAGTGCCCGTCGTCTGAACTGCGTGGGATATTTCACGGGCATGGATGATTCGGTTGTGTACAATCTGACGACGCAATGCGATGAAAAGCTGAAGCAGGAAATGGATCAGTGTCAGAAACAGTATCCGCAGAAGCCATGAGCGCCGTGTGGGCGAGGGCCGTCGGGGTGCGGGAGGCTGGGTGATCATGAACCCGCCAAGGCAATCCGCGACCCGTCATGGATGAACCGGCTCACGGCCGCCGGCAGGGTGACGGGCTTCTTGCCGGGACCTTCACGGAATTCGAATTCCGCCCGATTGTGCGGAAGGTGAGCGTGATGGCATCGTGCGGGCCGGACGAACCCGGCCCGCACCCTCTCCTTGCCGCCGGCGATCCGGCATCATCCCACGGGCACTTCGACATCCAGCAGGGGCGGGTACTGCTGGCATCCAAAGATGTCCCCGTCGCCGGGGTTGCCGCTGTAGATTTCGCGATAGATCGTGAATTTGATCGCATAGGCCGGATCGAATTCCTGGAAATCGCTCACGCGCTCCTCGGGAATGCCGTACAGTTTGGCCACGGTCGTCTTCGTCAGCGCCCCGCTCTTTTTGACCAGATCGTAATTTTCCTTTTCCCGGAAGATGATATCGAACGTAACCTTGTCGGTTCCCGCGTTCTTGCTTCGGATCGTTTTGGCCAGTTCGACCAGTTTTACCGTTTTCATTGTCTTACCTCGCATGATTATTCGATGATCGTCTCCTTGAACCGGACGAACTCCATGGGATCGTCCACCGGGATCACGTGGTTCATGGTCCACGTGTAGGCCGGCGGCGCGGGAAGAACGCCGTCGACGACGAACGCCGCCGAGCCTGCGGTCCCCTTCACCTCGGGAAGCCGGGCATAGAAGATCTGGCGGCAGCCGATCAGGGCCACCTCTTCGGCGATCTCTTTGGTCGGAGCCACCCCTTCGACGACCACGCACAGTTCGTGGGATTTGATCTCCTTGACGGGTTCGAGAGCCCCCATGACGCCGTTCTTACCGTAGATGTGGTAGAAGAGCTGGTAGGTCTTGCCGGCGAACCGCTCATCGACCTGGCTGCGGGCCCAGTCGATGACCTTGTCGATATGCTTGATCGTGTAGGGATCGCGGATTCCGGCGATGCCGATGAACCGTTCGCCGATCTTTCTCGCCCCTTCGAGTTTGACCTTGACCCTGCCCTCGATCGGGATAAAGACCTGTCCGGTGACCCGGGTGGTCTTCTCGTCGAATTGTTCGTACTTGCAGTGGGTCATGTCCAGCATGCCGCCGGCGTAAAACTCGTTATAGGCGTTCGAACGCTCGTACATGGCGTGGCCGGCGACCGAGGCGACGGTGCAGCGTTGTATGGGAGCCATGGCCGTGACCTTTACGTCGTCCTGCGTGATCGTTCCGATGACCGATTCCTTGGCCGCGTAGGGCTCGGCGCAGAAGGAGGCGCACTCCAGGACCTTGCCCAGGTAATAGGCGTGGTTTTCGGGAAAACCTTCGTAGATCGCGGCTGCGGCGAAGATCGCCGCGTCGCTGCCTCTGCCGCCGATGATGACGTCCGCTCCCATCTGCAGGGCCTTGATGAAGGGATGCACCCCGACCACGGCCACGATCCTGTCGGTCGCCTCCAGTTCCTCCGGCGTCAGGTTCGTCCGGCCATCCAGCCCCTCGACCACATCACCCTTGGCCATCTTCTTCCGGATGTAATCCTTGTCCAGTTCCGAATAGAAGCTGACCAGTTTGAAGGGGGCCATGTTGTGCTTCTTCGCGAGGTCTTTGATCATGTCCACATACATGTCCACCCGGCTGTCGGTCCCCGTATCGCCCGAGGAGCCGATCATCATGGGGACCCCCTGCTTCCGTGCGGCGAGCAGCATCAGTTCCAGGTCGTGCTTCTGCCAGGCGAAGGGGCTCACGCAGGTGTCGCTGCCCAGGGGTCCGGGGCCGATGTCGTCGCTTCCGGAGTCGCAGCAGTAGTAATCCGGTTTTGTCTCCGCGCCGATCCAGAAGCTCTCCTCCTTGGTCGGTGCAAAGCCCAGGTGTCCGTTGGGGCAGAGAATGCGCAGTTCTTTCTTCATAATGGTTCCTCCATCGTTGGGTTATGCCTTGCCGGGAAAATCCTTCCGGTCCTTTGATTCGATCCTATTCGACGATCGCGGGTCACGTGGCAACCGCCACCGCGGGTTTCAACACCCGGTCCAGGCCGAGCGCGATACCCGCGATCACGGCTCCGCCCGCCGTGATCGTCACATCCGGGAAGAGGAGCATCGCCCCGCCGACAAAGAACATCGCGCGAAGCGGGATGTTGAAGAGGCTTTTCTTCCAGCCGAAGAGTCCGTAGGACATCGAGATCGCTCCGATGAACCCCGTCACGGCGGCAAAGATGACTTTTCCCGGGGCGGCTCTGCCGATGAGCGCGGGGTCGAGCACCATGAAATAGGGCAGGCAGAAGGCCACGGCCCCGAGGCCGCAGGCATAGAAGCCAGTCTTGAGCCAATCGCCCTTGGCGATGCCCGAGGAGACGACGGCCGCCTCGCAGGTCGGGGGCGTCACGGAGCCGAGGACACCCCAGTAGATGAAGAAGAGGTGCGCCGCCACGACGTCCACCCCCAGCTTCTGGAGCACCGGTGAAAGGATCGAGACCGAGAGAAGATAGGTCGGGACCACGGGCATCGCGGTTCCCAGCACCAGGGGAAGGATCGAGGCGATCAGAAGCGAGATGTAGATGTTCTGGGTGCCCACGTCGAAGATCAGGGTGCTCAGTTTCGGTGCGAGGCCGGTGAGACCGATCAGGTTCACCAGGACGCTCATCGAAACCAGGATGGGGACCAGGCGCACGATGTCCAGGCCGCCGTTGCTCATCGCCTTGACCACGTCCAGGAAGAGCTTTTTAATGGTGCTCTCTCGGTAGTTCATCACGAAGTAAATGGCCAGGGCCGCCATCGAGGCGTAAAATCCCGCATCGATCAGGGGTTTCCCGAAACCGATCATCAAAAGCAGGATCCCCAGGGGAACCAGGAAGCCCGCCATTTTGTGGAAGGTGAGGATGTCCCGCCAGCGCGGGATCTGCTCCTTGGACAGCCCCTTGAGCCCCTGGCGCTTCGTCAGAAAGTGGACTCCCGCGATCACCCCGGTGTAGTAGAGGATGCACGGGACGATCGCGTAGAAGATGATCTTCAGGTAGGACATGTTGAGGAATTCTGCCATCATGAAGGCGGTGATGCTCATGATGGGGGGCGTGATCCCGCCGCCCGTCGAAGAGATCGCCTCCACGGCACCGGCGAAGTTCGGCTTGTAGCCCGATCTGGTCATGAGCGGGATCGTGTAGGTGCCGGTCACCATGACGTTGGCGACCGAGCTTCCCGAAATGCTTCCGAACAGGGCGCTCGCGACCACGCAGGTCTTGGCGGGGCCGCCCGTATACCGTCCGGCCAGGGCCAGGGCCAGCTCGATAAAGGTCCTGCCCGCGCCCGTGACCGAGAGGAGCGCCCCGAAGATGATGAACATCGAGATGAAGGTGGCCGACATGCCGGTGACGGCGCCATAGATGCCCAGGGGGGAAAAGTAGAGCGAGTTGACGAGCAGCTCCCAGTCGAGGCCCCGCATCTGCCAGATTCCCGGGAGGTAGGGCGCCGCGAAGACGTATCCGACCAGAAGCAGGAGCATGACCGGAATGATCATCCCCATGGTCCGGCGCGCCGCCTCCAGGACCACGATGAACAAAAAGACCCCCAGGGCGAGGTCGAGATTCGAGGCGCTGCCCGGCTCGTTGTAGATGGTCATGGTCTTCAGGTAGACGTTGACGTTGCTGACCAGAACCCCCGCGATGATGAGCAGATCCCAGAAATAGAGCTTTTCCTTCCTCAGCACCTTGCTCAGGGGATGGACGAGGAAGGCGAGAGAAATGCCGATGCCGACGTGGATCGCCCTGAGTTGCAAGTCGATGAGGTAGACGTAAACCGGCAATATGAACTGGACCAGCGCGAAGACGAGGCCGCCCCAGAAGAGGGCCCTCTCCTTGAGCGTCTTTCTGCCACTCTCCGCAGGGACCGGGGTCTCCTGCAACTCTTCCTGAAACATCGAGTAACTCATAGGCATGCTCCGTTCATCTGGCGGTTGTCAAACGATCTTGACCGTTGCACTCCCTGCCGGGACGACACTCCCGTTCCCGGGCGGTTGATTGAAGCACGGACTCACCGGAGGACGCATCCCCCTTCGCGATCGCGGACGGGTGCGGGACCTTCGGCCTCGCGAATCGCTATTTACCTTTGTACTCGGCGGGGATGAATCTCTTCGGCACGTCTATCCCCTTTTCCTTGGCATAGCGGATCATTCCGGCATGGGCGGGCACTTCGGCGCCTTCCGGCACATACTTGAAGAAGTCACTGACGGGATTCCACCCCTTCACGGCCGGATAGGATGCCGCCACTTCGGCGATCCCTTCATAATAGGATTTGACGATGTTGTAGACGACGTCATCGGGAAGGTTCTTGGAGGCCATGGCCCCGACGAGCGGCGCCTCCTCGTACATCGGTCCGGCATCGGGCACCTGGGCGATGGTCCCCTTGGGCGTTTCGATGAAAGGAATGTACGGGTATACTTTTCTGATCTTTTCGGTATCGCCCTTGGCAAAGCCGATGGCGGTGATCGGCGTGGTCATGTTGACTTCGATCAGGGAGGCGTCGATGGCGTTCAGCGGGCTGGTCTTCTGGAGTCCGACGATCTTGCCGGACTGGAAGGCGTTAATCGAATCGCCGAGGGCACCCGGCATGAAGCTGATTTTTGACTTGAGCACCTCATCAAACTTCGTCATGTACAGGGTGGAGGAGGCGCCGGGGATGCCCGGAGAGAATTTCTTTCCGGAGAGGTCGGTGAAGGTCTTGATGCCCGAATCCTTGCGGACGTAAATCCGGTCCACGGTGACGTTGCGGATGAACAGGACGCGCACGTCTTTCCAGGGCTGGCCCTTGAAGGAGTCGATTCCCTGGTACATCTGCATGGCCGAAGGGATGTCGATCGAGAGGGCGAAATCGAAGGCCCCGCTCTTCAGTTTCCTGAGGTTGTCCAGGGCGGCCCCGCTTTCGACGACCGTCACGTTCAGGCCGACATTCGCCTTGTTGATGACATTGGCCGTTGCGACGCACCAGGCGTAAACGGCGGATGTCGAAGAGGTACTGCCCATGTTGATACTCATCTTCTTGGCTTCGGCAGCCGATGCGGACGAAATGCCCATCAGCACCGGAACCAGAACGGCTGTTAAGGCAGCCGCAAACACCTTGAACTTCAAAGCTCTCATGGTATCCCTCCTCTGGATTGCAATGTGGACTTAATTCTGGATTGAACACCTCCCGCAATGACGGATCTCGTTCCGCTGCCGGTCGAGGATCGACGTTCTCGACAGAACAGGCAACGGTTGTGACTGGTAATTACCAGTTGCCCATTTCAGTGTCAAGCGAATTTTTGCACCGCCCGGAAGTCCAGCCGAGCGGCCGTTGGTTTCGGGTGGCGTGAGCGCAGGAGAAGAGAATAGGGGGTCGATGAGCTGAATGTGAGGGAAAACGGCCAAACCCGGTTGATTCGCAGCCGCGTCCGCCCGTTTTTAAACGGAAAAATCCCGGATGATGTGAAATTTGTACCGGTCGCCGCGGTACATGGCCTTTCTGAATTCGAGGGGCTTCTGATCGCGGTCCGTGAAAACGGATTTGATCATCAGGATCGGTGAGCCCTTCTTGACCTCCATCAGCGCGGAGAGCCGTTCATTGGCGATCACCGCTTCGAAGGTCTGGTTGACCGTGGCGGGGAGAACGCCCAGCTTCGCGTAGAGGTCGTACGTCGAAAAAGGAAGCCCCTCCTTCTCCTGCACGCGAGCGATCCGGACCATCCTCCGGCCGGCCTCCGGAAGGAAGAACGATTCGTAAAGGACCAGGGGCTCTTCGTCTCCCTTGCCGAGGAGCGCCAGTTTCAAAACGGATGAGCCGGCCGGAAGGCCCAACACCCTGGCCACTTCGCCGTCCGCTTCGGTCAGATCGGCGGAGAGGATCGCCGTGGCGGGTTTCATCCCCAGTTCCAGGACCGTCTGCGAGAAGTTGACGATTCGCGCCAGCCCCTGTTTGATCTTCGGCCGGGCGACGAAGGTACCCTTGCCGTGCTTCCGGAAGAGGACCCCCTCGTGGATCATCTCGGAGATGCAACGGCGGACGGTGATTCTGCTGATGCCGTGCTGCAGGCAGAGCGTTCTCTCCGAGGGAATCAACTGGCCCGGAGTGAAGAGTCCGGCCTCGATCTGACGGGAGAGGCTCTCCTTGAGCTTCCTGTAGAGGGGGAGGCCTTTGTCCGACAGCTGCGAAACAGGCTCCTCGGGGGCGCCAAGCTGCTTGCGCTCATCTCGCTTCATCGGGCCGCCCCCCGAAAGAAAGCAGGTATGGAAGCCGGCACCGGTTCAAACCGCCCATGGAACACAAAAGGTCGCATGGCGTGCATGCTATTCGACGGCCTCCCGATTGTCAAGGCGGATCGCCCCTCTGCGTGAAAGATGATCTCGATGCCTCTACGGAAATTCGATCACAACCTTGATCGCCGCCGGGTCTTTCGCCGCAACGGCAAAGGCCTCCGCGACTTTCGAGATCGGGAAGCGGTGGGTGATCAGCGGTGCGATCGCGAGCTGGCCCTGGATTACGGGCCGCAGGGCGAGCGGCGTCCAGAGGGTCCGCTGCGCGATCCCGTGGTGGACGAGCCCCGTGTTGATCACCTCCAGGCTGTTGTTGTGCCAGCGGGAGATGTTCACCGTGATGTCCTGGGTGATCCAGCTGTAGAAGACCATGATCCCGTTGTGCTTGACTGCGGCGGTGCAGAGATTCACGGAATCGGCTGAGCCCGCCATGTCGACCACGACATCCGCCCCGAGGCCGTGTGTGATCTCCATCACCGCCTTGAGGGGGTCTGCTTTTGCACTGTTGACGGCATGGTCGAGGCCGAGTTTCCGGGCGAGCTCAAGTTTTCCATCCACGACATCGACGCCGATCACCTTGTACGCCCCTTTGGCCTTGGCCACCTGGGCCATGATCTGGCCGGCGAACCCCATCCCGAAGATGGCGACCACGTCCCCGAACTGGATCTTCGACATGAGTCCCGAGAAGACCGCGCAGCCGATCGGCTCGCCGAGGCAGGCGAGATCCATCTCCATCCCGGCGGGGACCTTCTGGAGGTCCTCCTCCCTGCCCTTGAAATATTCCGCGATGGTCTCGATCCAGCCGAAGGAGATCACCCGGTCGCCGACGGCAAGGTCCTGGACCTGCGCTCCGACCGCCACGACGGTGCCGCCCCCCTCGTGGCCCAGGAAATAGGGGTAGGCAAAGACGGTGCGCATCTCCGTGTTCAAACCGCCGGACGGCGGAATGATCCCGTTGTAGAGGTTCTTGTCCGATCCGCAGATGCCGGCCAGATGCGTTTTGACGAGGACCTCGTCGGGTCCTATGGTGAGTTCCCTTTCCCTCGTTTCGATCCGGCCGATGCCGGTCAAACAGGCGCTTTGTGTCTTCATCGTTTTTCCCTTTTCATCTCTCTGTGGTTTGGGGAGGCCGAAGGACCCATGGCCTCTGCCCGGTTCGAGCGTCAAGGTATCCTTGGCGTCGACCGGCGGGATGCTAGCGGACGGCCGCGGAAATGTCAAGGCGCTCGCGAAGGTTTCCGGGATGGCCGTTCCCGTGATTCAGGGATAGAGCCTCCGCATGGCCGAGAGGAACATTTCCACGGCGACGGTGGTCAGAATCATGCCCATCAACCGTTCGGTCGCGACCAGGACCCGCTCTCCCAGGATCCGGATCAGGCTGCCCGACGCGAAGAGGATGACCCCCGAGAGCAAACAGGCCGCGGCAAGCGCGGCGAGCCATTCCGGCCACCGCGACGGTTCACGGGCCATCAGCAGCAGGACGGTGGCCATGGCCGAAGGTCCGGCGACCGAAGGGATCGCCAGCGGGACGATGAACGGCTCGCCTTCAAGGGTGTCTTCGAAGACTTTTTCCGAACCGTAGAAGATCATCCGGAGCGCGATGATGAACAGGATGATGCCACCCGCGATGCTGAGGGACGGTTCGGAGATCTGCAAGAGCCGCAGCAGGTAATGGCCGCAGAAGAGGAAGAGGACCAGGACGCCGAAGGCGATTCCCATCTCCCGGAGGATGATGGGTTTTCTGCGCCCCTCCTCCACCTTGTTCAGGACGCAGAGGAAGAAGGGGATGTTCCCCAGCGGGTCGAGCACCAGAAACAGAAGGACGGCAGCGGACAGGATGGACATGGCATGCCTCCGTTTGACACGGTTTCAGGGTTCCCGGTTTGCGCCACTCTTCCCGGCGCACCCGGAAGCGCGTTCGGCCCTCTTGGCCGCCAGGAGCTGCTGCCAGGTATGGCGCCGCAGGAAGGAGCCCTCTACATTCGCCTCCATCTCCCGGAACAGCGAAAAAGGCATGGCGAAACTGAGGACGTTGCCGCCCAACTGCTTGCGGACGCAGACCCGGGCGGAGAGATCGATCAACCCGACCACGGCCCGCGGCCGCTCCCTGTTTGCCTCGCGGTAGGGATAGATGCCGATCGCCTGGCAGCCGGCGGCAAAGGGGATGATCACGTTTTCATTGTCGCCCCGGCCGTAGTTGGCGAGCACGACCAGGGCGGAGAGTTCGTCGGGATCGGCGAAGAGGATCACCGTCTCCGGCGCCTCCTTTTCCGGATCGGTGTCGTCCAGGGGCTGGAAGAGGACGTAACGCTTTGGGATCTGCGTGATGGGGAGCGACTCGAGGAAGCGCTTCACCAACTCCGGCGTCTTGATGTAGCGCTCGCCGTGGATGAAGTTGTCGTAGGACTCGCCCCGCATGAAGGGCTTGACCATCTCAGCCACCGCCGCCCCTTCTTCCCACCCTTCGATGCCCGAGGAGAGGAAGCGGCAGAACCCCTCTTCGCTGCCGGGGAAGCTCTTGTAGCGATCCCCGAACCCCATCCCGACACCCCCGCCGACACAGCCGAATGTCGCCGCGTCGCAGACCGCCGGCCTTCCCGTTGCGGCCGAGGCGGCGAGCCACATCACGCAGCCCCAGCGGCCCTCCTGGAACTGCATCGCTCCTTCGGGCTTCTCGTCGGTCCAGATCAGTGCGACCGGGGGGTGCTTGGTCTCGATGGCTTTTGCGATTCGGCTTTTCATGAGTTTCATCTCCCCGTCTCTCTCCCCTCAAACGCGAAAGGAGACCGGTGAAAAATGGTTTTCTGAAAAGAGGATCGGAGGGCACATCCCGGATCATCCGGCATGGATGATCCGGGATGTCGGTTCGGTTCAGTGCATCTTTTTGGCTTTGATCACCGCCTGGGCCGCAGCCAGACGCGCGATCGGCACGCGGAACGGCGAGCAGCTCACGTAGGTCAGCCCGTTCTGATAGCAGAAATCGACGGAAGCGGGATCCCCGCCCTGTTCGCCGCAGATGCCGACCTTGAGCTCAGGCCGGGTGGCGCGGCCCTTCTGGACGGCCATCGTGATGAGCTGGCCCACGCCGTCCTGGTCGATGGTTTGGAACGGATCGGCCGTGAGGAGCTTCTGGTCCAGGTAGTCGTGCATGAACCCGCCGATGTCGTCGCGGCTGAAGCCGTAGGTCAGCTGGGTCAGGTCGTTGGTCCCGAAGGAGAAGAACATCGAGCTCTCGGCCATCCGGTCCGCCAGAAGCGCGGCCCGGGGGATCTCGATCATCGTGCCGTACTTGTACTCCAGGCCGGCCAGCCCCGCGAGGCCGAACCGGTGGAGCACGTCGGTGTGGACCTGCTCCACGATCTTCCGGGTGAACTCCAATTCCGAGACATCGCAGGTGACCGGAACCATGATCTCGGGCGTGCATCTCTTCCCTGCCTTGATCAACTCGGCGGCGCACTCGAAGATCGCGCGGATCGTCATTTCGCTCACCTCCGGGTAGGTGATGCCCAGCCGGATACCGCGGTGGCCCATCATGGGGTTGGACTCATGGAGCGCCTCGCCCCTTTTGCGGACCTCCTCCACCTCGATACCCAGCGCCTTGGCCAGTTCAGCTTGCGCCTCGGGGTGCTGGGGAACGAACTCGTGCAGGGGGGGATCGAGCAGGCGGATCGTCACCGGGAATCCCTCCATCGCCTCCATTGTCCCCTTCAGCGAGCTCTTGATATAGGGGAAGAGTTCATCGAGCGCTGCCCTGCGCTCCTCGGTGGTCTTGCTCAGGATCATCTTGCGCAGGCAGAAGAGGGGCGCATCGGAGCCCTCGCCGTAGAACATGTGTTCGGTGCGGAAAAGGCCGATCCCCTCGGCGCCGAAGGCACGGGCGACCCTGGCGTCTTCCGCCGTGTCGGCGTTGGTGCGGACCCCCATCGTCCGGTACTTGTCCGCCATGGTCATGAACCGCTGGAAACGGGGATTCTCCGAGGCGTCGATCATCGGCAGGGAACCGGCATAGACATGGCCCCGGGTGCCGTTCAGGGTGACGACGTCACCCGCCTTCAGGACCACCTTGGAGCCCGCGATCCTGGCCTTCCGGGCCTGGACGTCCACGACCAAGCTGCCGGCGCCGACGATGCAGCACTTCCCCCAGCCGCGGGCGACGAGCGCCGCGTGGGAGGTCATACCGCCGCGGGCGGTCAGGATGCCGACGGCTGCGCGCATCCCCTCGATGTCCTCGGGGTTGGTGTCTTCGCGAAGCAGGATGCAGCTCCGGCCGGCGCGGGCGACCGTCACCGCCTCTTCGGCGCTGAAGACCAGCTCGCCGCAGGCGGCGCCGGGACCCGCCGGGAGCCCCTTGACGATCGGCACGGCTTTCTTTTCGGCGTTCGGATCGATGATCGGGTGGAGGACCTCGTCCAGTTGCCGGGGCTGGACGCGCATGATGGCGGTCGTCTCGTCGATGAGACCGTCGTCCAGCATGTCGATCGCCATGGTCAGGGCGGCGGTGCCGGTGCGCTTGCCGACGCGGCACTGCAGCATCCAGAGTTTTCCCTCCTGGATGGTGAACTCGATGTCCAGCATGTCGGTGAAGTGCTTCTCGAGGGTGGCGCGGATGGCGGCGAGCTCCCGGTAGATCTCGGGCATGGCGTGCTCCATGCTCACCAGATGGCGGTTCTGTTCGTTCCGGGTGTCGTCGTTGATCGGAGATGGGGTGCGGATGCCGGCCACGACATCTTCGCCCTGCGCGTTGATGAGCCACTCGCCGTAAAACCGGTTCTCGCCTGTGGCGGGATCCCGGGTGAAGGCGACGCCGGTGGCGGAAGATTCGCCCATGTTGCCGAAGACCATCGCCTGGACGTTGACCGCCGTGCCCCAGTCATCGGGGATGCCTTCGATCCGGCGGTACGAGATGGCCTTCTTGCCGTTCCAACTTTTGAAAACGGCCGCAATCGCGTACCACAACTGGTCGATCGGGTCGTCGGGAAAGGGCTTGCCGAGGTTCGTCCGCACCAGCTCCTTGAACTCTTCCGTGATGGTCTTGAGGTCGTCCGCGTCGAGATCCGTGTCGGACTTACACCCCTTGGCGAGCTTGATCTCGTCGAGCCTTTCCTCGAGTATCTTACGGATACCCTTGCCCTGGGCGGGTTCGAGACCCTCCGCCTTCTCCATCACCACGTCGGCGAACATCATGATCAGACGGCGATACGAATCCCAGACGAATCGCGGGTTGACGGTTTTGGCGATCATTCCGGGGATCGTGGCGGCGCAGAGGCCGACGTTGAGGACCGTATCCATCATGCCGGGCATCGACGACCGGGCGCCGGAGCGGCAGGAGACCAGAAGCGGGTTTGCGGGGTCGCCGTATTTCATGCCGATGATCGATTCGATCTTCCTGAGCGCGTCGAGAACCTGTCCGGTCAACTCGGCCGGCAGTTTACAGTCGCCGGCGTAGTAGTCCGTACAGCATTCGGTGCTGATAGTGAATCCCGCCGGCACGGGGATGCTCAGGGCACACATTTCCGCCAGGTTGGCGCCTTTGCCGCCCAGCAGATTCTTGTCACTCGCCTTGCCCTCGGCTGACCCGCCGCCGAAAGTGTATACGTACTTCTTCATAACCATGACTCCTTGCTGCCGTTTCCGGTCATTCTATGGTTCGAGATCCTGTTGCCTCGGCGGTCTCACCGCGGAGCCGGATTTCGAAATTGTTTGCAGAACCGGCTGTCTCTCGGCGGAGACGCCGCATGCCCTATCCCCCTTTTTTTCACACTGCCTCAGAACTTCACCTGCGGTGCCGCTTTGGCCGCGGCCGGGGCCTCGAAGAAAGTGGCCTTCTGGAAACCGAACATTCCCGCGAGCAGGTTGGCCGGGAAGCTCCGGATCGCTACGTTGTAAGCCTGGACCGCGTCGTTGTACCGCTTCCGTTCCACCGAGATCCGATTCTCCGTTCCCGCCAGCTCATCCTGGAGCCGGAGGAAGTTCTGGTTGGACTTGAGGTCCGGATACTGCTCCACGACGACCAGCAACCGGCTGAGTGCGCCGGTCAGTTCGTTGTTGGCGTTGATCTTGTCCGGGACCGTCGTCGCCCCCCCCACGCGCGCCCTGGCGTTGGTCACCTCCACGAGCACATTCTGCTCCTGTTTTGCATAGCCCTTGACCGTCTCCACGAGGTTCGGGATGAGGTCATAACGCCGCTGGAGCTGGTTCTCTACCTGCGCCCAGGCGGACTTGACCCCTTCGTCGAGGGTGACGAACCGGTTATAGCTCCCCTTGAAGAAGGAGTAGCCCATGGCCAAAAGAACGACGATGACCACCACGGCGATGAGCAGACTTTTCTTTCCACTGGTCATGCTTTACCTCCTGTATACGAATGAATATGAAGCCGGGCTCACGCCCCACAATTTTCAGGAACGTCCATACGGTCGATCGCCTCGCAGAGGCGTCCGACTTCCCGCATATAGTCTCTGAAGACCGCCTGCACCTCTGCCGGTGACAAACGGTCCGTCCCGCTCCTGACCTCTTCGCATTTCAGGAAAACGGACGCGTCGACCCCGAAGGCCTGGCTCCCGGCCGTGATGATATCACGTTTCGCCTTCGGGATTGCCAGTTTTTTCAGATAGAGGACAGCGCCGAAGAGCGAGACGAAGGCGGTGAGCGACACCCCGATCAGTTCACGGATCCTCTTCGCCTTTCCCTCCGTGGCCAGGTAGCCGCTCCGAAGGTGCAGGAGCTTTCCCCGGAGCTCCCGTTCGAGCTGGAGGCGGATGTGGCAGGGTTCGAAAGAGATCGGGGCGAGGACATCCTCGCCGGCGACGACGGTGTAGATCCGCTTCATGCTCAGAAATTCGATCGGGTAGGCGTCAAGCGATCCGGCGAGATACTCCCGGGTCATGAACAGGGGGATCGCGACGTTGCGTTTGCGCCATTTTCCGACCGTCTCCACGGCCTGGTCGAGCCCTGTGATGCCCTTCTCGGTCAGCGTGATGAGGAAATTGAGGTCCGACTTCCCGGCCACGTAATCCTCCCCAGCGCCGCTTCCGTAGAGGATGATCGAAATCAGCTCCTCTCCGAAGATCTTCCGGTAATCGCCGCTGATCTCGGAGAATATCTCCTCCGGTTTTTTCGGTATTCTGGCCATCCGTTTGCTCCTCTTCAGAATCCGCGGCTCGCGCCTCCGCCGCCGCTCGAACCCCCGCCGAACCCCCCGAATCCTCCGCCGCCGAACCCGCCGAAGCCGCCCCCGTCGCGCCGGCCGCCTCCGCCTCCGCTCATCAGGAGCATGAGAAGCCAGGGGAGCATGGCCCGTCCCTGGCGGGTGCCGAGCAGGAATCCGATCGCCAGCATCAGCAGCACGAGCTGGCCGATCCCCATCCCCCGTGCAGCCCTGACCGGCCGCTGCTGGGGCGGTTGAACTCCCGTGAGGGTTACCCCGGCATCCCGGGCCACGACGGCGGAGACCGCTGCCATGGTATCGGCGAGCCCCTTGCCGTAGTCGCCCGCCTTGAAGCTGGGGATGGCGTACCGGTCGAGGATCTCGCCGACCAGGCCGTCGGGAAGGATCCCCTCCACGCCGTAGCCCGTTTCGATCCGGACCCGCCGCTCCTTCACGGCGAGGAAGATCAGCACCCCCTTGTCCTCGCCCTTCTTTCCGATCCCCCAGGCCGAGTAGAGCCGGTTCGCATAATCGTTCTCATCGCCGCCGCCCAGGGTCTCCACAGTGGCTACGACGACGGCGGTTCCGGTCTTCTCCAGAACCTCCTGCGCCAGGCTCTCCATGGGGCCCTTGAACTGGGCGGGGATCACATGGGCGAAGTCATTGACCGCGCCTTCCGGCTTCGGGAACGTTTCGCCGGCCGCAGATCCCCAGGCCGGAAGGAAAAAAACCGCCGCGGCGAGGAGCAGCATGCAGGCGAATCGGGATGCGGGTCTGATTTTCATGGCGCGATCATAACCATCTCCCCTGCAAATAGCAACCCCGGCGATGGGCCGGCGGACGGCCCCTGCGGTTAGAAGGCGTAGACGAAGTTGAACCAGAATTTATTCCCCTCGGGCTTGTTTCTCGCCTCGAACTCGGGCTGCCATTTGAGCGTGAAGCTCATGTTCTTGTATCCGTATTGCACGACCGGACCGATGGAAAAGACCCGGCCCGTGAACCCGTCCGATCCCACCTTGGCCCCGTTGAGCTCGTCATCCGTTGTCTGATAATAATAGTAGCCCCCGAGGCCCAGAGCCCACTCCGTGCCGATGTGGTAGCCGATCGTGTAATCCGCATGGAACTCCTGGCCCGACCGGTACTTCGTATCATCGTTTTCCGAATTGATGTCGTACATGAGCTTCGCCGAAATCTCGAAATGGCTGTCACTCAGATACGTGACGGCAACGATCGGTTCAAAGGTCCAGTAGTTGCGCCCGAGGTTGGCAAGCCGGTCCTTGTCGTAGCTCCCGGTGGGGATGTAGATGTCCAGGCCCGCCGTGACGTGGAAATTCTTCGAGTGCCAGCCGAGAATGATCGGATCGACGATGATGTCGCCCAGCCCGGAGCGGTGGTCGCTGCCGCCGCCCAATTTCACATCCTGGTAGACCAGGGGAATGAAGGCGTGGACGGCCCAGTTGGCCCCCAGGATCTTGTAGCCGGTCACGTGGATGAACCGGAGCACGTCGGCCGTCACCTCCAGATCGAAATTGGGAACGAGATCGTCGCCCTTGTTGTCCCTGAGCTTCGAGGCCTTGTAGTAGGTCAGGTAGTTCTTGAAATAGCTCCCCGGCGGCGGCAGCGCCCCCACCATGAAGTCTTCGGCGCCGTTCGGGTAGGCCCCGCCCCCGCCCTCGGTCGCGAAGGCCGGTCCCGTGAGAGCCGCCAATGCCAGGAGAACCGCCGCTGCCACCGACGTTCGAAACGCTTTCCTGAATGCTTTGTACCGCTTCATGACGCTCACCTCTCCTTCTTTGCGAAATTCCGTGACATGCTGGACATGCCCCAGCTTCAAGAAATACCGATGCGCGATACGACCGACCGATCGGACGTCGTCCCGGCCAAAGCCGGGAACCAGGAATACAAAACTGGACCCGATTCCCGCCCTGGACAGCCCCGTACCCCGGATCGGGTCCGGGGCAGGCTCTGATACGGGGTCCAGGGTTCGCCGGGGTGACGACTTCTTACGAAGCCGGCAAGGATGATGATCGAAAACGCGGTAGATGCCGCCTCAATAGTGGCCGCTCCGCAGCCGGGACTCCGGCACGAGCCCGGCCAGGTCATAGCCGGCCGCGACCCAGTACCCGATCAGGGGCTTGTCGGCCAGCTCCAGCCGCTCCACGTACTTGGCGTTCTTGTACCCCAGCAGCCGCGGCACGACCACCCGCAGGGGGAATCCGTGATTCAGGGGGATGGTGGACCCGGCGACCCCGTAGGCGAGGATCGTCGCCGGTTCCATGGCCACAGGCAGGGGCAGGGAATCGTTGTACCGGCCGCCCACGGTGTGAATGTTGACATGGGTGGCCTTTTTCGTCGGACGTGATCGCCGCAGAAGTTCGGAGAGGACGACCCCGTTCCACGGCACGTCGTCCACCGACCAGCCCTCGACGCAATGGAAATCCTTCACCTGGTCCGTGCGCGGCAGGGCCAGGATTTCGGCAAACGTGTAGGTTCGAGGCTCCTCCACGAGCCCGCCGATCTCCAGGTGCCAGCGTGCCAGGATCGGAACGAGGTTCTGGGGATCCACGGTGCGAACCGGCCACTCATCGAAGACGCGCCCGCGGCCGGCGCCCGGCTGGAACGGGAAGCTCTTGGGCTCCGCGGCGGCGCTCGTACAGAGAGCGGCGAGATCGGCTCCCAGGGCCAGCACCGCTCCCTTGCCCAGCCACCCCAGAAGATCGCGGCGCGAAAGATCGTTCGAACCGTTATGGTCCTGTTCTTCAGCCATTTCGACAAACCTCCTCGCCCCGGGTTGCCGAATCTCCCGCTCCGCTACCGCCAGAGCACCTGCTCCCCGATTTCGCACACGCCGGCGCAGCCGGTGTAGATCATGGCCACCTTCAACTCGTTGCGCATCTGCTCCAGGATCAGCCGCACCCCTTCGGCGCCCGCCCCGACCGCCCCGACGGCGAGAGGCCGGCCGATGAGGACCGCGTGAGCGCCCAGGGCGAGCATCTTGAGCGCATCCACGCCGCTACGCACGCCCCCGTCGACGAGCACCACCAGGTCACGGCCCACGGCCCTGGCGACCAGCGGCAGGACTTCGGCGGTGCCGGGGGTGTGATCCAGCACCCGCCCGCCGTGATTGGAGACGACAATGGCGGCGACCCCGGCCTCGCGTGCCGCCACGGCGTCCTCCACGCACATGATCCCCTTCAGGATGAGCGGCAGCGACGTGCTTTTCACCAGTTCCTCCAGTTGCGCGATGGTCTTCGGCCCCACGGGCTGGCCGACCGCCCGCATGGGCAGGATGCCGGCGGCATCCACGTCTATCCCGACGGCGACGCAACCCGCGGCCTCGGCCTGGCGGATGTTCGCCATGATGCCGGCCTGGTCGCGCGGCTTCGTGACGGGAATGCCCTGACCGCCGTTCTCCTGGATGGCCTTCAAACCGGTGGGATAGTGCAGGGGATCGGGGCCGTCCCCCGTCATGGCCAGCGTTCCCGCCTGCCGGGCGCCGGCGATGAAGGCCGTGGCCAGTTCCTCTTCGGTCACGGCCCCGCCCAAGTTCATCTTGGCGCCGGCCACAACCGCCCCCAGGATAGGCATGGACAGTCTCTGCCCGAAAAGGGTCGTCGACGTCTCCGGATCGCCGGCCGCGTGGACCACGCGCATCCTGACGCGCAGGGCGGCCAGGGCCTCGACGTTGTTGATGAACGATGCGCCGGTACCGACGCCCCCCATGCCGGCGGGAAATTCACCGGCGCAGGCCACGCCGTTGCACTCGCGGCAGACGCGGCAAATGCCTTTGAAACGCTTCTTCGCTTCCTGACGGACTTCCTTGATGTTCATTGATTCACCCTTATCTCCCGCAATCGGTGCAGGCTGATTGACCCTGCCTGACACGTCTGAAAAAATGGTGGAACAGACTTTTGCCGTATGCGAATTATACAGAGGGGAGGTCTGACGAGTCAAAGGAATTGACAAAGAAGCCTCACTTCTTCTCCTTCAGGAAATCCGTATAGACTTTTGCCGTTTCTCCGGGCCTCTCCAGCATGGGGGAATGCCCCGTCTCCTTCATGATCACCGTCCGGGACCTCTTCAGGTTCTTTTCCAGGAAGGCAACGCCCCCCACGTCCACCAATTTGTCCCGGTCCCCCCATATGATCAGGACAGGCGCCTGAATCAAGGGTAGAACCGACTCCAAAGAAAAATGTTGCGGCTGCCAGTCGTCCCATATCTTCTTGTTGAATGCCGTATGCGCGATCCAATCCGCGGCGAGGATTTTCTTGAAAGGTCCAATCGCCGCGGGCAGCTTCACGTAAGCTAACGCGAGGAGCTTATCGAAATCTTCCGCGTTATCGGCCAGCAGCAGATTGTTGCCCTTTTCCGCTCGCAGGGCGAGTTCGCTCTTTTTCTGAGACGGGGCTCCGGCCGGGTCCAGCAGCGCAAGCGTCAGGATCTTCCCGGGGTGTCGCGCGCCGTAGGTTGCGGCATATGAACCTCCCAGGGAGTTCCCCGCCATGTGGAACCTGTCGAGCTTAAGCACCTCGACAAATCGGGCGATGCGTCCGACCTGGCTCTCGACATCGTAGCGATCTGCTTTTTGCTGCCTCCACAGCAGCCTTCATTCCAGGCCATCCCATTTTTTGCCTTTCATCTTGACACCATTCCCGATTTTGTTTATGCTGCCTCGCTTTCTGGAGCTCAGCATGTTTCATCCATGGTCGAAGACCTGATTGATATTGAAGAATCTGTCTTTTCACGGAATTGAACCATAACGCAACGGAGAAAGGAGATCGGAATCTATGCAGAGAAGAGGGCTTTGGAGTCTGGTATGGGTGCTTGCGGCGCTGTTCGTGATGACGGCGACCTTTGCCGGGGCAGCCGAGAAGGTCTACATCAACGGGATAGACGCCAACTTTCCGCCTTTCGCTTTTGTGGACAAATCCGGCAATCCGGACGGCTTCGACGTAAAGGCCCTGGACTGGATCGCCAAGGAGATGGGGTTCAAGGTCAAGCACCAGCCCATGGACTGGGACGGGATCATCCCCAGCCTGAAGGCCAAGAAGATCGATATCGTGGCCTCGGGAATGAGCATCACCGATGAACGCAAGAAGCAGGTCAACTTCACGCTCGCCTACTGGAAGATCAAGCAGGTCCTGGTCGGCAAGAAGGATGCGAAGATCACCGCGGAGCAGGCCCTGGCCGACGGCAACAAGATCGGGGTTCAGCGCGGCACGACCGAGGCAAAGTGGATCGAGGAGAACCTGATCAAGAAGGGCGGCAAGAAGTTCGAGCTCGTTCAGTATGACTCCGCACCCTTGGCGATCGAGGATGTGGTCAACGGCCGCATCATCGCCGCCGCGATGGACGATGCGCCGGCCCTGGACGCCGCGAAGAAGAAGCCCGTGAAGATCCTGGGCGGCTTCGGGATGAAGGACGAGGAGTTCGGCTATGCCGTCCGCAAGGAGGACACCGAGTTCCTGAAGAAGCTCAATGAGGGGCTCAAGAAGCTCATGAAGTCCCCCTACTGGGCCGAGTTGAAGAAGAACTACATCGACAAATGATGTGGCGAATGGAAGGCCAACCCTGCGGGGCGAGGCGCTTCCGTTCTTTCGCCGGATAACCGGAAGGCCTCAGCTCATGAGGCCTTCCATGTTTTTGCAGGCAGTGTGAACAGATGCCGGAAAGTCTGATAGCCATCGGGGATGCGCTCCCGTACCTCCTCCAGGGGTCGCTCGTGACCGTGATCGTCGTGGTGGGGGCGATGGCGCTCGGGCTCCTGCTCGGGGTCCCGCTGGCCGTGGGGCAGGTGTACGGCCACCCGGCGCTCCGGCGCGCGATTACCGTCTACGTCTGGTTCTTCAGGGGCATCCCGCTTCTCGTCTTTCTGTTCCTCTTCTATTTCGGCCTTTGCACGGCGCTCGACATCAATCTTTCCGCATTCACGGTGGCGATCATCGTGCTGGGACTGATCAGCTCCGCCTACCAGTCCCAGATCTTCCGCGGGTCGATCCTGTCGCTTCCCGAGGGTCAGCTCAAGGCGGCCCGGGCGCTCGGGATGAGCGATTTCAAGGCGATCTCGGCGATCATCCTTCCCCAGGCGCTCCGGCTCTCCGTTCCGGGCTGGTCGAACGAGTACTCGATCCTGTTGAAGGATTCGGCGGTGACTTACGCACTGGGCGTGGCTGAAATCATGGCGCGGGCGCACTTCGTGGCGACCCGGACCTATCAGCAGCTTCCCCTCTATTTCGCCGCCGGGATGATCTTCCTCATCCTCACCTGGGTGGGGACCAGGGGGCTCCGGTTGCTGGAGGAGAAGGTCCGGATTCCGGGGTATCAGACGCATGGAATGTAGGGATCTCATGGAAGAACCGATTCTGCGGATCGAAAACGTCTCGAAGCGCTATGGGAAAAAGGATGTCCTCAAGGGGGCATCACTCGAGGTGAAGAAGGGGGACCTCAAGATCCTGATCGGCCCTTCCGGCGCGGGAAAGAGCACGCTCCTGCAGTGCATCAACTTCCTGGTCAAGCCCGACGAGGGGCGGATCTGGCTGGAGGGGCAGGAGGTTCACTATGCCCATAAGCGGGACCTCTACGCCTACCGCCAGAAGGTCGGGATGATCTTCCAGGATTTTAACCTCTTCGACCACCTGAACGCCCTGGAGAACGTCCGGATCGGCATGGTCAAGGTGAAGGGGATGCCGAAGACGGAGGCCACGGAGCGCGCCGTGATGGAGCTCACGCGCGTGGGCCTCGCGGAGCACATGCAGAAGTACCCCGCCCAGCTCTCCGGCGGCCAGAAGCAGCGGGTTTCGATTGCCCGGGCCCTGGCGATGGACCCCAAAGTGATGCTCCTGGACGAGCCCACCTCGGCCCTCGACCCCGAACTCATCGGCGAGGTGTTGTCGGTCATCCGCGATCTGGGGAGAAGCGGCATGACCATGATCATGGCGACACACCAGATCGGCTTCGCCAGCTCGCTCTCCAGCGAGATCGTCTTCATGGAGGACGGCATCATCCTCGAAAAGGGGACGCCCGACAAGATCTTCTACAACGCGGAAAACGCCAGGACACGGGAATTCTGCTCTAAGATCACCGAGCTCTACGGGGAACGCTGACGATGGAAGAGTGGATCTACATCCAGACCGAGGTCTATCCCGCCCTGCTCAAGGGTTTCTGGGTGAGCCTGGAGCTCATCATCCCCTCGGCGATCTTCGGCCTGCTCATCGGAATCCTGGTCGGGGTACTCAGGGTTTATGGGAGCAGGCCGCTCATGGCGGCAGCCAACGGCTTCGTCGTGATCTTCCGGGGGATCCCGCTCGTGGTGCAGCTTTTCATCTGGTACTTCGGCCTCCCCTACATCAAGATCTTTCTGACCCCCTTTGTGGCCGCGGTCCTCGGCTTCTCCCTCTGCAGCGGCGCCTACCACTCGGAGTACATCCGGGGGGCGCTCCTCTCGATCAAGCGGGGGCAGATGCTCGCGGCCCAGTCGCTCGGCTTTTCCAAGGTGCAGATGATCTTCTCCATCATCCTGCCGCAGGCGATCCGGCGGGCCTTGCCCGGATGTGGCAACGAGGTCATCTACCTGATCAAGTATTCGTCTCTGGCCTACATGATCACGTGCATCGAGCTCACCGGCGAGGGGAAGATTCTCGCCTCGAACTCCTTCAAATACACGGAGATTTTCCTGATGATCGGGGTCTGCTACCTGGTGATGACCTCGGTCGCGAGCATCGTCCTCAACCGTGTGGAAGACCGCCTCCGATTGCCGGGATTCGAACATCAAAGGATATGACGTCCATGCCCGGCTACACTCCCATCACCGCTGGAATCCGCGCCCGCATCGCCGCGATCGATGGGCTCACCCTGATCGACGCACCGGAAAAGCTCGAGGAGTTCGGGAAGGACAAGACGCCCGGTGCCTTTCACCGGCCCGAACTGGTCGTAGAAGCGACAGAGGTTCTGCCGATCCAGGCGCTGCTCCGGCTGGCCAATGAATGCCGTTTCCCGGTGATCCCGCGGGGGCTCGGGACCGGCCTTGCCGGCGGGGCGATTCCCGTCCAGGGCGGCGTCGTCCTGTCGCTTTCGCGGATGAACCGGATCATCGCCATCGAGCCCCGGAACATGATCGCCGTGGTCGAGCCCGGTGTCCGGAACCTCGATCTGAAAAACGCCGTGGCTGAATACGGCCTCTGCTATCCCCCCGACCCGGCGAGCAACGACACCTGCTCGATCGGCGGGAACGCCGCCACGAACGCCGGCGGCCCGGCCTGCGTCAAGTACGGTACCACCCGCGACTATATCCTCGGACTCGAGGCGGTCCTGCCGAGCGGGGAACTTGTCGAGGCCGGCGTCCGGACGCGCAAGGGGGTGGTGGGTTACGACATGACGAGGCTGCTGGTCGGCTCCGAGGGGACGCTCGGGGTGATCACCAAGCTGATCGTCCGGCTCATCCCCCGACCCGCGGACGTGACGACGTGCGTGGCGCTCTTCCCGGGGCTCTCTTCGGCCATGGAAGCGATCACGACGATCCTGATGGCCGGCCACATGCCCTCCACGCTCGAATTCATGGACGCCAAATGCCTGGGTCTGGTCAAGGATCTGCTCCCCTTCGCGGGGGTCGGAGAGGCGGGGGCCATGCTTCTGATCGAATCGGACGGCGCGACCGAGACGATCCGGCGGGAGATCGCGGCCGTCCGGGAGATCTGCCTTGCAGGTGGTGCAAGCCACGCCCTGATTGCGATGGACGCCGAGAAGCGAAAGCAGATGTGGGAGGTGCGGCGGGCCATATCGCTCCGGATCGAGGAGGCCCACCCCCTGGACATGCAGGAGGATGTCGTCGTTCCGCTGGGGAGGATCGCCGAATTTGTCGAGTGCCTGCCCACGTATGAGGCCGCCTGCGGGGTAAAGATCTACTCCTTCGGCCACTCCGGCGACGGAAACATCCACCTGAGCGTCACCGCTGACACCCTCGACGCGGCAGAGAAGGCGGAAGCTGCGGTGCGCGAAATCATCAAAAAGGTGATCGCGATGGGGGGGACGATGTCGGGTGAACACGGCGTCGGGATCGCCAAGCAGCGCTTCCTGCCGCTCGAACTCTCGCCCGAGAGCATTCGGCTCCAGCGCGCCATCAAACTCCTCTTCGACCCGAACCTGATCCTGAACCCGGGCAAAATGTTTGCCTGAAGAAGGGAAGAGGGATCATTCGGATGATGGTAATGGGGTTAGGCAATGATGACCTAACCCCTCTTTACCGTCTGTTGAACTGGCTCTATTTATCCTTTTTGGAACGCGTTGTGTACCAGATCGATACCGCCAGCAAAACGATCACAAATACCAACGTGCCGATATTCTCTAACGTAAGATGCATCGTGATTCCCTCCCTTCATCTTCCGTGAAAAAACAGATGACAATGGTTTACGGCGACCGGAATCCCGTTACTTTGGTGGCTTGACCGACCGTTGAGATCCCTCCCTGAGTCTGAAGCCTTTTGTCAAAATCTGCCCTTCGGCGAAGAGAAACACGACGCCGACAAGACAGACAAAGCTGCCGACCAACGCTAAGAGAACTTGCACGTATGTCGGCGGTTGATAAGTGCTGATCATAGCCAGTCCCGTAACGGCAATCACGATGATAAAGAACCCACCCAGTTTTTCCCACATATCGAACCTCCTCGGATAGGGGATACCGGAACTTGTGAGGTCATGACGGACTTACGCCGGATGCCTTCCTCTTTCCGGCTTTGAACGTGTTGGTGTTGTACCATCCATCGAAAATTACGAGATCGGGATGGTCGTCCAAAGAATTATAGTCGATCACCTTAACGTCTTTGCGTTGCACCGTGCCAGATTCATAGACCCGGACATCGAACGCTCCTTTCTCATTCGAACGGGGCATGATGACCGCCTTTAATTTCCAGACGATATCTGGAGACATTTTTGCCTCCGTCACCAGATAGCTGCCAACGAGTTGCGGAATATCTTTGGGACCCGGAAGTTTCTTTTGACCATCACCTTTCCAGAACATCCAGTTCATGATTTATCCTTCCTGGCATTTTCTGCCTGCGATGTTCACTTCACTGCATCTGCTTGATCAGCCTACTTTTTGGCCGGGGCATAGGTGACGGTCACCTGCTTGTTTAGCTTCGCCGTACCATTTGAGGCATCAACATTGATGACATTTTTGCCCTCGCTCAATGGGACATCGGTGGAAAACTTTTGCTCCTTGACGGGCACGTCTGCTCCATTAATGCTGACCTTTGCCCCCTCCGTTTGGCTTCCGGCCAGACTGCCGCTGACCGTTACCGTAGCCTGATTGACAGTGGTGCCATCCTTAGGCATGTCCACGTTCAGAGCGAGACTCATCGCACGATCGGTGCAGCCACTCAGCGACAAGGCCAACAGGGAAAGCGCAAACAAAATGCTCAGTAATTTGTGAAGCTTATTCATGATCGACTCCCTTTCAAAATGATAATTTACTTTTTGTAGGTGACAGTCACTGTCTCTTTCGGCGCGGCTCCACCCGACGTAGCTACGATGTTAAGGACATTTTGCCCCTCGGTCAGTGTGACATTGACAGAGAACTTGCCATCCCTGACAGGCTCAACTGCGTCATTGATCGTGATCTTTGCCCCCGCACTCTGGCTTCCACTCACTCGGCCGGCTACCGTTACCGTAGGCGCGTTGACGGTCGTGCCGTCCTTAGGCGTGTCAACTTTCAGAATCAGAGCCGACGCACTATCCCAAGGGTAGCTGTCGCAACCGGTCAGCGGCAAAGCCAAAAGAGAAATCATCGGTAAAATACATGCCAGTTTCGACAGATTATGCATGATTCACCCCTCCTCTTGCGAATCATCACTTGCCCGCATGTATCAATAGGGCGCTTCCTTTGAGTATTCCCGCGCGAAACTCAGGCACCTGTCCCCCACCTGTCCGAAGATACAGGGAGGAAGGGAATCTCAGGAGCGTTTCTCCCCTTCTGTTCCAATGGATTTCTTAAAGAATGGTCATGAGGCGGGGAGGACCCCGGGAGGAAGCTGTGAGCAGATCTATCGAGACAGGATCAAATGATGTTCCCGAAACGTAATTTTCCGAAATGATCTTCGTGAAAATCGGTATTCGAAAAACGCGGGCGGCTTCGAGACCATATATGATCTGAAGCATCCGTAAAGAGGCGATGATCGGGCCAGAGGGTTGTGGCGCATGGATGATGAATTCCGCCTGATCTTTTTCGGCCCCCCGATTTTCGACAAGAATGAAGGGACTTGCGCCCAACAGGGCCAGCAAGAGAAGCGGGTGAATCCCCTTCAACCATCTTGACCGAAAGAATCTCACCGGTTCCCTCATGCTCCGCTTGGTTCTGGGGGTTGACTCATGGATCGATTGCGTAAAGCCTGATACCTTTGCCTTGCATGAACAATGAATCATGAATCATGATAAAATTTTCATGTATTAAGCCGTGAAACGGACTCATTGTCAAGGAGAACTTGGAAAGAGGTCCAAGATCATCAGGCAGGTCGTAGACGGATTCAGCGTCTTTAATGATGCAGCGGTTCGTTCTTGCTGCCGAGAAATTCAATGAGGCGGGCGAGCCGCTCGGCCACCGCCTTTCGGACCTCGCCCGGGTCTCTCCCGGTCCAGTCGTAGAACCCCCGCCCTGTCTTGAGCCCCAGGTCGCCCCGGCTGTACTTCTCCTGGACGATGCGGATGGGCTCCGCGCCGTGCCAGAGATGAGGGACGATCGCCTGCTGGGCGAGCGCATGGGTGTCGAGTCCGCTGATGTCCTTCTGTTCGATCAGGCCGGTGATGCACATGCGGGGGCCGAACAGTCTTTTGGCGACCTTGTCAACATCTTCCGCCGAGACGATCCCCTCTTCGATGAGATGATAGGCCTCGTGGAGGATCGCGTGCTGCAGCCGGTTGACCAGGAAGCCGGCCACCGGCTTCTTGATCACCAGCGCCTCTTTTCCGGTTTGCATGAGCGCCGCGACCGTTCGCCGGACCAAACTCCCGTCCCGGTCGTCGACCGGAATCACCTCGACCAGGGGGGCAACGTCGGCCGGATGGAAATAGTGGATGCCGATGAAGCGGTGGGGGTGGCCGCAGGCCGCGGCCAACTCCTCCAGGGGGAGGCCCGAGGTGTTGCTCGCGACAATGGGCCGATCGCCGTAGGCCGCGCCCAGCCTTCGAAAGAAGTCGACCTTGAGTTCCAGGACCTCCGGGATCGATTCGATGATCAGATCCGGCGGTTCGGCCGGCAGGACGCTGACGGCGCGAGCCCCCGACGGAAGGGCTGGAAGCCGGTCCGGATTCCGCGACAGCACCGCGGCATCGAAGCCCGCAGCCGCAAAAGTGCGCAAGATGCCCCACCCCATGGAGCCGGAACCGATCACGAGGACGGAGCGGATCTTCGATTCATTGGTCATGATATTGCCCTCTCTTTAGGATTTGACACCCCGCGGGGCATCCCTTATAGTGCCTATCACGCAACAGGAGGCCCATTCGAGATTCGTTCCGCATGGACTCCTTCGATGCCACTTTCCTCGGGAGGCAGCCTGAGCATGAATGAAGAGAACCCGAACCTTTTCCATGTGACCTGCGCGATCATCGAACGCGATGGCCTTGTCCTGGCCGCCCAGCGGAGCCGCTCCATGCGCATGCCCCTGAAGTGGGAATTCCCCGGGGGGAAGATCGAGCCTGGGGAGGAGCCGGAGGCGTGCCTCCACCGGGAGCTGATGGAAGAGATGGAGGTCCGCCTCACCGTCAAGTGGGTCATGCCGACCATGAGGCATGCCTACCCGGACTTCACGCTCACCCTGCATCCCTTCGTCTGCGAACTCCTCTCGGGGGAGGTGGTCCTGAACGAACACCGGGCGATCGCCTGGCTCAAGCCGGAAGAGCTGCCGGCCCTGAACTGGGTCGAAGCGGATCTTGCGCTCGTTTCCGCGTATCGACGGTCGATAAAGCAACTCTCGCCGGAAAACCCGTAACCCTCCGCCGTCGCTGCCCCTGTATACTCTCGGAGCCTCGCGTGTAGCCGGGGCTTGCGGGATGCGTCTCCAGCCAGCAGCCTGTCATAGGCCGGCCCAGAGGGCGATCCTGTAGGCCGCCACGCCGCCCAGATAGGAGACGCCAAGCGTGAGTGCGAGCGAGGCGCCGAACCAGAGCCGGTCGGCCATCTCCCGCCGCATGACCGCGATCGTCGCCGCGCAGGGGACAAAGAGCATCAGAACCGTCAGGAAGGCGAGCGCCGAGGCGTGGCTCATGGCCGTGGGGAGGACCTGGAGGAGCCCCTCGTCGCCCACGCCGTAGAGAACGCCCAGCGTGGCGACCGCGTTCTCCTTGGCCGCGAGGCTCGTCAATAGCGCCGTGACCATTTTCCAGTCGAGACCCAGAGGATGCCCGAGCGGCTCCAGGAAGCGGCCGATCGCGGCCAGGATGCTGGTCTCCGTTTTCCCGTCGGGAAGATAGGAAAAGAGCCAGACGAGGATCGAGACCGCGAGGATCACGGTTCCCGCCTTCCGGATGAAGGAGACGGTTCGCGCCTGGATGACGTTCCAGATCGTCTTGAGGTTCGGCCGGTGGTAGAGGGGCAGCTCCATGATGAAGGGGGTCGGGGCGTCCTTCATCAGGAAGTGATGGACGGCCATCCCCGTTGCCCCGAGGACGAGGATGTTCAGCGCGACGAGCGACCAGACGACGGCCGCTGCTTGTGTGGCGAAGACGGCGGCGGCGACGAAGGTCAGAACCGCCAGACGCGCGGTGCAGGGGACGAACGGGGTCAGAAGCATCGTCAGCAGCCTCGCCTTTTTCGACTCAATGATCCGCACGCCCAGGATCGCCGGGACGTTGCAGCCGAAGCCGAGGCACATCGGGATGAAACTCTTGCCGTGCAGCCCCACGAGGTGCATGAAGCGGTCCATGACAAAGGCGGCCCGGGCCATGTAGCCCACGTCCTCGAGTACGGCGAGCGTGGCGAAGAAGATGAGCAGAATCGGGAGGAAGGTCAGAACCGACCCCACCCCGCCGATCACCCCGTCGACCAGCAATCCCTTGAGCCAGGCCGGCGCGGCCGCAAGAAGGGGCTGGACGCCGGCGCCGAAGTCGCCGATGATCTCCTCCAGGAGCTTCTGGAGGGGGAAGCCGACCTTGTAGGTCAGGACGAAGACGAAGCCCAGGACGCCCAGGAGCACCGGAATGCCCCAGATGGGCCGGGTCAGGATGTGGTCGATCCGGTCGGTCATGACGACCTGGCCCATCCTGAACCGGGAGACGCAGGCGCGGGTGATCTCCTCGATCCAGTCGTAGCGGCCGCCGACGACGGCATGGAGGGAATCCTCGTGGGCTATCAGGAGTGAACGCACCTCTTCCCAGACGGTCGCCGGCAGGGCCTCTTCCATCATCGCCGAGATTTCCGGGTCGCCCTCCATCAGCTTGGCAGCGACCCAGGGGACGGTGTAGGGGGGGCGGACCGAATCGCGGATCGCCTGGGAGAGCTTCAGGAAGACGTCGCGGTGGTTCGGGGACACCTCGGGAAGCCGTGGATGGTAGTCCGCCTTCCCGCGGGAGACGGCGATGATCCGCTGGACGAGTTCCCGGATTCCCCGGTTTTTTGTCGCGACCATTGGGACGACCGGGAGCCCCAGGGCCGTCTCCAGGGCGCCGGTATCGATCCGGATCCCCTGCTTTTCCGCCGCATCGAGCATGTTCACGGCCACGATCACCGGCGGACCGAGAAGCAGCAACTCCGCCAGGAGGTAGAGGCTCCGTTCGAGGGCCGTGGCATTGGCGAGAAGAACGATCGCATCGGGCTTATCGTGGATGACAAAATCACGAGCGACCCGCTCCTCCTCCGAGAAGGCCGTCAGACTGTACGTGCCGGGGAGGTCGACGATCCGCATCTCGACGCCGTCCGTCGTGTGGGCCCCCTCCTTCTTCTCCACGGTCTTCCCGGGCCAGTTTCCGACGTGCTGCGAAAGCCCCGTCAGGATGTTGAACACGGTCGATTTCCCTGCGTTGGGCTGGCCTGCGAGCGCGATGAGCAGCGGGGCGGCCTTGGGCCCCTCTTTGCGGGGGGGCTGGCAGTCGACCAGGATCTTGGCTGCCTCGCCCGTTCCCAGGGCCACACGCGTGTCGGCCACTTGAACGATCACCAGGCCGCCGCTGGCCTGGAGGAAGCGGATCCGCGTATTGAGGACGATCCCCATCCCGGCGAGCCTGCTGATCAGGGCGTTGTCGCCCGCGATGTCGTGGATGATCCCCTCTTCACCTTCTGCGAGGAGGGTCACGGGGCGGCATGTTGCATTTGTCGGCATCGTTCGTTCCGCTAAAAGAGTGTCAAATTCAAGTCGGTCAGCTTTTAGCATGAAATCGCTTCGGGTGTCACCGAAAAAGGGCGGCGGGCCGGATGTTTTCGATCCGGCTTTTGGCGTTGCTTCATACCCGTTGACTTTTGCCGCAGGCGGAATATAAGGTGATCGCCGATGGTTGCGGGATGTGTTCATGGTCAATACTCTTCTCGAGGAGGCCGATTTATGATCACGACAGGTTCGAGCTACAGTGTGGTGCTGCGGGTCGAGATTCCCAACCGGCCGGGAATGCTCGCCAAGGTGATGACCGCCATCGGCAGGGCTGGGGGCGATGTGGGCGCGATCGACATCGTCGGATTTGACAACGGCTGCATCATTCGCGACATCGTCGCCAACGCGGCGGATCTTGATGTGGCGAAACTGATCACCGCGGCAGTCCGGCGGATCAAGGAGATCAGGGTCCTCAACGTCGCCGATCGCACTCTCCTCATCCATCAGGGGGGGAAACTTGCGACGGCGAGCCGTGTTCCGCTCAAGACGCGCGATGACCTCGCGATCGCCTACACGCCGGGAGTGGCCCGCGTCGCGATGGCCATCTACGAGGAGCCGGAACGCGTCTATGAACTGACCATGAAGGGAAACAGCATCGCGGTCGTCACGGATGGCACCGCCGTGCTGGGCCTGGGCGACATCGGCCCCGCCGCGGCGCTGCCGGTCATGGAGGGGAAGGCGCTTCTCTACAAGAACTTCGCCGGAATCGACGCCTTTCCCATCTGTCTGAATACCCGGGAGCCGGAGGAGATCATTCGGGCGGTGAAGTGGATCTCCCCGGGATTCGGCGGCATTAGCCTGGAGGACATCTCCGGGCCCCGCTGCTTCGAGATCGAGGACCGTCTGAAGAAGGAGCTCGACATTCCCGTCTTTCACGACGACCAGCATGGAACGGCCGTGGTGGTCCTGGCAGGGCTGATCAATGCGTTGAAGGTTGTGGAAAAGAAACTCGCTGATGTCCGGATTGTCGTCTGCGGCCTCGGCGCCGCAGGCGTTGCGACGATTCGGCTGCTTCTGGCTTCGGGAGCCTCGCATATCATCGGCTGCGACCGGGCCGGCATCCTATTCAAGGGACGCCGCGAGAACATGAATCCCGTCAAGAAGGAGATCGCAGGCCTGACGAACCCGGAACGGATCAAGGGCAGGGTGGGCAGGGCCCTCCGGGGGGCCGACATCCTGATCGGCGTCTCCGAAGCCAAAGCGGTTTCCGTGGCGGACATCCGGGGGATGGCCAAAGACGCCGTCATCTTCACGATGGCCAATCCCATCCCGGAAATCATGCCCGCAGAGGCGGAACCCTACGCCCGGATCATCGCGACAGGCCGGCCGGATTATGACAACCAGGTGAGCGATATCCTCTGCTTCCCCGGCCTGTTCCGGGGGGTCTTTGACTGCCGGGCCCGTGAGATCAACCAGGAGATGCTCATCGCTGCGGCACAGGCCATCGCTGCCTGCGTCGCCCCGGAGGAGCTGATGGAGCAGCACATCGTCCCCAGTGTCTTCAACAAGAAGGTGCCGGAGAACGTCGCGAAAGCGGTGATCGAGGCTGCGCTCCGGACGGGCATTGGAACGACGGCGCATAAATACGATATGTTCTCGTGAGAATAGAGCGGGAATACCGATCCCTCGGCCCGCCGGACATTTTCCGACCCGGAAAATCTCCGATGCGGGCTTTCGGGAACGGATTTCCGTGGGTGAAGGAGATGGGAGGAATGGAAAACGACCACCGTCCCTGGGGATACTACATCGTCCTGACCGATGAGCCCGACTGCAAGGTCAAGCGGATCTGCGTCTTTGCGGGGAAAAGGCTCAGCCTGCAGCGCCACCGCTGCCGTTCTGAGCACTGGTACCTGGTCCGCGGGGAGGCGGTAGCGACCGTCGAACGCCGGGAGATCGGCCTGCGGCCCGGAGAGGCGGTCGACATCCCCTGCGGTGCGGCCCATCGCCTGCGGAATTCCGGACAGGAGGAGGCGGTGTTCATCGAGATCCAGACGGGGAGCTATTTCGGCGAGGACGATATTGAACGGCTTGAGGACGACTACGGTCGCGTCTGAGCGTGCTGTTGACCGGAAGCGCGCCCTGTGGCCGCGCTTCCAAAACGTCCATCTGCGGCGTTGGGGCCTTGCATCTGGGCATCCCGTATCACGTACGGGACAGGCTTTTGAACAGCCCGCGATATTTTTTCACGCAGGTTCCTGAGAGCACTCCCGGATAAGTCTTAATCCGTTGTCCCGGAAGACCGCGTCGTAGAAGGGCTGGGAGAGGTCGAAACCGAGTAGGGTGTCGATCTCGTCCTCGCGCGGGAGGAGGATGTTGGGGAAATCCGAACCGTAGAGTATCCGCTCCCGGTTGCTCTCCAGAAAATCGTTGCCGAGGTCGAACATCGATCCGAGGCGGGGGAGGAACGAATAGGCCGTGTCGAGGTAGAGGCGGGGATGGCTGGCCAAGAGCGCCCCGAACGGGCCGTATTCGAGCGCCCCCATGTGGGCGACCGTTGCGGGGAGGTCGGGATAGCGGATGAGCAGCCTCCGGAACGGGACGATGCCGACGAACTCGTTTCCCACCGGCCCCGTTCCGACGTGGAGAAGCAGGCGCTTTCCCCTCTCCATGACGAGCTCATACAGGGGGAAGAGCCTTGCGTCGTCGGGGAAGAAGCGCTGCACCAGAAGCTGGAGTTTGAACCCGAGAATCCGGGGATGGTCGAGGAGGTCGGCCGCCATGGCCAGGGCATCGTCATCGTCCGGATGGAAAGCCGCGAAGCAGTAGAGATCCGGCAACTCCTCCAGGATCTCGATATTCCAGTCGTTCAGCCCCCGGGCGATCTCCTTCCGGTGGGCATAATTGGAGTAGACGACGGGGCCGACGCCCCGCTCGCGAAGATAGGCGACGCTCTCGCGCCAGTAGAGAGAATGGAGGACGCTCCACCCGTAGTCCGCGACGAACTGCCGCCGGATCGCATCGAACAGCCGGTCCGGAAAGAGGTGGACGTGAAAATCCACGAGCGGCTGCGGCAGGCGCTCCGCCCCGGGGGGCATCAGATCTCTCCGGCTTTTCCCGTCTTCTTCAGCCGCTTGGCCTCTTTCTTTTCCTTCAACGATTTGGCGGGTTTCTTCTTGGTGTCTTTTTTGACGTCCTTGTCTTTTCCCATGATTTCCCCTCCCGTGCGGTTTGTGGTTTTACGGGGTTTCCATACCTGAACGGCCCCTTTTTCGCAATCAAAATCTTCTTCTGCAGCTCCCGGCCGGCGGCCGTTTTTTCGACGAAGAGCTTCCTTCCGCTCCGGGGATCCCGTCCGGTATGGTACATCAGGGTGGAGATCGTAGCAGGCGTCGGGGTGAAGAGCTGGACCTGTTCGGGCTGGAGAGAAAGCTCGCGGCCGGTGAAGCGGTGGAGGGCCTCCATGTCCGCGCGGGTGCAGCCGGGGTGCGCGGCGATCAGGTAGTAAGTCAGGAACTGCTCTTTCTTCGCCTCCGCCGTGAGCCTGTTGAAGAGATCGCGGAAGGCGATCAGGGGCGCTGTGCCCGGCTTTCCCATGCATCGGAGGACATTATCTTCCGAGTGTTCGGGGGCCACCTTCATCTGCCCGGAGATGTGATGGCGAATCAACTCGCGGAGGTAGGAGACGCCGTGTTTCCTGTCGGCGAGGATGAGGTCGTACCGGATGCCGGAGGCGACGACTGCCTGCTTGACGCCCGCCAGAGCGCCAAGCTTGCGCAGAAGGGCGATCTGTGGGCCGTGGTCGGGGTGCAGGTTTTCGCACACCGCAGGGTAGAGGCAGTCCCGGTCGGCACAGGCGCCCAGGAGAAGCTTTTTCCGGCATTCGAACCCGTACATGTTCGCCGTGGGCCCGCCGACATCGTGGATGCGCCCCTTGAAGCCGGGGAGTTGGGTCAGCAATTCCGCCTCCCGGAGAATCGAAGCTGCGCTCCGGGAACTGACCTGCCTTCCTTCATGAACCGCGATCGCGCAGAAATGGCAGCCGCCGTAGCATCCCCGGTGGGTGGCGATGGAAAACCGAATCGTCTCCAGCGCGCGCACCTCCCCCTCGCGGCGATGGACGGGATGGACCGCCCGCATGAAATCCATGCCATGGACGGCGTCCATCTCCGCCTCCGTGAGCGGCAACGCCGGCGGGTTGTGGATGAGCCAGCGCGTATCCTGTTTCTGGCAGAGCCCCTGAGCCGTCCGGGGATCCTGATTCCGGCAGAAGAGAAGAAACATCCGCTCGAAGGTTTCCGGATCGGCCGCAGCCTCTGCCCAGGCGGGAAGTTCGAGGAATCCCGGTTTCCGCTCCGTCGCGGCGTAGCAGAGGCCGCGCAATGCCGTGGCGTCTCTCCCCTCGCGCAGGCATGCGGCGATTTCCAGAACGCTGTTGTCCGCCATGCCGTAGAGGAGATAATCGGCTTTCGCGTCGACAAGAACCGAACGGCGCACGCGGTCCGACCAGAAGTCGTAGTGGGCGATCCGCCGGAGGCTGGCCTCGACTCCCCCGAGCACGATGGGTGCGGTCTCTTTGAAATGGCGGCGGATCAGGTTGGCGTAGGCGATCACCGCCCGGTCGGGACGGCGGCTGTTGAGCCCCCCGGCGGTGAAGTCGTCTTCCCGGCGCCTCTTTCCGGAGGCCGTACGGTTCGCGACCAGGGAATCGATGCAGCCGCCCGTGACACCCCAGAAGAGCGCCGGTTCTCCCAGGCGGGTGATGTCCGCCGGGGATGCGGTATCCGGCTGGGGGAGGATCCCCACGCGGTACCCGGCGGCCAGAAGGCGGTGTCCGATCACGGAGACGCCGACAAAGGGGCTGTCGATGTAGCTGTCTCCCGTGACCAGGATGACGTCGAGCCGACTCCAGCCGAGAGCACGGACCTCCTCGGGGGTGGCGGGGATGAACATCGCTTCTGCGGTCAACGGGGATTATTCCGCATATCCAGCGTCTCGGTTACAGACCCGGAGACGCTGCACTTCACGGTGACCTCGATGAGACCGTCGGGAAAGGGCTCCAGCGGATAGGAGTAGACGAAGGTCGCCTGTCCCGGCTGGCTCCGGAATTCATTGCGGGAGATCGTCTTGCCATCCTTTTTGATTTCGACGCTGGAGACGAAGTGCTTGGCCGGCTCCGATGTGTCGTGCGTGATCCGGACCTCCAGCATCCGTTTGGGCTGGTTGTAGGTGAGGACGACCTCTTTGGGGGGGTGCGCCACGCAGAGTGCGGGGAGCAGGGTCAATAGAAGCGCGATCCCGATGCAGGCGAGGGCGGCGCTGCCGCACCGGATGCCCCGGCTTCCGATTCGTGCACGGCCTGCCAGCG
>JAJFTY010000197.1 GCA_021372695.1 Deltaproteobacteria bacterium
GTCGTATCGTACTCATCCGCCCCGCCGCAGAGCATCGCATCCTGCATGCCGTACTTGACGGCCTCGTAGCCGAAACCGATGGACTGGCTGCTCGTGGTGCAGGCCGTGGAGGAGGAGATGACCCGTCCGGTGATGCCGAACATCTTCGTGATGTTCACGGCCGTCGTGTGGACCATGGACTTGAGGTAATCGACGGCGCCGATCGCAAGGAATTCCGAATGCTCCCCGCTGAAAAAGGTTTTGTAGATCTCCCGCTGAACCGTGGGGCTGCCGTGCGTGGAGCCGAAGGCCACGCCGAACCGGCCGGAGGTCACGAATTCCGGCGGCAGGCCCGCCTGGCCGAGGACCTCCTTGGCCACCTGACAGGCGTAATAGGCCACGGGACCCATGGTTTTGCGGTGCGTGCGCCGGAAGTCGAACTCCACCGGATAGTCCACCGTCCCGAAGACCTGGGAGTGGATGAGCCTGGACAGAAGGTGGTCCTCTCTGAGGGGCTTGACGCCGGAGACGCCCCGCCGGAGGCTCTCCACGATCTCTCCGCGCGTGTGGCCGATGGGCGTAATTGCCGAACAAGCCGTAATAACGACTCTTCTTCCCTTCATCGCCCGGGGGCTCCCCTCTTTTTGCTCCTGATCGGCACGGCGAAGTGCCAAACCGTCGCGTTACGCATGCGCTTGCTCCCGAATCCGGACCAGTTTTTCGACATAGTCGACGATATCGTTGATGGTCCGGATCTCCATGGCCATCTTCTTCTCGTCATGGGTCAGTTCGGACCGGAGAAACCGTTCGATTCCGATGAGCAGTTCGATGGCATCCACGCTGTCGAACTCGTAAGTTTCGCGGAGATCTTCGTCGAAGCCAGGGGCTTCGATCTCGAACTCGCGTCTGAAAATGGTGAGGATCTCCTCTGCAATCTCTTCTCTGGTCATCTGCATCCTATCGTTTTCGATACCCTGTCTGCAATCCGCATACCGGGGGCTTATAGACGTTATTTGCAGCCATATCAAGCCCTACTTATCGACGCCTTTCCAGGCCGCGAAAGCGGTTCATCCGCTCCAGGCGGTCCAGATATCTCCGGTACCGGACCTCCCAGCCGATCCGGCGGGTCTGCCGCTCGACGAAAAATTTCATGATCGGCTTGACCAGATGCGTCCAAAGGGATGTCCATGCCTTGCCGTTCCGCTCCGCGAACGCCGATGGCTTCCACCACCCCATGGTGGTTTGCCGATGGTACCAGAAAGCATACTGGAGTGCATCCGATTCCAGATGCCTGGTCCTCACATTGGCCCAGAGGCCGTTGTACCGTTCATAACGGTCCGGGTTGGTGACCAGCCCTTCGGCCAGCAGAAATTCCCGGAGCCTCGTCTTGGGATAGGGGGTGAGGATCTGGCAGTACGAAACATCCGCGTCGAGATCTTTGAAGAATTGATAATTCTGACCGATCGCCGCTTCGTCGTCGTCGGGCATTCCGAAGATCAGGCCGCCGATCACCATGATGCCGTGGCGGTGGCAGATCTCGACGGCCCGTTTCGCCTCCGTTCCGATGTCGCCCTTTTCGATCGTTCGGAGGTTTCGGTTCGAAGCGTTTTCGATCCCCAGGAAAAGCGATCGGAACCCCGCTTCCGCCATTTTGGCCACCATCGCTTCGTTGTTGGCCACCGACACGCAATCGGCCTGAACGATCAGTCTGAGGTTTCGGTACCTCTTGGCGATGATGGCGTCGCAGAGCGTCACCACCCACTTCGGATTCAAGACCATGTTGTCGTCTGTGATGAAGATCATCCGCGTCTTGCGGCGGTGATAGATGTCGTCCAGATCGGCGAGGATGCGCTCGATCGGGTAGGTCCGGTAGGAACGGCCGTACATATGGCTGATGCTGCAGAAATTGCAGCTCCGGGTGCATCCGCGGGAGGTCTCCATGACCTCGATTTTCGAATACATGAAGTGGTATCCGCCCGTCAGGCGCCGATGATCGCGAATGGGCGGTTTGAGGAGGGCCAGGTCGCAGATCCCCCCCCGTTCATTGTGGACCCACTGCCCGTCCCGCCTGTAGGAGAGAGACGGGATGGCCTCCAGCCGGTCCCCCCCGCTCAGGGCATTGACGAGCCTTCGGAAGGGCTCTTCCCCCTCCCCCCGGACGATGAAATCGATAACCTCCGATTCCGGGGAGGCCGCAATTTCGCCATGCATCAAGGTCGCATGGTATCCTCCGATCGCGATCCGGACATCCGGAAGGATTCCCCGGATGAACCGGACCACGGTCAGGCAGGTCGGAAACTGCCAGGTCATCGCGGAGAGGCCGATCAGATCGGGGCGGATTCTCTTCAGGGTCTTCTCCAGGTAGGCGGCGACGTTCCGCCTTTTCCGGACCAGGTCGATCAGATAGACCTCGTGGCCCCGGTCGAGATTCCCACCGATGCTGGCAATGCCGAGGTTGGGCATGTGCAGGGCCATCTCATGGATCACGATCGGGATCGCGTCCGGCATGGAGATCAGCACCACTTTCATTGAACCACTTTTCCCTCCATCAACGCCCGCGCCTCGTCCATCAGACCGGAGAGGGAAAAGGCGCTGCCTTCGTAATCCGGCTCGATGCGGCCCGCCAGTTCCACCTCGATGACGATCGCGTCGCGCGTATTGAACAGAAACTTCCCCGGGGGGAAAAGTTTCCCGGTATTACGGATCCGGACCACGCAGATAGGGGCCGCACGACAGAGCCGGGCGATCTTGAATGCACCGCTGTCGAACGGTCCGATCCGTCCCGTGCGGGAGCGGTGTCCCTCCGGAAAGATGAAGAGGTTGCCGCCGGCGGCCAGATACGCCTCCATCTTTTTGATCTGGTCCACCATGTTGACCGCGAAGAACCCCTCCGCCGTGGAGGGGATGTATCCGGACCCTCTCAGAAGCCAACCGTAGACCGGGAGCCGGAAGTAGTCGCTCTTGACAATGGTCTTCTGCTTTTCGAAAAGGGAGATGAAGAGGATCGGGTCGAGGAACGAGAGATGGTTGGCAACGATCACGCAGGAACGGAGGGCTCTGACCTCCTCCGATACACGCCATTGGACGGTGGGGACCAGGATCCGCAGCAGGGAGAAGAAAAGACGGTGGTGCTGCCAGTTCACCCTTTGAAAAGTCTCCTCCTTCCTGTCCGGACAGCGGAGGGCCACCCACAGGCAGAGGGGGAGGAACAGGACGAGATATCCCAGGATGTAGCAGATCCAGAGGAGGATCGTGATCGCGAAGTCGCGGAGCTCTTCTGTCCGGGCGCCCGGCTGGTTGCTCATTTCATCCCTGTTTTCCCGGACCGTTGCGAAGCTCTTCCAGGATCTCTGCGGCGAAACGGTCATGGCCGATCATCTGCCGGACCGCGTAGAAGGAGCCCAGGACGGTCCCCAGAATCCCCGGCGCGATCGCGTTCTGTCCCGCGAAGAAGAGTCCGTTGCGCGATTTGCGATGGAGTGCGGAAACGATCGACAGCTGCTGCGCCGAGCGCATGACGCCGTAGGGCGATCCGCAGGGGCTGTCGACCCAGTCCCGGAGGGTCAGCGGGGTATAGGCATCGATGATCTGCGCTCCCCCGAGAGACCCGAAAATCTCCCCGGCCTGCCGAAGCAGGAGACCGGCCCGGCGCCTCTTTTCCGCTGCATACTCCTCGCCGCGGTGCCCCGTGGTCGTATTCTCCCACCGGCGCCATTCGGAAAAAGGGCTCTTGGTGATCATCGTGAGCAGGGTCGCACGTGACCCGCCGGCACGGAGCTGATGGAACACGCCGCCCGAAATCCATCCCTCCGGGTCCGTATGCAACCGGTAGACGTTGTGAGGCAGCTCCGGCTGGGTCCGGGCATCCAGGGAAGCATAAGCTGAAAAGAGCCCTTCTGTCTCGGCAAGGTCCCGGATCCTCCGCGCCTGACGGGGAGCGACGCTCCCTTCCGGCAGCATCGAGAGGACCTTCTTCGGGTGAATGGCCGCCACGATACGTGCTCCCGCAAGTTCCCTTCCCGAGGCGAGCCTCACCCCGGAAACGGTGCCGCCGTCGGTCAGGATTCGCACGGCGGGATCGTGGCAGATCAGCAGCCCCCCGACTCCCGCAAACCGGGCGGCAAAGGCCTCCGCGAGCTCCGATCCGCATCCCCTGAGGCGCCAGGCGGACGAGAGGTAGGAGGCGAGGGCCAGATGGTGGTAAATCACCGGGCATTCGTGCTCCGAAAGCCCCATCCAGCTCGACGTGACCGATAGAACACTCCGCAGCCGGGGCGAGCAGTTCAGCTTGGCGAGGTAAAGCGACAGCGGCAGGAAGAGATCCGCGTCGGTGAAGGGGAGCGTCGTCGAGGCGAAGAGCGCCCACGAATTCTGCAGATCCGCCATTGCCCGGATATTTTCGATGATCGCCGCGATCGGCCTGCGATCTTCCGGAAAGGCCTGCTCCAGCGCTGCGGCAAAAGCGTCGATCCCTTCGGGCAGGTCGAATGCGAAATCATCGAAAAGATAGCGGTCGATGGGGCCTCGTTGCCCCATCTTCTCCGCCGCAACCGCTTCGGTGACCCCCAGATAATCGAACATCTGCCGGAGGGGCTGACCCGTGTCGTAGGACCCGAAATAGTGCACCCCGACCGGACAGTCGAAGCCACCCCGGACGTAGCCGCGCATCAGTCCCCCCGGCAGGGGGTTCTTCTCGATGACGGCCACGCGCCAGTGCAACCGGGAGAGGATGATCCCGGTCGAAAGCCCCCCGATTCCGGAACCGAGAATCAGCGCGTCAAAAGGTTTCTCTGCTTCCATGGAAGGCACCTGCACGCGATCGGGTCTTCCTCACTTCGATCGATTCTTTTGAACGAATCCGGCCAGCGCCCGGACAGAGGCAAAGGCCTGCACACCCATCTCCTTGTTCTCGATCTTCACACCGTAATCCTTCTCCAGCATGAGCACGAGTTCCAACACGTCGATGGAATCGATTCCCAAATCCCCCCCCACGAGTCGGTCTTCGTCGCCGATATCTGCCGGTGTGACGTCCAGCAGGGAGAGGGTCTCGATGATCCTGATCTTCAATTCCGCTATGAGCGCTTCCATGTGAACCCCTTCCATATACAGATGATATTCACATCTCTCCTACAGGCCCAGACGCCGGGCGATGATCCCCCGCATGATCTCGTTCGTCCCCCCCAGGATGCGGGTCACACGGATGTCCCGCCACGCCCGGGCGATCGGGTATTCCTCGCAGTATCCGTAGCCGCCGAAGAGCTGCAGGCAGCGGTCCGCGACCCGGAAAGCCATCTCTGTGGTCCAGTATTTGGCCATGGAGACCTCGGTCACGACGTCGCCGCCCCGCAGATGATCACAGATGAGCCTGTCGACGAAGGTCCTCCCCAGCCGGATCTCGGTCGCCATCTCGACCAGTTCGAACTGGACATGCTGAAACCGGTTCAGGCTCTTGCCGAATGCGCTCCGCTCCCGGCAGTAGGCGACGGTCATCTCGAAGACCATCTCCGCCGCGGCAACGGCGCTGATGGCGAGCACCAGCCTTTCCGGCTGCAGGTTCCGCATCAGTTTCCCGAACCCTGTCCCCTTCTCGCCCAACCGGTTGGCTCTGGGAATGCGGCAATCCTCGAAGAAAAGCTCCGCGGTGTCCTGGCTCCGCCAGCCGATCTTGTCAAGCCGTCTCCCCTTGACGAATCCGGGCGTACCCGCCTCGACGAGATAGAGATCGATGGCCGCATGGGAGTCGTCCACGGCCGGGTCACGGGCGGCCACGACGAAGAGGTCGCCGTTGATCGCATTGCTGATGAAGGTCTTCTGGCCGTTCAGGATGAATTCATCCCCCGCTTCCACGGCCGTTGTCCGGATGGCGGCCAGGTCGCTCCCGGCCTGAGGTTCGGACATGGCGATCGCCGTGATGCACTCCCCGGAAACGCAGCGGGGGAGATAGTACCGCTTCTGCTCTTCGGTGGCAAAGGCGGTGATGTAAGGGACGACGACGTTGCTGTGCAGCCGGGCGGAAAGGCCGCAATGGTTGGTGCGCGTCATCTCCTCCACGACGATGACCGTGTAGAGGAAATCCGCCCCTGCTCCTCCGTAAGCCTCAGGAACGTCCGGGCAGAGGAATCCCTGTTCGCCCATCTTCTTCCAGGCGCTGCGCGGGACGATCCCTTCTGCTTCCCACTCCTCGACGAAGGGAACGATCTCCCGGGCCAGAAACGCCCGCAGGGTATTCCGGAAGATGCGGTGCTCCTCCTGATAGGGAATCAGTTCCATGCCGCCCCCCTCATCCTTTCTCTTCCGGGCGAAAGGCCTGGATGGTCACGACGGCCGCCACCTCGTCCCCGAGGCGTACCGTTCCCTCGAAAACGGCATAGCTTTCCATGGCGTAATTCCTCCGGACCTCGGTCAATAGCGTGGCGGGCAGGGCAATCCGCGGCCGGCGGAAATCGGCCGACTTCACTCCCACGAGCCACCCCTTGGTCCCGCTCCTGCCGGATCGCTGCCGCTTCCACCCCTCGATCAGGGCCGCCGTCTGGGCGACGATTTCGATCGTCACGAGTGAATCGACCGACCCGTCGCAATAGAGCGGCCATGCGTCCGTAACCGCAGACGCGGTCGCGGCGCTGTCTTCATCTACGGCCAGGACCTCACCGATCAGCCGCATCCGGCCGCGGTGGGGAATCAGCGCTTCGATGTCCATACCCACTCCTTCCTCGCGAACCTCATAACAGAAATCCCGGGCGGCGGCAAGGAGGGGTTGGGAATCGATTCCCCCGTAAAATCCTGTTGACATTTCGGCGCAGATGAAGGATAGAATCGCCGCCCAAGGTTTTTTTTCAGAAAAGCGCAATTCAACTGGATCAACGATCAACCAAAAAAGGAGAAGGTGATGAAGCTATCAAAGGCAGGATTGCTGGCTGTGGCCGTTGTCTTTGCATTGTCCGGTATCGCTTTCGCAGGGCCGACCCTGGACAATGTCAAGGCAAAGGGTTTTGTCCAGGTGGGTGTCAACGGGGATTTTTTCGGCTTCGGAAAGCCGGATGAAAAGGGTGTATGGAGGGGGCTCGACGTCGATACCGGCCGTGCCATCGCAGCGGCGGTTTTCGGCGATGCCAACAAGATCAAATTCATTCCCCTGACCGCGGTGCAGCGCTTCACCGCGGTCCAGTCGGGAGAGGTCGATGTCCTGTGCCGCAATGCCACGCAGACGCTCGGGCGTGACACGGAGCTGGGGCTCGACTTCGCCCAGGTCAACTACTATGACGGCCAGGGCTTTCTCGTCCCCAAGAAGTTGAATATCAAAAGAGCCAAGGAGCTCGACGGTGCGACGGTCTGCGTTCTTCCCGGCACCACGACGGAACTCAACGTCGCCGATTTCTTCCGGGTCAACAAAATGAAGATGAAGCCGGTGGTCATTGAAAACCAGGCAGAACTGGCCAAGGCCTTTTTCGCGGGCCGATGCGACGTGCTGACCTCCGATGCCTCCCAGCTGGCCGGGGCTCGGGCCGTGGCCCCGAAACCCGACGACTATGTGATCCTTCCCGACATCATCTCCAAGGAGCCCCTGGCTCCGGCGGTACGCCATGGCGACAACCAGTGGAAAGACATTGTCAACTACTCCGTACTGGCCATGATCGAGGCGGAGGAGCTCGGCATCACGTCGAAAAACGTCGACGAGATGCTCAAGAGCACGAATCCCGTGATCCAGCGTTTCCTGGGCGTGACGCCCGGCAACGGCAAGGCGCTCGGGCTCAGCGAAAAATGGGCCTACAATATCGTCAAGCAGGTCGGCAACTATTCTGAGGTGTTCGAGCGGAACGTCGGGAAGGGCACCTCGCTGAAACTGGAGCGCGGCCTGAATGCCCTCTGGAAAAACGGCGGTTTGATGTATTCTCCACCCTTCCGGTAGGAGACGGCTTTTGTCTATCCGCTGATCGCATGCGGCTGGCGGCGGGATGAACGCTCCCGGAGCCGTCAGCCGCCGGCGCGGCTACTGCTCTTTCCCCGTCAGGCAGATGATTAATTTTTCTCACGTTCCGGCCGGAGAACCATGAATCCAGGCGATCTTGCATTTCCCACAGGGCCTGCCCCGCAGAAGGGCGCCTGGATCAACGATCCGAAGGTGCGCGCGATCCTCTACCAGGTCGCGGTGCTCGGCTTCGTCGGGCTGCTCGGCTGGTATCTCTTCAACAACACCGTAGATAATCTGAAAAGGCAATCGATCGCGACCGGGTTCGGATTTCTGGCCAAGGAGGCCTCTTTCGAAATCGGCGAATCCCTGATCCCCTATTCCGCCGCAGACCTGTACATGAGGGCGCTCCTGGTCGGGGTCCTGAACACGATCAAGGTTGCCTTCATCGGCATCGTCCTCACGATCATCCTGGGAACCTTCATGGGCATCGCCAGGCTCTCGAAAAACTGGCTCGTATCGAAGCTGGCGGCCGTGTACATCGAGGTGATGCAGGATATCCCGATCCTGCTCCAGCTCTTCTTCTGGTACTCCTTCTTTTACGATATCCTGCCTGCGCCGCGGCAGGCCATCGAACCGATGAAGGGCGTCTTCATGAGCAACCGGGGCCTGGTTTTCGCGGCGCCCGAATGGGACCCTGCCTATGCGTACGTGCTCACAGCCTTTGCGGTGGGCTGCATCGCGGTCCATTTCCTGCGGCGGTGGGCCCGGAAGCGCCGCGAGTCCACCGGAGAGTCCTTCCCCGTATGGACGCTGTCGCTTGCGATCGTGATCGGGCTTCCGCTCGCGGTCTGGCTGCTGGCCGGAGCCCCGCTCCGGATGAGCGTCCCGGAACTCCGGGGTTTCAATTTCACGGGCGGTTTGAGCCTGAGCCCTGAATTCGCCGCCCTGCTCCTGGGGCTGGTCCTGTACACCGCCGCCTTTGTCGCGGAAATCGTCCGGTCGGGCATTCAGGCAATCAGCAAGGGTCAAACGGAGGCGGCGATGGCGATCGGGCTGAAACCGGGTCAGGTCCTGAGCCTGGTCATCCTGCCCCAGGCGCTCCGGGTCATCATCCCGCCGCTGACCAGCCAGATGCTGAACCTGACCAAGAACAGCTCGCTTGCCGTGGCGATCGGGTTTCCCGACTTCGTCTCCGTGGCCAGCACGACCATCAACCAGACCGGGCAGGCCATCGAAGGGATCTCCCTCATCATGGCGGTCTATCTCTGCTTCAGCCTGCTCACGTCGCTTTTCATGAACTGGTACAACAAGAAAATGGCCCTCGTGGAAAGATAGAGATTGCCATGGCTCCATCGGAAGAAAACATCATGCAGACGGAGGAATCGAAGGCGCCCGTCATCCATGTCGGCTGGGTGCAGTGGATCAGGATGAACCTCTTCAACGGTGTCTTCAATTCCATCCTGACGATCATCATGCTCGTTTTCCTGTATCAGGTCATTCCCCCGTTCATAAAATGGGCGTTCATCGACAGTTTCTGGTTTTCCACGGCAGATCAGTGCCGCGCAGGAGAGGGCGCCTGCTGGTCAGTCATCCCGGCCAACATCCGGTTCATCCTCTTCGGTTTCTACCCCCACGAACTGCACTGGCGACCGTTTGTCGCCATGATCATGCTGGTCACCCTGCTGCTTTACAGCCAGAACCGTGACCACTGGAGCAAATTGCTCGGATACCTCTGGATCGCGGGACTTCTGATCATGGGCATCCTCATGCGAGGGGGCATCTTGGGGCTGACGCCGGTGGAGAGCGATCAATGGGGAGGGCTGCCGCTGACGTTGATGCTCTCCTTCTTCGGGATGTTCGCGGCCTATCCGCTGGGGGTTCTCCTGGCCCTGGGGCGAAGATCGAAGATGCCGGCGGTCCGGACGATCTGCATCCTGTACATCGAGTTGATCCGTGGAGTTCCGCTGATCAGCCTGCTGTTCATGTCCGCGGTCCTCTTTCCCCTCTTCTTCCCGGAGGGGGTGACCGTCAACAAGATCATCCGCGCCCAGGCGGCGATCATCCTGTTCACGGCGGCCTACATCGCCGAGGTCGTCCGGGGTGGCCTCCAGGCGATTACCCGGGGCCAGTATGAGGCCGCGGAATCCCTGGGCCTGAACTACGTACAGAAGATGCGGCTGATCATCCTGCCCCAGGCGCTCAAGATCGTGATTCCGCCGACGGTCGGCATCCTGGTGACGGCCTTCAAGGACACGTCCCTCGTCGTGATCATCGCTCTCTACGATGTTCTCAAGACCACGAAGTCCGTGCTGGCCAACCCGACGTGGATGGGATTCAGCCCGGAGGCCTATCTCTTCGTGGCCCTGATCTACTTTGTCTGCTGCTTTGCGATGTCGAACTACAGTCGCCGCCTCGAACGGGAGTTGCACACCTCCTGAGGCGGACGGCCACTCCACGTGAAGGATGGAAAGAGGTCATGAACGGAGAAGCGATCAAAACCGGCAGGTCCGCTGAAGACAAAATCATCGAAATCAGTTGCCTCCATAAATGGTTCGGCGACCTGCACGTTTTGAACGACATCAACCTGACCGTCTACAAGGGGGAACGCATCGTGATCTGCGGCCCTTCGGGCTCCGGGAAATCGACGCTGATCCGCTGCATCAACCGGCTCGAGGAGCATCAGAAGGGGCGGATCGTGGTGGACGGGATCGAACTCACCGGCAACCTCAAAAACATCGAGAAGATCCGCGCCGAGGTGGGAATGGTCTTTCAACATTTCAATCTTTTTCCGCACCTGACCATCCTGGAAAATCTGTCGCTCGGTCCGATCTGGGTCCGGAAAGTGCCCAGAAAGGAGGCCGAGGAGACGGCCATGCACTATCTGGAAAAGGTGCACATCGCCGAGCAGGCGAAGAAGTACCCGGGGCAGCTTTCCGGGGGTCAGCAGCAGAGGGTCGCGATTGCCCGGAGCCTCTGCATGAAGCCGAGAATCATGCTCTTCGACGAGCCGACCTCGGCGCTCGATCCTGAGATGGTCAAGGAGGTCCTGGATGTCATGATCAACCTGGCCGAGGAGGGGATGACCATGCTCGTGGTTTCCCACGAAATGGGGTTCGCCAAGAGCGTAGCCCACCGGGTGATGTTCATGGACTTCGGCCAGATCGTCGAGGAGAACACGCCGCAGATCTTCTTCGATCACCCGCAACACGACCGGACCAAACTCTTCCTGAGCCAGATCCTGCATTGATCCTCGTGAAAAGGGACACAGATTCGAAACCTGTTCCCCTTTCTCACGGGCATTTCCTCATCCTGTCTCAAGCCGACCGAAGGACTCCCAGACCTCGACGCGGTTTCGCCCGGCGCTCTTCGCGCGATACAGGGCCGCCGATGCCTCGGTCATCTTCTTCCTCTAGGCTTGGCGACACCAGGGAGACGGCAGATCCTTGACCGTAACCAGCCCGGGAGCCGCAGCGATCACCGCCGGGATGGAGTTGACCAGGATCGCGGCGGTCGCCTGATCTCCGGCGACGCCGCCTTCGATCCGCACGTTCAGGGCCGGCGTTCCGACGATCCGTATGGAATCATGGGGCGACTCGGCCCCGATATACATCTTGAGATCGAGACTGACGATCTTTTTCCCCCCGCGGAACCCTTCCCCGATGTTCTGGATGCCCGCGACGTCGCCGGGTTTGAGCTCGAAGTAGTCCGTTTTCAGGACTTTTTCGGCGATGACCGGCTCGACAGCCTCGCGGATCTCGTCGAAAGCCAAGTTCAGGCGGTCGGCGATCAGCAGAAGTGATTCCCGGAGCCCGACATGGCCCATCGCCTTTTCGGCAACTTTTTGCCGGAAGAGCTCCGGCGCCATCCCGGCCCCGACCTTCCGCTGCAGCGGGTAGCGGCGCGTGCCGGCATCGACGACGCGCTCGACATGGACCTCCCGGACCTCTTCGCAGACGCCGGTGAGGGTGAGCGGCAGGGCGTCCATGACGAATCCTGGATTGACGCCGGTTCCCAGGACGGTGACCCCCTTTTCCCGGGCCAGTTTGTCGATCTTTTTCGCGGCTTCGACATTCTCCGGCGTGGGGAAGAGGAGTTCCTCTCCTGAAGAGACGATGTTCTTGCCTCCGCGGATGATCTCCTCGATCTGCCCGGCGATCCGGTTCATCCGCGAACCGGCCGTATGGATAACCACGTCGGCTGGCGTCTTGGCAAACAGGCGGGCGGCATCATCGGTGACGTGGACGCCGAGGGGTTTGGCCCCCAGGATCTCACCGAGATCCCTCCCCACCATCTCCTTGGAGATATCCACGGCGCCGACGATTTCCATATCGGTTTTCTTGAGGACGAGTTTCGCGGCGGCCAGACCGATCGGCCCGAGGCCGTAATGAATGACTCTGATTTTCTTCTGTTCCATGGGAAAACCTCCATGATCTCTCGAATATGCGGGACTTCTCTTGATGAACCGACTCGTCAGGCCCTGCAGGCGGCTGCCTTCACCCGCTTGGCGACCCGCCATTGGTAGAGGGCGCCCAGCCCGAGCATGACAATGCCGATCACATCGGTCAGCGTGCCCGGATCGATCAGCATCAACCCCCCGACGGCGAACCAGATCCGCTCCCACCACTTCATGTCGGCAAAGCAGAATCCGATCATGGCGATGCCGACGCCCGCCATGCCCCCGCAGGCGGTCACGAGATTCAGGAAGAGAAGAAACGGGGTGGTGCCGATCAGGATCATGGCCGGGTTGTAGACGAAGATGTACGGGATGATGAAGGCCCCGATGGCGAGTTTGGTGGCCGTTACCCCCGTCCAGAATGGGTTGGCCTTGGCGATGCCGGCGCCGGCATAGGCGGCCAGGGCCACCGGCGGGGTGATGTCCGCGACGATCCCGAAGTAGAAGACGAACAGATGGGACGCCAGCATCGGCACCCCCAGCATGATGATGGCCGGAGCGGCGATCGTGGAGGTGATGACGTAGTTGGCCGTCGTCGGGACGCCCATCCCCAGGATCAGGGAGGTGATCATCGTGAAGAAGAGTGTCATGATCAGGCTCCCGCCGGCGATGTCCACCAGGCCGTTGGCCATCTTGAGGCCGATTCCCGTCAGGGTGACGACGCCGACGATGATCCCCGCCGTGGCGCAGGCCATGGCCACGCCCACCGCCCCCCGGGCCCCCGCCTGGAGTGCGGTGATGATGTCCCAGGGGCTCATCCGGGTCGCCTTCTTGAGCATCCCCGCCACGATGGAAAGCCCCAGACCGATCAGTGCGGCATAGGTGGGCGTGTATCCCTCGACCAGAACGTAGATGATCGCGATCAGCGGGACGAACAGGTGGCCCCGTTCCGTGAGGACCTGGAAGAACTTGGGCAACTGGTCACGGCTCATCCCCTTCAGACCGCACCGTTTGGCCTCGAAGTGGACTTCGATGAAGATGCCGAAGAAGTAGAGGCAGGCCGGAATGGCGGCCGCTTTCGCGATTTCGATGTAGGGTGTGTTGGTGAACTCGGCCATCAGAAAGGCCGCGGCGCCCATGACCGGAGGCATGATCTGGCCGCCTGTCGACGCCGACGCTTCGACCGCGCCGGCGAATTCGGGACGGTAGCCGAGCTTCTTCATCATCGGGATGGTGAAGCTGCCCGATCCGACGGTGTTGGCGACGGAGCTCCCGGATACGGTCCCCTCGAGGGCGCTGGTGATCACGGCCACCTTGGCCGGCCCACCCGCGGCCCAGCCGGCGATCGAGTCGGCAATGTCGATGAAGAGCTTGCCGATGCCCGTCTTCTCGAGAAAGGCGCCGAAGAGGATGAACAGGAAGATGAAAGAGGCGGACACCCCCAGGGGGATGCCGAGGATTCCCTCCGTCGTGAAGTACATGTGCGAGACGATCCTCTGTATGGAGTACCCCCGGTGGGCTAGGAATCCCGGGAAATAGGGGCCGAAATAGGAGTAAATGAGGAAGACCGACGCGATGACGACGATGGGGAGACCCACGACGCGGCGGGCGGCCTCCAGCGTGAGCAGCACCCCGCAGGCACCCACGATGTAATCCATCTGACTGTACTCGCCGCCGGCCTCCATGATCCGCGTGTAGTTCATGGTGATGTAGCTTCCCACGTAGATCGCGAAGGCGACAAAGACGTAATTGTACCACATCAGCTTGTTGATGGTCTTCTTCGTGGTCATGGGGTAGAGGAGAAAGACCAGCGCGAAGGCGAAGGAGAGGTGGACCGATCGCTGCATCTGTGCGGGAAGCATGCCGAACAGGCCGGTATAGACGTGGAAGCAGGAGAAGGCGACGGCAATCCAGAAAACCAGCCAGTGATCGAAGCCGGCGAGTTTGCGGAATGTCGATTCCTTGTCGACCTTCTTGAGGAGGGCTTCCAGTTCCTCCTGGGAGACGTCGGATTTCATCTCTCCGGTGCTGCCGACGCGTTCCCCGGTCGGCTCTCCATCTGCCTGCTGCCGATCCTTCTCCGTCACCATAAACACTCTCCTTTGAATGTCTGATACAAAGACCGCTTTTCCACAAAAAACCGGAGGGCCGCTCCAGGTTCGGCCAGAGAGGTGAAGGGGATCTCCCGGCCTTTGAGGTGCAGCACATGGCCGGCCACCCGCCCTACGAAGATCCTCACCTCGGGGACCGGGCGGTTGACCGTGTATTCAAGCCGGCCATCTGGCAGGAAACGGAGGGGATTTTCCGCCGTGGACGTCTCCGGAATGCCAGCGCCGAAAGCGTCGAACCGGGACCGGAGGATCCTGAGCCCGCTCCCCTCGACCCGCAGGAAATCCTGAACAGGACGGCGGTTGACCGAGTGGGTGTAGGAGATCATCCACTCCTCTCCCTGGATCATCCGTGCGCACAGAACGTTTTTATCCGGTTTGACCGTTCGGACGACCAGAACGGTCTGCGATGGGATACAAAAGAACGCGATCATGCCGAGGGCGATCACGGACAGGACCGCCCAAGGCATGACTTTTTTCATGTGTCCGATGCAATTGGAGAGAAGGTGGGGTGTTCGTTCGCTCATCCCCGGCGCCTTCCGCAATTATTTCATGAGGCCCTTTTCCTTGAAATACTTCACCGCACCGGGATGGAACGGAATGGAAACACCGGTGGAGGCGGTTTTCAGGTTCAGTTCCTTGCCTTTGGCATGGGATGCGGCAAGTTCGCTCTGGTTGTCAAACAGGTTTTTCACGAGGTTGTAGGCCACGTCGTCTTTCACACCCGTGCCGGCGATCAGGACCGCGTTCACGGCCACGGTCTTCACCGCACTGGTCTGGCCCTTGTAGGTGTTGGCCGGAATCGTGAAGGGGCTCAGGAAGGGGTACTTCTTGGTGATGACCGCGGATTTGTCGTCGGCGATGTTGATGATCCGGACGCTATGCTGCGAGCCGATATCCATGATCGCGGCGTTGGGGATGCCCGCCGTGACGATGAAGGCGTCGATATGTTTGTCCTTGAACTGCTCGGCGCTCTCCGAGAAGGAGAGGTACTGGGCCTTCACATCCTCCTTCTTGAGGCCGTAGCCGTCGCAGAGTTGGCGGAAATTGGCCTCGGTGCCGCTACCCGGCGCGCCGACGCCGATTTTCATCCCCTTGAGATCGTCGAAGCTGTCGATCTTGCTGTCACCGCGGACGACGACCTGGATCACCTCCGGATAGAGCGTGGCCAGCACCGCCATCTTGGTCAACTTCTCCTTGAAATTTTCCTTGGCATTGAAGGCGAAATCGATCGTGTCGCTCTGCACGAGGGCCAGTTCAGCCTCGCCCTTGTTCACGAGACGGACATTTTCCACGGAGGCGCCGGTCGCCTGAGCGGTCACGTTCATCCCCGGGATCTTGGAGTTCCAGATCTTGGCCATGGCACCGCCGAAGGGATAGTAGGTGCCCGCGGTTCCGCCCGTTGCCAGAACCATCTTGACGTCTGCGGCGGAGACTGTCGAGGTCCAGCCCGCAATCATGAAGAATGCTGCAAAAATCAACAATGCCTTTTTCATAACCCCTCCTTGAATAATCGTGATTGTCCCGAGATGGAAAACACCGGCGTTCGACATGCTGGGAAAAAGCATCATGATCGAAGCCGCCTGTACGCTGGGCGCCCATAATGCATGATGATCGCCATGGAGTCAACAAAGATTTTAGCTTCCTCTACTCCTTGACACGCCGGCCTGTTCTGCTAACATGCGGCTCGACGGCAGAGATCTCTTCCACCCGGAAACGATATGAAACCAACGCAGACCATCAAAATCATGGACCGGAAGCAGACGCCGTGGCAAAAAGCGGCGGCGCTGCCCCGGCGGCTATGGGTCCTCTTGGGCGCAGCGGCCCTGATTCTCGCGGCCGCCTGGTTTCTGTGGACACCCGGCCCGGGGAACGCGCCGCGAACGCCGCCCCTGGCGGCTGTGGAAACCGGAGCGTTTCCGGACGCACCTGCCCCCGCATTTGCACTCCTCCCGGAGACCCCGGCGCCCGACGCAGAGCCTGCCTTCATTCAGGCCGTCCGCCTGCAGCCCGACCGGCCCACCCGCGCGGACCGCCTCCAGGCGGAGGTCGTCCCTGCGCCGGCCGCCCCCAAAAAACTTGCCTACGCCTATCGGTGGAAAGTGAATGACCGGATCGTCCCGGAGGCCGTGGGAGATAGCCTGATTCTCGCGTCCTTCAAGAGAGGGGACGTGATCGCCGTAGCCGTCACGCCCAACGATGGCACAACTGATGGCTTTACAGTGGAGAGCCCGCTGGTCGCCGTCCACGCCACCGCCCCATCGCTCGAACTCAAAGCCCGGCGCCAGGTGCGAAAACCCGGTCAGCCCGTCGAACTGGAACTGGTCGGCGTCTCCCCGGAAGGTGGCCCGGTCTCCTTCAGCCTGGAGCCTCCACTCGTGCCGGGCATGACCATCGACCGGGCGTCGGGAAAGATCACCTGGACTCTCCAGCCCGACCAGAAGGGACCCTTTCACTTCGGCGCCGCCGTCGCGGACAGCCATGGGACGATAGTCACAAAAACATTCGATATCACAGCGGAATAACGAATTTCTTCACCAATTCACGTTTCGGAATCCGCCATCGGCTCAAAATGGCGGCGCGCGGCGATGAAATCGGGCCAGTGTTTCGCCATGTGCCAGAGGCTGTGGCGGTGCTCCCAGAGGCGGCCCCGGAAGCGCTTCCGCCAGGCGGGATCGGTGTAGAATCGCTTCACGAATTCATTGTACAGCCGGTCGAGCCTCTCCCGGGAGACGATGCCCCGGGGAACGAAGACGAAGTTGAGGCAGTTCATCAGGCGCCAGTCTTCCACGAAAGTCCCCTCCTCCCGGATCGTCTCCCAGATCGGGGCGCCCGGGAAGGGCGTGAACTTCGTCATATTCATGTCGTCGAGCCCGAGCGAGAGGACAAAATCGCCTGTCCGGCGGATCGACGCCTCCGTCTCGCCGGGCAGCCCCATCATGAAGAGTCCCTTGACACGGAGCCCCGCCTGACGGATCATCTCCACCGTTTGCCGGACGGCGTCGAGCGTCACGCCGGCCTTGTGCCGCCGGAGCATCTCCGGATCGGCCGACTCGATGCCGAGCGAAACCATCAGGCATCCCGCCTCCTTCAGCATCGTGAGGAGCTCCCGGTCCGTCTGGCCGACCCGGACGGCGCAGTTGAACTGCACGTCGAGGGGATTGCGGGTGAGCATGCCGCAGAGTCCGGCGATCCGCTTCCGGTTGGCGGTGAAGAGGTCGTCATAGATGTTCAGGTGGCGGACCCCGAAGCGGGTCCGGAGGTGGCGCATGTGGTCGTAGATGTAGGCCGGGGAGTTCCAGCGGTACCCCTGCTTGAACACCGAGCGGTCGCAGTAGGAACACTGGTAGGTGCAGCCCCGGCTCGTGATCATCGTGGCGCCGGGAAACCGGATGTAGCTGAAGAGCGGCAGATTGTACCCCCGGGGGAAACCGGCCAGTTTTTCGTAGGCGGGAAAGGGCAGGCTGTCGAGCTCCGGAATCGCCGGCCGCGCGGCGTTGGCGATGATCTCGTCTCCGTCCCTCCAAATCAGTCCCGCAATCCGGGCCGGATCTTCCCCCGAGGCGAGTTCGGTCAGGGTCGCCTCCCCCTCCCCGGGGCAGAGATAGTCGATATGGGGGAAACGCTCCAGGAGTGTCTTTCCCAAGGCGGAAACATGGACACCGCCGAAGACCGTGACGACGCCGGGCCTCTCGGTCTTCACGGCAGACGCCATTTCCCAGCCGTCGAGAAATCCCGAAGTCGTCGCGGAAAATCCGACCATTCCGGGATCATGCCCGAGGATGAGGCGGACGTTTTCCTTCACGCCCGCGATCGCATGCGGCCCCAGGCAGTCGTGAACGAAGACCTCATGGCCGGCGCGCTCCAGGCAGGCCGCGATGGAGAGCAGCCCCAGCGGGGCCATCCGGTTGGCCGTCGCGGTGATATCCCTCATGCCCGGGACCCAGTTGGACCCGGCGGGGTGGACCAGGACGATGCGCATTACCTGCCCTTTCGCCTCTCCGCCCGCAGGGCGGCGACATTCTTACGGTGGCTGAAGAAGATGAGCAGGACGGTGACCACTGTTCCGGCAATGGCGACCGCCTCCGGTTCGCCCGCCCATACCGTCGCCCCCCCCAGGACCAGGACCATGACGAAGGAAGCGATGAACGGAATCCGCGCCAGGCCGTAAACGGCAACCCAGACGAAGCACGAAAGCAGGGCGCCCCAGGGGGAGATCCAGGCGGTAAACCCCAGGTACGAAGCCACCCCCTTGCCGCCCTGGAAACGGTGAAAGCAGGGGAAGCGGTTCCCCGCGACCAGGGACGCTCCTGCCCAGGGAATCGAGGCGGCCGGCAGGAGCCAAACGGCGAGCGCCGCGATCCCGAGGGCCCGCCCGACGTCGAGGAGCAGGACGACCGCCGCCCAGCCCAGGCCCGCCTGGCGGTAGACGTTCGTCGTCCCGGCATTCCCGCTGAATTTCGTCCGCGGGTCCTCCTTGTGCAGCAGAGCGAGGAGGATGATGGCGAAATTGGCCGAGCCGGCCACATAGGCCAGCGGCAGAAGCCACGTTCCAGCCATCCTACACCCCCTCCCGGACCCAGGCGGGAGTGCTCCACTTCCCGCCGAAGATGTCCCGCATCGTAAGCCCCCGGATCACCTCGACCGGCCGATGATCGGCGCCATAGAGCCCGATATCGAAACGGAGCGCATTGCCCGCGTCCGCCAGGGGCGTGATGCGGCAGAGATAGGTTGCTCCGGTCCGGGTCGGCTCCCGGATCTCCCGCTGGTCGAACCCGATCGGGAAGACAACCCGGCTCCGGTATCTCTGCCCCCAGGCGCACGCCGCGTGCATGGCCGCGTCCAGCGGAAAGGGCGAACCCAGCGGGCCTTCGGCCTCCGGGAAATCCCCCCCGGAGACGGTGGCCGAGGCGCCCGCCCGGGTGAGCAGGACGCCGCCGCGAACATTGCGGTAGGCCGGCCCGAAAGGAACCAGTTCGTCGTACAGGCGGCTGTCAGAAACGACGAAGGCCGCCCCTTCGCGCATCTCCGCATCATCCGGTCCCGGAGCCGGCGCCCCCGCGATCCCGGCCACCTTCCCTCCTGTCGGCATGAACCAGACGGTAAGATGCTCCATCCGGCGGGCGACTTTCTGATTTCCCCCGGAGCGGAGGGTCGTCAGCCGTGAAAAGCAGCGGCCGTCGGCGTACCGCAGATGCTCGTGCAAGGCCGGGATCTCGTGGGTCTCCTCACCGACGGCCAGGAGATGGTGAAAGCAGGCCAGCTCCTGCAGGCAGGGATCGGCGCTCCAGGCTGCGGGCTTCGACCGCGCCAGGTTCTGCAGCGCCTCCACAGCCGGCAGGACCGCAAGGCCGCCGACGTGGTGGTCGCGGAGATAGGCTGGCGCTGGAATGGCCAGCGGGATCGCAACCTGCTCTACGGGTTGGGAAAGGTTTTCCATAAATGAACGGTCTTGGGATCGACAGCGGTCGGAATACCTTTGGCGTTCAGGGCGCAGTGCTGCGTGAATCCACGGCAGATGTCGGCGCCCGTCTCCGCATGGGTGATGATGTAGTCAAACCGGAGCCTCACCCGTTCAAGCACACCCGGCCGGGTATGGATCCACATGGGATCGTCGTACCGCAGCGGCTCGTTGAACCGGACCCCCAGCTCGACGATCGGATAGATGTAGCCGCTCTCCTCGATCTCCCGGTAGGGATAGGCGGCGTCGCGCATGAGGGAGGCGCGGCCGAATTCGAAATAGCGGAGGTAATTCGCATGATAGACGGAGGCGGAGCGGTCGGTGTCGGCGTAGAGTGTTCGGTTCTGGCAGCGGTGCCAGATGAGGCCCGTGGTCGCATCGCGGACGTAATGGCCGCCTTCGCCGTAGGCTTCGGGGCGGAAAGGCTTCGGTTTCATGGTCAGCACCCCCGAAAGATGATGCAGCAGTTGGTCCCCCCGAAGCCGAAGGCGTTGGAGAGGGCCAGTTCATGGTTGAGCCTCCGCGCAAGAGCGGGCACGCAGTCGATGTCGTCGAAATGGGGGTCGGGCCGGTGATTGACCGTCGGCAGAATGATCCCCCGCTGCATCCCCTCGATCGTGAGCGCCCCTTCGATGGCCGCCGCGGCGCCGAGGGTGTGGCCGATCTGGGACTTGTTGGAGGAGAGAGGGATCCTCGCAAGCCCTTTGCCGAAGACGGCCCGCAGGCACTCGACCTCGGCCTGATCGCCTTTCTTCGTGGAGGTTCCGTGGGTATTGATGTATCCGAGGTCCGCAGGCGCAATCCCCGCGTCCGCGATCGCCTCCCGGATCGCCCGGATGATCGTGTCGCGGTTCGGGCTCGTGAAGTGGTAGGCGTCGGAGGTCCAGCCGACCCCCAGGACCTCGGCCCGCGCCGTCAGCCCATAGCGGGCGATCATCTCCTCCGCCGCGAGCACGATGACCCCGGCCCCTTCGGAGAGGACGAACCCCTTCCGGTCAATGCTGAACGGGCGGGAGGCCTGTCCAGGATCGGTAAAGGCGCGGTCCCCGGTCAGCACCTTGATGGTCGCGTTCATGTTGTTGAAACCGTGGATGATCTCCGGCATGATCGGGGTATCCACCCCGCCGGCCAGCACGAAATCGCAGTCCCCGTCCCGGATCATCCGCGCGCCGATGCCGAGGGCGTGGTTGCCCGAGGCGCAGGCCCCTTGGGGCGAGAAGATCGGCCCGGTGAAACCGAGCAGAATCCCCGCCTTGCCGGAGGGGAGGTTGGCGCAGAGGTTGGGCAGCAGATAAGGGCTGACCTTGAGGGGACCCTTGTCGCGGAGCTGGATCGCGGCCGCCCGGAAAGCGTCGGCCCCGTTGATGGCCGAACCGATCAGACAGGCCGTCCGGGGGCCGGTTTCATCGTTCATCGTGAGGCCCGCATGGGCCAGCGCCTCGCGGCAGACCGCCATGGTGAGGATCACGAAGCCGGCGTTCCAGTTGCACGCCTCCTTCTCATCGACGAAATCGTACTCACGGGGATTCCAGTCCGGGATCTCCCCGACGACGTCGCAGACGGTCTCGACCGCACAGCGGGTCACCTTTCGGAAGCCCGTCTCGCCGCCGACGGCCCGCGTCCACGTCTCGGCAAAGGTCCGTCCCAGCGGCGTGGCGGCCCCGTAGCCGATCACGAAGACCTTTCTATTCTGTGGCGCTTTCATGGGGGCTTCATATCAGGCCAGGCGGCGAAACACAAGAGAGGCGTTGCACCCTCCGAAACCGAAGGCATTCTTCAGCACGAATTCCTGGTCCAGGGGCCTGGTTCCTTCGGCCACGCAATCGAGGGGGATCTCCGGGTCGGGCCGGTGGTTGATCGTGGGCAGGATCACCCCCCGGCGCATCCCCTCCATTGCCCAGATCGATTCGATGGCGCTCGAAGCGCCCATGGCGTGGCCGAGCTGCGACTTGGAGGCCGAAACCGGCGGAACCCGGCCGGCGAACACCTCGATGAGGACATCGGCCTCGACCCGGTCTCCGATTTTCGTAGAAGCGGCATGCGCATTGACTGCGTCGACCGCTGCGGGGTCGATTCCGGCATGGCGGATCGCCTCCTCCATGCACCGCTTCACGGTGGCGGGGTTCGGGGCGACCACGTGGTGGGCGTCGGCGGTCATGCCCCAGCCGGCCAGTTCGATCATGAAGGGGAGTCCATGGGCGGCGGCGAATTCGCGCGAGGCGAGGATGATGCATCCCGCCCCTTCCGAGACGACGAATCCGCGCCGGTAAGAGGAGAAGGGGCAGCTGGCGGCCGAAGGCTTCGGGGGCTCCTCGCCCTCCTTCGGGCGGTAGGCCCCGTTCATCGTCGCGAACCCGGCCACGATCGGTTCCACCAGGGGGAAATCCACGGCCCCGCAAATGGCGACATCGGCCATTTTCTGGGCGATGAACATCGCCCCCAGGATCAGCGAACTGCTCCCGGTGGCGCAGGCAGTGACGATCGAGGAGATGGGCCCCGTCGCCCCGGTTGCGATCGCAACCTTGCCGCCCACCATGTTGATGCAGGAGTTGGGGTTCATGAAGGGCGCGGGAAGTTTCCCGGCAGCGACGAGCGTGCGGTCCGCATCGATCAGGGCGTCGAGTCCGCCGATGGCGGAGCTGAAGGTGACGGCGACCCGGGGGGAGAGTTCCTTGGAGATCTCTATTCCGGACCGCGCCAAGGCGCGATAGACCACCAGAAGCGCGTGTTTGAAGACCGGAGAGGTCCAGTGGGCCATCTCACGGGGCCTGAGGAACGGATAAGGCGTGACGTCGATTTCCGGAACCTCGCCGGCAATCCTGACCGGGAACCCTGCGCGCAGGGGAAAACGGGTCAGGCCCGCGATGCCGCTCTCTCCCGCCGCGGCCCGGCGCCACTGGTCCTCCATCTCCGTTCCGAGGGGCGATACGCAGTCATATCCGAGGATAACGGGCCGAGTTCTGTCCACGCTCGCTGCCTCCGAAGTTACCAGGGGATGAATCGATACAGCTTGGCGAACATCTCATAAACCTCGATCCAGTTCCGGAGATCCTCCGCGGACTGCATGTGCGCCCTCTTGTTCACCATCACCCAGCTCATATGGGCCGCGCCGTCCTTGCAGGTCGAACAGTCCCGGGTGGCGGAGGTGCAGCAGCGGTGCATCGTCTTGAGATCGGCCGCCCAGCGGATGAACCGGATGAGGCGCTTCGGGCGCGGGGTGCGATTGTCCAGAGGTTCCGTCACGGAGGGGCATTCGCTCCAAGAAAACGGCCGACCCAGCATCCGTCCGGTTGTGATGATCTCGTGGTAATAGCGGCAGGAGATGACGGTTTGGGGGTAGCGGTCCAGCATGGAATCCATCTCGCTACGGATGTCCGCAAGCTGAGCGGGCGTCCAGGAGAATCCGTCCACCCCCTCGTCGTTGGAGAGAAGCTGCATGTGGACCTTGAGCCCGGCATCGGCGATTCTCCGAATCACCCGCTCCGTGCGGCCGAGCTGCCGGGAGGTGATCGTGTAGAGGTAATAGGCGTCCGGATCGCCCGCGTAGTTCCGGCTGGAGACGGCGAAGGCGTCCTTCCCCCGGAGAAGTTTCTCGTCTGCCTCGTCGCCCCAGAGGGAGATCCCCACCATCATGCCGGGGAACCGGTCGCGGGGCACCTTGATCAGGCCGTTCGTCGCGCAATAGGTCGGAAGGCGCTTGTAGAAGGCCTCGATGCGGTCGAGATAGAGGGTTGGCTCGCCGCCGATGAGAATGGCCAGGTTGACCCCCCGCTCCTGCTCCTTCTCCACGAAGGCCTCCCACCGCGACAGATCCTCCTCTTCCGGTGCCGCCTTGTGCTCGTCGGAGGAGAAGAAAAAACACCCCTTGCAGCGCAGGTTGCAGCGGTTGGTCACATCGTAGATGGAGCTGCGGATGTTCAGGCGGGAAATCGCCTTGTAGCGCTCATACCAGTCATGATCCAAGAGTGTGCTGACAGTCTGCATCGTCATCTCTTCCCGGTTTCTTCTCCCGGGGGGGAAACCATCTCCGCGCAGAGATTCTCCCCCTTTTCGTATCCCATCACCCAGACGCCCAGATAGGTGTCGACGTAGTCCAGCCAGGCCCTGAAGAGCCGGGGCGCCGTCGCGTGCCGGTAGAGCCGGGCGGTGACGACGGCGCTTCCCGCCGCGTAATGCCGGCAGTCGCCGCAATCCGTATCGGGAACGCAGCAGGCGGCGCTCCGGTCCCAGGTCAGGTCGGTCCGGAACTGACGGAAAGAACGTCCCAGCCCGATGTCCGTCGAAGGGTTCATCCGGGGATAGGAGCAACCGTACAGTTCGTGAAGCCCCCTCGCCTGCGTGTGGGCGACGGCGCTGTAAGGGGAAAAGAGCACGCCCTCGGGATGCCGGGCCATCATCTCTCCCATCGCCTCCCGGGTGCGCATCAGCGACTCCGCGTCGTGACGCAGCGGACCCGCGTAGCCGACGGGCGACGAGAAAAGGTTGAAGGTGACCTTGCACCCCTCCCCCGTCAACCTTTCGACGACGCCCTCGGCCTCTGCGATGTTTTCCCGGGTGAAGGTGTAGACAAACACCGCCCGGGGGTCGCCCCGGTAGTTCTCGATCTGTCGGTCCAGCAATGCCGAAGCTTTGCGCACGCGGAGGCTGGTCGCATCGCTTCCCCAGACGGAGATGTGGACCTTGTAGCCGACCGCGGGATCGATGCGGCGGACACCGTTGGTCGCGATGCAGCCCAGCGGCATCTCGGCGAAACAGACCTCCAGCAGCCCCGGAACCAGAGAGGGTTCCGCCCCGGCCAGGACGACGTAGGTGATGCCTCGCTCTTTCTCCGCACGCATGAGCGACCGCCACGCTCCGGCGTCCCCGTTCTCCTCGGCGAACTGCTTTGCCCCCTCGTAGTAATAGCAGCCGTCGCAGCGCAGATTGCAGCGGTTGCTCATGTCATAGGTGGATTCCCGGAGGAAAAAGTATTTTCGGACCTTTTCCCAGCGGGCCTTCACTGCCGGATTCGTCAATAGTTCTGAAAATTTCCACCGCCGGCCGTCCGTTCCCATCCGGGAGTCGGCATCACCCCTGCGGCTTTGGCGATCGTCAGGCATCCTTACCCTTCCCCCCCTGCAGGCGGGATTCCAGATATTCGGCAATCAGTCGGACGGTCTTCAGTTTCGGATAGTCGTCCTCGTCGATGAAGACGCCGTATTCATCCTGAAGGACCAGGGCCACGGTCGCCAGGTCCATGCTGTCCACTCCGAGTTCGTCCACCAGATCCAGATCGGGATCAAAGGTCTCCGGCGTGATCTCTTCCAATTTGAGCTCCTCGATGATGATCGAGGCAACCCGGCGAATCCGCTCCCGGGTCTCCTGGCTCTCCGGCATAGTTCAAACCTCCCACACATAACAGATGGTCGTCGCCCCGATGCCTCGGGGCGGTCAGTTCAACGCGGTACTTTCGTTAAAACCCCCCCGGCTTGTCAAGGAATTTTTACCGGGATCCGGGTCGGCATTCACAGCCGGAACGATCAGGGCGAAACGACGGCTGCCGTCAGGATGCCGGTGCAGACCGCCTCGCCCGCAAGGCATATGGCAAAGGAATAGGCCGGACCTTGCCGGTCTGGGACCCGGGTCACTTCCACGGTGACTGCGTCTTCCGGTTGGACGGGCAAGCGGAACCGGACACGGCGGACCCCCACGATCGCCACGGATCGACCATCACACCGCTCCTGCTGGACAACCGCTTCCTCCGCCAAGGCGATCAACGCGATCCCCGGCACGATCGGATTGCCCGGGAAATGGCCCGAAAACCAGTCCGAATCGGCCGGAAACCGCACCGCAGCGGCTGCGCTCGGCACGCTCTCCGGCAGGGGCATACACTCATGAAAGAAACGCACAGCCATCTTTTTCCATCCCCTCGGCCTTCCGGCCGGCGACCTATCATCCGTTTCAACGCGCTCCACTACCGTCCCCATGGCGGCAGTGTCAAGAAAAATCAACAGCCGGGTCAGCGGAGCAGCAGCTCCCAGAGCGGCCCGGCATGGCCGCGGCTGTGCATCCGGGCCACGACCCGGTCCGTCGTCTCCCCCCCGTCGCCGCAGACCCAGTTCACCCTTCCCCGCGCCTGCATCCTGACCCTTTCGGCGATCGCCTCCGGCGCGATGCCCGCGGACCGATAGAAAACCGGTCGGAGCAGCTCCTGATCCGGCTCGACCTGCCCCTCCTCAATGGCCAGGTCATAGAGCGGTGTGTGCGGAAAGATCCGCATGCCGCAAAAGAGAAAGAATGCCGTCTTATCCAGTTCTTCCATGCGGTTCAGGGTCTCCTCGACGCTTCGGGCATTCTCGCCCGGCCCCCCCAGCAAAAAATAGTGAGCGATGTTCACCCCCGCTCGCCGGGCGGCTGCGTGTGCGGCGAGTGCCTCCTTCACGCCGAACGGTTTCCCGTACCGCTGAAGCTGGGAATCGCAGAGGGATTCCGTCCCGAATTCCGCATGGGTCAATCCGGCCTCGGCCAGAAAGCTGTAATAGCCGTCGGGCGGACGCATGGGAGAGAGAAATGCCCCCCAGGGGATCGTGAGACCCACGCGGCGGAAAGCCCGGGCAACGGCCAGGCTATGATCGACATCGGCGTTGAACGCGGAATCGGTGATGAAGAGGAACCGGGCGCCCATCTCCTGAAGCTGCCGCGCCTCCCTTGCGACCTCGTCCGGGGGGACGAGACGCATTCGTCGCCCCTCGATATGGGGGTAGGTACAGTAGATGCAGCGGAAGGGACATCCCCTCTTCGTCTGGAGGTTCAGAATCCCCCCGCGCTCCAGGTAGAAAAGGCGGTGAGCGTCTCTGGACCTCATCCGCCGGTCGACGTCGCCCATCCAGGGTACCGGGTCCCCGACGGGCCCCCCGGGGAGCACAACCCCGGGCAATCCGGCCGGGTCCGCCCCGGTTTCGAGGGCCTCCAGAAGGGGAGCCATCTGCTCCCCCTCTCCGACGACGCCAAAATCGGCGCCCAGCCGGGAGATCAATTCGCCGGGGAAAATGGAAAAACCGGAGCCACCCAGCACGATCGGGGCCCCGGTACAGCGCCGGATGAGCCGGACCGTCCTTTCGTATCCCGGAATGAAACTCTTCGCGGCCCCGGCGTCGACGTTGTCGATATTCCGGATGGAGAGGCCGATCACCTCAGGATGGATACGGCACAGTGCGGTCTCCAGGCTCTCCTCCGAACCGGCCAGATTCACATCCCAGATATGAACCTCGTGGCGCGGCGTCAGGGCTCCGACCAGATAGTCGAGACCCAGGGGATAGACGGGATGCGGGGCGTGGGTCGCATTGGCGGAAATCAGAAGCACTTTCATGGCTTCTGCATACCTCAAAAGCGGTTCCGGCGCCACCAGATTGAAGCCCGTCGCCGTCCCCATGAGTTCATCGAACATCGGCAAGACGCGAAGGACCGTCATCCGCGCCTCCAACCGCTCCCGAACCCATATCTCTGTCGTAACTGCGGGATTTTGGCGGTAAAATCTCCTTGACTCTCCATGCCCTTCTCCATATACTCGCCCCGTGAAAAGGAAACCCTCGATCAGCAATCGGCAGTTGCAGGCGGTTTTCGAACAGGCTGCGGTGGGAATGGTCATCGTCGACGCAACCCAAAGCCGCTTCGTGAAAGTCAACCGCCGTTTCTGCGAAATTGTGGGCTACTCGTCCGAGGAGTTGCTGCGAGGGTCCATCCATGACATCACCCACCCCGACGATCTCGGCAGGGACCTCGGCCACATCGAACAGATCAGCAACGGCACCGCCCACGACACCACCTGGGAAAAGCGTTACCGCAAAAAGGATGGAACCATCGTATGGGCCCGGGTTTTCGTGACCCCGCTCGATCCCTCCGAAATTCAGCCGACTTTGAGGATCGGGGTGATCGAGGAGATCACCGACCGCAAACGGGCGGAAGAGACCCTGAGAGAGAGTGAGGAGAAATTCCGCCTCCTGATCGAAAATGCGCCCGATGCGATCTACGTGCATACCGACGGCCGGTTCATCTACCTGAACCAGGAGGCCGTGAAACTCTTCGGCGCCCGAATGGCCGGGCAGCTGATCGGATCCCCCCTGATGGACCGGTTCCACCCGGACTACCATGCGACCATCACGGAACGCCTCAATGACCTCTACCGGGAGAAAAAGAAACTACATGTCGTCGAACAGGTCTATCTTCGGCTGGATGGATCATCCGTACCGGTGGAGGTCCATGCGATCCCGATCGTCTACGACCATCAAGACGCGGCGCTGACGTTTGCGCGCGACATCACGGACCGCAAGCGGGCCGAGGAGGCGCTCCGGGAGAGCGAAAAGAAATACCGCGAACTCAGCATCGTCGACGATCTCACCCAGCTCTACAACTCCCGGTATTTTTATCACCAGCTGAAGATGGAGGTCGATCGTGCGGAACGCTACGGGCAGCCGCTGACCCTCATGCTTCTCGACATCGACGACTTCAAACGCTACAATGATGATTACGGCCATATCGAGGGAGATGAGGTCCTGATGCGCCTCGGGCAGGTGGTCAAACGCTGCCTGCGTCAGTCGGATACCGCCTACCGTTACGGTGGAGAAGAGTTTGTCATCCTCCTTCCCATGACCACGAGCGCCGACGGCGCCGTCACGGCGGAAAGAATCCGGACCGAATTCAGGCGGGAGGATTTCTCTCCGCTGCCGGACCGGGAGGTCCACGTGACGATGAGCATTGGCGTGGCGCAGTTTCGGCCGCAGGAAGAGATGAAGGCCTTCGTTCACCGGGTGGACAAACTCATGTACCAGGGGAAACAGAGCGGGAAGGACAGGGTCTGTTCGGAATGACCGTTTCCATCGACACTTCCACTGGAAAAACGCTGTTTGCCGTCATTATGGCCGGCGGCAAGGGCGTGAGATTCTGGCCCAGGAGCCGCGAGCGGATGCCGAAGCACCTGCTGGACATCCTGGGGGAGCAGGCGATCATCCGCGAAACGGTGGACCGGATCCGGCCGCTCGTTCCGCCCGAACGCACGCTGATCGTCACCGGCCGAAACCACGCCGCCGAGCTCATCCGTCTGCTCCCGGAGATCCCCGCGGAGAATATCCTCATCGAACCGGTCGGCCGGAACACCGCCCCCTGCATCGGCCTTGCGGCGCTCCATGTCGAGCGGCGCTTCCCCGGCGCGGTGATGCTGGTCCTCCCTGCCGACCACCGGATCGGTGATGAGGTGGCGTTTCGTCGCACCCTCATCGAAGCCGCCCGGGCCGCTTCCGAGGGGAGCCCCCTGGTGACAATTGGCATCCGGCCGACCGGACCGGAGACGGGATACGGTTACATCGAGCAGGGCGACCCTTTTCCGGCCGGCGCCGGAGCCGGGGTCTGCCGGGTCCGCTCCATCCGGGAAAAGCCGCCCCTCCATCAGGCGCAGGAATTCCTGAGGCGGGGCTGCTTCTTATGGAACAGCGGCATGTTCGTCTGGAAGACCGCTACGATCCTGGAAGCGATCTCGCGCTTCCTGCCCGAGCTTTACCAAGGGCTCACGGAGATCCACGCAGCGCTTGGAACCGAACGGGAGGAGGAGGTCGTAGGCGAAGTCTATGCGGCGCAAAAAGCGGTTTCGATCGATTACGGCGTCATGGAAAAGGCCGGGGATGTCCTGGTCGTTCTCGGAGAGTTTGGCTGGTCCGATCTGGGAAGCTGGGATGCCCTCTGGGAGGTCTCGGAAAAGGACGATGACGGAAACGCCGTCCGGGGCCCCTTCATCGGCGTCGACGCCGGTGATTCCCTGGTTCACAGCCCCGGCAAACTGGTCGCCATCGTCGGGGTCCGGGACCTGCTCGTCGTCGAGACAGGCGACGCTCTCCTCATCTGCCGACGGGGACGATCGCAGGATGTCCGGAAGGTCGTCGAGTTTCTCGAAAAGAAGGGGTCGAAGGAATATCTGTAATCGGCGGTGCCGCCGTTGAGCTCTTCGATCACGGGCTTCGCAACGCTTTCAGAGAACTCTTTTCCCCTCGTGCGAAGCCTTCACAAAAGAGGGAGCGTCCAGATGTCCGGGGAGAAGACGCCGCAAACGGGAAGATGGCCGCTCCACGGCTGGATCGGTCTTGCCCTGGCCTCCCTCTTCTGGATCCTGAACTGGTCGCTCCCCGGAGCACGTACCCACTGGTGCTTCTTCCCGCTCTGGCTCGGTTACAGCCTCTCCGTGGACGCCCTGGCCTTTTGGCGGAAGGGCGACTCCCTCTTCACCAGGAGGCCGGGCGCCTGGGCAGGCCTTTTGGGGGCATCGGCCACCGCCTGGTGGCTCTTCGAACTCATCAATCTCCGGACGCAGAACTGGATCTACCTCGGGGGTGAGAACTTCCCGACCTGGGAATACGCCGCCTTTTCCACGCTCAGTTTTTCCACGGTGATGCCCGCCGTCTTCGGCACGGCGGAGTGGGTGGGAACCTGGGGACGGCTGCGGCGGCTCGCACCCGGACCGGTGATCCGGAAGAGTCCTGGAGTGCTGCGCGGTCTGTCGGCCGCAGGATGGCTCATGCTGCTCCTCCTGCTGGCCTGGCCGGACCTCTTCTTCCCGCTGGTCTGGGGATCGGTCTACTGCATTCTGGAGCCGTGGAACGTGAGGCGGGGAAACCGGTCGCTCCTCGACGATATCTCCGAAGGCGACTGGCGGACGGTGATCGCCCTTGCCGCGGGATGCCTCATCTGCGGTTTCTTCTGGGAAATGTGGAACTTCTACTCCTGGCCGAAGTGGGTTTACCGGATCCCTTACGCCGACGTCTTTCACCTCTTCGAGATGCCGCTCGCCGGTTATCTCGGTTACATCCCCTTCTCCCTCGAGCTCTTTGCCTTCTACAACGGGGTCAGCGGATTTTTCCGCCGGGACAATGCGCGCGGCGACCTCCATCTCTGAGGAAGGGACAGTCTTTTGGCGGATTCTGCCCACTAGGGCAGGTAGAGAGAGAAGACCCCCCCGTCGTAAATTCCTCCGTTCAGGGTCTGGATGAAGCCTCCCCTCCCCTCTCGGGTATGAGATCTCGCGACCAGGACGGAAAAGTACAGTCCGAGACCCGTGCTGCCGGTCAGGAAGGAGACATGGCTTCCGGCGGAGCCTCCGTTCAGGCGGCTGTCCATGATGAAGCGATCCGGATACCCCGGGCCGTTGTCTTCCAGCCGGATGATCAGGTACCCCTCTTCTCTTGTCGCGCTCACCATCAGCCTGTCTTTGGTGTACAGATACTCGTTATTCAACATGCTGTCGAGAATGCCCATGACGAGTTCCCGGTCGAAAGACCAGAAGAGATCGGCAGGGCACTGCAACTCGATATCGATCCCTTTGGAGGTGAGGAGGGGCTCGTTCACGACAATGGCCTCATCCAGGCAATCATGGACCGAATGGTAGTCGAGGTTGATGGGGAAGCTGGCCTTCTTGGCCTTGTACAGAGAGAGCATCCGGATGAAATTATGGTTCAACCGACGCAGTTCATACTGAATCAGAAAGTGGTCTTTCTGGACCGGGCAGCCCTGTTGCTGGCACTCGCTGATCATGGTGTCCAGCGTATTGTAGAGCATCCCCAGTGAGTTCTTCGCGTCATGCATGGTCGATGCGAGGATGTCCGAAAACGCTAAAGTGTCGCTGTCATCCATGATAACGGCTCCTTGGAAATTTCCCGATAGACGATGAGCAGGCCGGGAAGATCCCTGTACTGGGGATCGTTGCGGTATACGCCCTCAAGATATTTCTGCGCCTTCTGAATTCCTTCCGTGCTCTTCCCGTTCTTTTTCATGTCGAGCATGCAGGCATAGGCGGCATTAGCATTGATCAGCGTGTTGTCGGGCAGACCTTCCGCGGCCTTGTCGAAGTAGGAGGTCGCCTTGGCCAACTCACCCTCTTTGACCAGCTTGACACCCTGGTTATTCAATTCGGCAACCTCCTCTACGGCGGCGCTGAGCAGTTCCTGGCCCTCCTCGGCCATGTTGAGCCCTTCGAACATCTTTGCCGTTTCCGCGAGCAGCTCTTCATTCTGATGGTTGCTTTGAATCAGTTTCCGGACAATCTCTTTGCCCTTCTGGGCGTCGCCGCTCAGGATGAGGGCCTTCGCCAGTTCGAGTTCGACATCGGCAGGCACTTTCACGGGCGATTTTCCGGTTGCCTTGATCACTCTATTGATGGACTCCCTGGCCTCCTCCTGCCGGTTCAGCTTCTGGTAGACCTGGCTCGCCGCAAGGCCGATCTCGACCGTTGCGCCGAGATCGCGCGCAAATGTCTGCTGGGCGTCCCCAAGGACGCTGAGGCCTTCCTCGGGTGAATCGGCATCCACCAGGACCTTGGCCAGCGCGGTGTAATCGGATGGGGCCTTGAAGGCGGAATTCTTGCCATATTTCACCGCCGACTTGAAAGATTTGACGGCGGTCTTCATATCTGCGTTCTTTTGGGCGATGGTGCCCAGTTCCCTTTGACGGTCCAGGGTACGGGGCGAAATTTCGGTCGCTTTCGTCAGAACACTCTGCGCCTCTTTGGGGTTTCCCATGGCCACGAGCACCTTGGCCAGCCAGTCGTACGCGGCCATCACCTTGTCGTTTGTCTGGATCAACAGGGTGAAGGTCTGCTGCGCGTCCTCCAGACGGCCCTGCAGATACTGGCACTTCCCGAGGCCGAACAGCGCCCACGGCATCTTGCCCATGGCAGAGACCTCTTTGTAGAACGCCTCCGTCCGTGGATGATCGCCCCTCTTTGCCAGGATCTCGCCCTTGATCCGCAGGACCTCACCGATGTGTTTCGGGCTTTTGCCGATCGCTCCATCGCATAGGCTCAGGGCCTTTTCGTAATCCATCACCTCTATGGTCTGCACGATTTCTCTGAGAGCGATCTTCTTCCCCAGAACATGCAGGAGTTTCTTCTCGAGCATCTGCTTGGTGAAGGGTTTCATCAGATAGTCGTCAGGCATGTATTCCACGGCGCCCATCACCATGTCCATGCTGTTTTCAGCGGTCACCATCATGAAGACGGTCATGTAGTTCACATACTTGAAGTGCTTGGCCTCCTCGAGAACCTGCTGTCCGTCCTTGCCCGGCCCCAGGTTGTAGTCACAGAGGATGACATCGTATTTCGCCGTCGACATCCGCAGGAGCGCACTTTCACCGTCGAACGCGTCAACGATATGCGCGACACCGAGGCTTGCCAGCATCCCTTTGACCGTTCTCCGGAAATTGACGAAGTCGTCGACGACCAGGAACTTGAGATTCTTCAGTCTGTCTATCGTCGGCGCGATGGGGTCTTTATTCAGATATGCCACCGGTCATCACTCCTTATCGGCTCTCGAAAAAACGCTCATTTGATGCACTTCACCACGAACCTGCCGGTTTCACCATCCGCCTCCTTAGTTCCGGACCGGTCTCAATGGTATATTCGGTATTTTCGCGGAGAACTGTAATGATTTTTTTTGAGATCCGAGCGTCGTCGTTCGGGAAGCCCGGCGATGGTCCGGAAGGCTGCGGGTTTCGAAATGCAGGAGGGGTAAGGAGAAGGGTACGATATCCGTCTTACGGATGGGGATAGAGCCTCTCCGTTTCAGGGGTCGATCTCCCGGGAATGGCCACGCCGCCCTGGACAAGGGCCTGCGTTATCGCTTCCGGGTCCGTCTTCCCGTCGTCGAAGGTGATCCGCATCCGGTTTTGGGCGGGACTCATGAACCGGATGATCCCGTCCTTCCCCTTGAGGATAGAACTTATCCTCGCGAAGGGGCCTCAGGCGGTGCAACCGGGGATGGTCAGCTCAAAGGATTTTTCCGCCGCCGCGAGAGGAGCGGCGAGCGCCAGGATCCAGATCATACCGGCCAGCAGGGCTACCCGCAAGATTTTTTTCGCGTTCGGCATCGATCCCCCTTACACAAATTCACGTGTTTTCTAGGACGGAGCCGGCAAAAAGTCCAGCGGAAATTTTTGGGTCCCATGATGCCGACGCCGCATCCGGGCGAGAGGGCCGCCTCAATGTTCTTATTGTACGCGGTGATCCGGCCGGCGAAATGGTCCCGCCGCTCACCCGTGGGATTGCCGGCCCGTTCCAAGGCTCGGCCGCTCCCCCTCGCCAAGACGGGCGCCCCATCAATGAGCTTCGCTGCGCTCCGCAGATTCTTCGAATTCCACAAAAGGTTCGCTCACGGACCATTTTCCGCCGACTCTGACGTAGACCTGATCCCGGCGCCGCCGGGCTTGACACCTCGAGGCCGTTCCTCTATAAAAAGGCCACTCCGTGGACCGGATGCACAGCCCGCGAGCAGCCGGACGTGCGGGCGTGATTCCCAGCCATCGAAACGGACGGCCTCCCGCCCTGGCCACGGGCGCGGCTCCGGAGCGCTTCGGTACGATCGGGGAGGAATCTCGGATCCGCCTCTTTTCCGGGAAAGGAGATCGGGCAACTCGCATGAAGATTTACACCTCGGGAAGACTCATCCTCGCCTCCGCCTCGCCCCGCCGCGGCGAGTTCTTAAAGACCATGGGCCTCGAATTCGATATCCTGCCGGCCGACATCGATGAGGCCTTCCGGCTCGAAGAGACGCCGAGGGAGCATGTGATGCGCCTTGCCGGGGAGAAGGCGCTCTCCGTCGCCCGCTTTCACCCCGATGCCTGGGTTCTCGGCGCCGACACGATCGTTCACGTCGCCGGTGAACTCCTGGGAAAGCCCGCATCACCGGCGGCAGCGGCGAGGATGCTCGAAAAGCTGAGCGGTCGGGAGCACGAAGTCGTGACAGGCTTCAGTCTGGTGCGTCTGGATCGCGAGGTCCGCATCCGGGAGGCCGTGGCCTCTTCCGTTCTCTTCCGGGAAATCACGCGGGATGAGATCGACTGGTACACCGGGACCGGGGAGCCTTACGACAAGGCCGGCGCCTACGCCGTTCAGGGAATGGGGGGCTGCTTCGTCCGGGAGGTCCGCGGCTCCTGCTCGAATGTGGTGGGCCTCCCGTTGTGCGAAGTGGTCCAAACGCTGAAACGCGCCGGGGCGATCCGGTTCAGCCGGCAGGAGCGGTCGGTTTCGTAGGAAAATTGGACGCTCTGTGGTGAACGTCAGCGGGGCCTTCCCCGCTGAACAAGGAGGAGATGATCATGTCGGTCGCAGAGAACATCCTGCGGGTCCGTGAGGTGATCGCCGCATCAGCCGCACGGTCGGGCCGCTCACCGGCGGATGTGCGCCTGATGGCCGTGACCAAGACGGTGGACGACGAACGGATTGCCGAGGCCGTTCGGGCCCACGTGGATATCATCGGGGAGAATTACGTTCAGGAGGCGAAGCGGAAGCTTGAAAAAATGGGGAAGGCGTGCGAGTGGCACCTGATCGGCCGGCTCCAGACCAACAAGGCAAAGTACGCCGTCCGCCTCTTCGACATGATTCACTCGGTGGACCGGCTGGAGCTTGCGGCGGAGATCGACCGCCGCGCCCGGGAGGCGGGTCTGGTCATGAAAATCCTGATCGAGGTGAGCATCGCGGGGGAGGAGACCAAGAGCGGCGTCCCGGTCGCGGATGCCGTCCCGCTGATCCGTGCCGTCGCCCCGCTCGCAAACCTTTCGATTCAGGGACTGATGACCATGCCCCCCTGGTTCGACGATCCGGAAGAGGCGCGCCCCATCTTCCGAACGCTCAGGGGACTGCGCGACCGGATCACGGCCGAGCGCATACCCCGTGTGGAGATGCAGGAACTCTCCATGGGAATGACCGGGGATTACGCCGTTGCCGTCGAAGAGGGGGCCACGATCGTCCGGGTCGGCCGGGGGATCTTCGGCGAGCGCAGTTGAGGAGGCCGAAACGATGAAGAAATCCCTCTGGCAGATCGAGCTGGGCGTGATCCTGGTCGCCCTGTCGGCCCTCTTCTACGGGATCCACTATGCGATCTTCCGGGACGCCCACCACATTCTTCTCTACCTCATCGGCGATATCGCCTTCGTCTTCATCGAGGTCATGCTGGTGACCCTGATCATCCACGAGGTGCTGAGCCTCCGGGAGAAGCGGGCTCTCATGGAGAAGCTCAACATGGTGATCGGGGCCTTCTTCTTCAGTGAAGTGGGGACGCGGCTGCTCGGCGAGTTGGCCGCCTGCGACCCCGGAGTGGAGAAGATCCGCCGGGAGCTTTTCGTGACCGGACACTGGACGAAGGAACAGTTCGCCCGGGCCAAGCAAACCATCCTCAGCCATGAGTGCAAGATCGACTCGAAATGCGCGAACCTCGTCGCCATGCGCGAAACCCTGCTCGTCCAACGCGAATTCCTGCTCCGGCTGCTGGAGAACCCGAACCTGCTGGAGCACGATACCTTTACCGGCCTGCTGATGGCCGTATTCCATCTGACGGAGGAACTCGTCTCCCGGCAGGATGTACGGCAGCTTTCCGAGGCGGATCAACTCCACATCGCGGTCGATATGAAGCGTGCCTACGGCCTCCTGATGGCGGAATGGCTGGACTATATGCAGCACCTGCGCGGGAATTACCCCTATCTCTTTTCCTTTGCCATGCGGATGAACCCCTTCGATCCTTCGGCGACGCCCGAGATCGGAGGCCCGTCCGCAGGCATCCACCCACTTCAAACGGAGGAGAACAGCCCATGAACAAGTCTGCTTTTCACAAGATCAGTTACGGCCTCTACGTGGTCACATCCGGAAAGGAGGGACGGTTCAACGGTCAGATCGCCAACACCGTTTTCCAGGTCACTGCGGACCCCCCCACCATCGCAGTCAGCATCAACAAGCAGAACTACACCCATGAATGCATCATGGAGAGCCAGCGGTTTGCCGTCTCGATCATCGAAGAGGCGACGCCGATGACCATGATCGGACTCTTCGGCTTCAAATGCGGCCGGGACATCAACAAGTTCGAGGGGACCGGCACGCGGAGCGGAACGACCGGCGTCCCCATCGTCACGGACCACGCCGTCGCCTTCATCGAGGCGGAGGTGGCGGGTGAACTGGACTGCGGGACCCACACGATCTTTCTCGGCCGGGTGGTCGACTGCGACGTCCTTGGAGCCGGAGAGCCGATGACCTACGCCTATTACCGCGCGGTCAAGGGGGGGAAGTCGCCGAAGAACGCCCCTACCTATCAGGAGCCGGCGCCGCAGAAACCCGCCCCGGCCGCGGCTCCGGCCGCACGATACGTCTGCACGGTCTGCGGTTATATCTATGACCCGCAGAAGGGCGATCCGGACGGGAATGTGAAACCGGGAACCCCCTTCGAAGAGCTGCCGTCCGATTGGGTCTGCCCCATCTGCGGCGCCGAGAAGGACAAGTTCGGAAAGGAGGCGTAACTGATCTCACGCTCCTCCCACGACACAATGCGGACGAGCCCCCAACGGCGGCGGGGGCCCGTCCGATGACGACGTGAAGTCCACAAAAAAAGGCAGGACCATTTCTGATCCTGCCTTTTCCCCCCCTCTCCACGCCGATACCATCCCTGCTGAAACCTGACCAGGGTTTCAGCTCTCTGCATCTTCCCCGTCACTGGGCAGTTCCAAGGAGGCCAAGAGGCAGCATGGCGGTGGACTAAAGGGATGCTGGACGGTCTATATACGACAAAAAAAATTCCGTTCCTTCAAGTACGATCCGGGCAGGCCGCAGTAACCTGTCCCTTCGGCGTCCGGCTGTTCGCTTCCGTCTCCGGAGATCCGAGGAATATCATCACCGGAGGATGCTCCCGACGGAGGAGACCATACACACCACATCATGCAGTTCGGGCCGATGCACTTATCAACCGTGTTCCTTCCCGGAGAAGCCGTGCCTCCCATCGGGCACCATTTTTCTTTCGCATCTTTTACGGATAAAATCATATCAGCCGAACCGCCTCGACGCACAGGCTCTGTAGACACCGGGTCTGTTCTTGTATCGTATCGCACACTTCCAAGGAGACGACCTGTTTGCGCCAACCTATCATCACTGGTTATCGAGTCAATATTGAATAATTATGTATGAAATATGTATATGAATACGTCAAACGAGAGCAAGCAGATGGGATCTGAGGTTGGTCTTCTGTTTCCTGACATTGAGCTTTTTCCTGATGTTGTTTCGGTGGGTATTGACCGTGGCGACGGATGTTCCCAGCATGGCGGCAATGTCCTTGGAATTCTTCCCCTGCCGGATCATCTCGGCAATCTGCATCTCTTTGGGGGTCAGACCCGGATACTTCCCCGACACGTTCTTCACAAACGGGGAGAGGATGCTCTTTAGGTTGGATTCCAGGAGGTCGAGATAGTGTCGATCCCGGTCTTCCATGTTGGCCCGATTCAAGGATCGGATGAACGGAAGGATGATGTCGTTGACATTGGCCTGGATTTTTTCTTCGATCATTTTTTGATCTTCATCCCGGCGGGCGAGGACGACCCGCAGGGCGATATTGGCTTCCTCAAGGCTTCTTGCCAGGGTTCGGGACTCCTCTTCCCGCAATTTCAATAATACTTCCGAGCGCTTCCTGTCGGTGATGTCGTAGAGAAGGCCGAGGACCTTCTTCTCTTCGCCGTCCCCGATGAGGGCCGCCGAATAGAGGCCATCGCGAAGCTCTCCGGTCTTGGTTCTGTATTGAATCTCCTCATTGTCGATTGTGTTTTTTGCTGAAAAGACCTTGCGTAATTGTTCCAAGGTGACCGGCTCCAGCAAGCCCAACTCGCCAATGGTATGGCCGAGGACCTCTTCTCTCTGATAGCCGGTGTACTGGATGAACGTCTGATTGATCTCGAGGAACATGCGATCGCCGAGACGGTGGATGCCCATCATCATCGGACTCATCGAAAAGGCATTCTTGAACAGCAGTTCGCTGTTCCTGAGCGCCTTCTCCGCCCTGCTTCGATCGGTGACGTCCCTAAACGACCAGACCCGTCCCTTGATGAGGCCGTCACTCAGGATCGGGTAAGAGTAGCGTTCCACTATGCGCCCGTCTTTAAACAGGACCGTGTCATGGTCGGCGGCGGTCGTCTGGTACAGCTTCCTGACTTTTTCGAGGAACGACTCCGGATCGGCCAGACTGTCGAGAACGTACGTCAGCAACGCTTCGTCGTTGTCCGTTCCCATCAAAACGGGCGGGATATTCCAGAGCTCCGCGAATCTCCGGTTCGACAGGATGACCCGTCCCGTATGGTCCACCGCGAGAATGCCTGCTCCCGTGGATTCGACAACCGCCCGGAGTTCGACCTCTTTGAGACGCAGATTCTCATCCCGGATCTTTTGATCGGTCACATCGCGGGCAATCATCATCACCCCCGACGGCTTCCCGTTCTCAGTCAGCATGGAAGAGCGCACGTCCATGACCATGTGTCTGTGGTCATCAGGCCTGAAGAGATCCCACTCAAAAGAGTAGACCTTGGTGACGCCCTCTTTTCGCGTCTGGAGGAGTTCTTCATGCCTTTTGATCTGGTCCGGGGAAAGGATGTCTCGCATCCGCAGGCCGATCAGGCTCACCGGAGAGGCGAGGGCGAGCGCAGCACGATTTGCGAAGCGGATCATGCCGTCCAGATCCATGAACAGAATGCAGTCAAAAGCATTCTCCACCAGTTGCCGGTATTGCTCTTCAGACTTCTGCAATGCGCTCAGCCCAATTTCTTTCTGCGCTTCGGCATCACTCCTCGCAGCTTCAGTTTGTTCCAGCTCCGTGATTCTTCGTCGCAGAGAAGCCAGTTCTTCGGTCAAAGCCTGATTTTTTCTGGAAGCAGCCACGATGATTGACCTCCATTGCCCTGGAACGATGACGTTCTGAAAAGAAGAGTGATGCCTTTGTCGGAGATGCTTTGAGCCTTGGGGATAGTGCATCGTCTACATAGGGATGTCAAATGAAAATGTGGGCTTATGCTGGCGCGCGTATATTCGCCGGAATCGGTCTTTCGGGAGGAGGTCTTGCCGAAGCGCTTCGAAATCGCGTCTTCCGTTGCGATCCGCGGGGAGGCGGCGGAGTTTTTTCTTGCGGTCTCATCGACGGAAGGTTAGAAATTCGACGAGGTCAAAAAACAAAACACACGGAGGTCAACATGGAACGCAAGATACAGCGAAGGGAATTTCTGAAAGCTTCGGCGGCGACGGGAACGATTCTATTGGCCGGGAATGCCGTCCTCTCTTTTCCCGACATCGCCATGGCCGCCGAGCCGCAGTCAATTCAGCTCTCAAAACCTCAGCCTCAAACCAACGGCAATCCCGCGCTGCTGCTGTTGCAGAAGAGGGCCTCTTCGCGGGAACTCAGTCCCCGGCCTCTGCCGGCCGAGATTCTTTCCGAACTGCTCTGGGCAGCCTTCGGGATCAACCGCGCCGACGGCAGGCGCACGGCGCCAACGGCCAGCAACAGGCAGGACATGGATATCTACGTGATTCTGGCTCAGGGCTGCTATCTTTACGACGCCAAGGCCAACCGGTTGAATCCCGTGGCGGCGGAGGATCTGCGCGGACTGGCCGGCACCCAACCCTTTGCCAGGGATGCCCCGGTGAACCTGATTTACGTCTGCGATTACTCCCGGATGAGCAATGTCCCGGAGGAGACCAAGATCCTGTTCTCCGGGACCCATACGGGCGCCATCGCCGAGAATGTGTACCTTTATTGTACAGCCAGGGGATTGGCCACGGTGGTACGGGCGTCCATCGATAGAGCAGCGCTCGCAAAGGCGATGAAACTGAGGCCTGAGCAGAAGATCACGCTCGGACAGCCCGTCGGCTACCCCAAAATGTGAGGATGGCTTCGAGCCGAATCAGGGCCGGGCCAGGACGCGGCGCCAGCGGCGGCGCAGGCGCAGGGAGTTGCTGACGACCGAGACGGAGCTCATCGCCATCGCAGCCGCGGCAAACTCCGGATTGAGCAGGATCCCCCAGAGAGGATAGAGGACGCCTGCGGCAATCGGGATCCCGATCACGTTGTAGATGAACGCCCAGAAGAGGTTCTGGCGGATCGCCCGCATCGTCTCGAAGGAGAGGCGGATCGCCCGCGGCACCGCGAAGAGGTCCTCCTGCATGAGCGTGATGTCGGAAGCCTCGATTGCCACGTCCGTCCCGGCGCCGATCGCGATCCCGATGTCCGCGGCCGCGAGGGCCGGCGCGTCGTTGATCCCGTCCCCCACCATGGCCACGACCTCGCCCGCTGCCCGGAGGCGTCTGATCTCCGCGGCCTTGTCGCCCGGCAGCACCTCCGCGAGAATCCGGTCGATGCCGAGGCACTTTCCCATCCCCGCCGCCGTCGCGGCGTTGTCCCCCGTGATCATCGCCACCTTGAGCCCCATCCGCTTCAAGGCGGCGACGGCTCCCTCCGCGGAGGGCTTGGGCTGGTCGGCGAATCCCAGGAACCCGAGAAGCCTGCCCCCCTCCGCAACAAAAACGGAGCTCTTGCCGTCTGCGGCCTGTCTCGCCGCTGCCGTTTCCATGCCGCCAAGGTCGATGCCTTCCCCTTCCAGAAAACGGCGGCTGCCGAGGAGGACGTCCTTCCCGTTCCGGACCGCCTTCACCCCCAGGCCGGAAACGGCTGCGAACCCCATGACTGTGGCAGGCGTGAGGCCATCCCGTTTGGCCCGCTCCAGAACGGCCCGGGCGAGCGGGTGCTCCGAGACCGCCTCGATGTCACAGGCGGTCTGTAGCAGCTCGGCCGGCTCGATCCCGGAGGCGGGGACGATATCCGTCACCTCTGGCTCACCCCGGGTCAGGGTGCCGGTCTTGTCGAAGACGACCATCCGCAGGCGGTAGGCATTCTCCAGGCTCTCCCCTCCTTTGATCAGGATCCCGTTTTCCGCACCGATTCCCGTCCCGACCATGACCGCTGTGGGGGTGGCAAGCCCCAGGGCGCAGGGGCAGGCGATCACGAGGACGGAGACGAAATTGAGCAAGGCTCGGCTGAACACCGGGTCGGGAACGATGAAATACCAGACCGCGAAGGTGACAAGCGCGATCCCGAAGACGACCGGGACGAAGATCGAGGCGACCTTGTCCGCGAGACGCTGGATCGGGGGTTTGGAACCCTGCGCCTCTTCGACGAGGCGGATGATCCGGGCGAGAGCCGTCTCCGCACCGATCCGCGTCGCCTCGAACGTGAAGCTTCCGGTGCGGTTGAGCGTCGCGGCAAAGACCTCCGCCCCCGCCTCCTTGGCGACCGGCATGCTCTCTCCGGTCAGCATCGCCTCGTCGACGCTGGAACTTCCCGAGAACACGACCCCGTCCGTGGGAACCTTCTCTCCCGGCCGGACCACGACCATATCGCCCAGAAGAAGCATCTCGATGGGAATATCCGCCTCGACGCCTGCGCGGACGACGCGTGCCGTTTTCGGCTTCAGCCCGACCAGGCGCTGAATCGCCTGGGAGGTCTGCCCCTTGGCTCGTGCCTCCAGGAGCCGGCCGAGGATGATCAGGGTCACGATGAAGGCGGCCCCGTCGTAATAGACGTGCGGCATCACTTCCGCCGCGGAGAAGAGCCGCGGGAAGAAGGTGGCGAGCGACGAGTAGAGCCAGGCCGAAAGCGCCCCCACGGCGACCAGCGTGTTCATGTCCGTGGTCTTCTGGCGGGCCGCCTTGAGCGCCCCGATGAAGAACCGGCTTCCCACCCAGAAGACAACGGGCGTGGTCAGGAAGAAGAGGGCGATCAGGAGCGGCCGGCGGGGGATCCCCATCAGAAACGGGAACCAGTGCTGCATAGAGCCGAGGAAGATCACGACCGAAAGGGCCATGCCAACGGTGAAACGCGTCCGGAGGTCCCGGATCTCCCGCATCCTGGCTGCCCCGATCGGGTCCTCGCGGGCGTCGTCGGGAACCCCCAGGAACTCATACCCCTGATCGACGATCACCTGACGGAGCGCTTCGGTACCGGCCCAGCCCGCGGCGTGCGAGACGGTCGCCCGGCCGGTGGCGAGGTTCACCGCCACCTCCATGACCCCCGGGAGCTCCCGGAGGGCGTTCTCCACCCGGCGGACGCAGGCGGCGCAGCTCATCCCGCCCACGGAAACGGTTGTCTTCAGGGTCGGCCCGCTCGGTTCAGTCGGCAACTTTGAACCCTGCCTTTTCGATCCGCTCCCGGACCAGGGCCGGGTCCACGGGCTTCTCCTCCGTGTAGGAGGCCTCGGCCTTCTCCAGATCCACCTTGACGTCGCCAATTCCGTCGATATCGACCAGCGCCTTGGTCACTGCCATGACACAGTGCTTGCAGGTCATTCCCCTCACCCTGATGGTAGGCATCGTTTTCTCTCCTTATTGGTTGTTCCGTCGTTGAACAAAACGGGTGCAAATCTGATAACACATCCCCTCTGATAAGTCCATTTCCCGCAGACCTTTCCGCCTGGCCCGGACGCAAGAGGCTTTGACCCTGCTGCATCGGTGACGTGACGGTCCCGATGAGTCCGATTAATCCTTGACAGGAGGAGAGCGACCGGATATTTTACCGCGAAACATGACAGGTTACAGGTTTTCGGCCGTGCAGTCCGCTTGAAACACGGCCTGCGATTCGGGGACAGATCTAAAATCTGTCCCCCGTTTCATGAGCCGTTCGGCGCTCTGCAAAGGCGCCCCCGGCTTTGAGCTATCGGGCGCCGCGCATCCGGCCAACCTATATCCTGCACGGGACAAGCTTCGGACGACCATCAGGAAGGTTGTTTTCGGTCGGGTGTTGAAGGCAGAACCGGTCGCAGGGATTCTTCAAGCCTGCCACCATGACGTTGAGGCCCATGACTGCATCCTCGTTACAGAAAAGACCGCGCCGCCGCTCCTTGATCGCCGCATTGCTCGCACTGGTCATTCTTCTGCCGGCCTGCTGGTGGGGTGGACTCCGGTTCCAGGAACGGCTGATCGCCGAGAAGCGTGCCCAGGTCGCCGAAGCCCTGACCGTTCAGAGCCGGATTCTCGGCGCGGAAATCAACACCCGCATTGCCGTCCTCAGGGCGCTCAGGAACTTCGTGGAAGAACGCTTGAGCGCGAATCTCGCGATTGCGCAGGCGGAATTCACCGCCTTTGGTGCAGGGCTCAGCAAGGGGATGAGCGGTATTCGCAGCCTCTCGATCGCCCCCGGCGGGGTGACCCAGTTCATCTACCCGACTGCGAGCACCGAAACCCTGACCGGGCAGGATCTTCTTCACGACACCCGACCGCAGATCCGTGTGGATGTTCAGCGCGCGATCCGCACACATCGCACCGCGGTCAGCGGCCCCTATGCGCTTCGCCCCAGGGGGCTGGGACTCGTCGCAAGGCAGCCCATCTACAGCCGGGAAGGCGGCCTCTGGGGGCTGGTCTCCGTCGTTCTGGACCTTCCCCCCATCCTCGCCGAGTCGGGTCTCGATTCCGAACAGGGGCTGCGGATCGCCTTGCTGGACGGCTCCGGCCGCCTGTTGCACGGCAAGAAAGAGGTGCTGGATCAAGAACCCGTTTCCGTCCAGGTTGACCTTCCCGACGGATCCTGGAAACTGGCGGCGCTGCCCAAGGAGGGGTGGACCGCGGCCGTGGCGAAACCTCTCCTCCGGTTCCGCGTCGCCGCCGCGGTGATCGCCCTCCTGATCGCTCTGGTGATCGCCCTCGCCGTCGGTCACCGGGCGCGCCTGACGCTGGCCGTCCGGCAGCGGACCGAAGCCCTGCAGCGCTCCGTCACCGATGCCCGGGAGGAGGACGAACGGCTGAACCGCACCCTGGATACCCTGCGTCAAGCCATGGGAGCGACGCTGCGGACCCTGGCTCTGGCGATCGAAACGAAGGACCCCCACTCCGCGGGACATCACAAAAGGTCGGCGGACCTGGCCCGGACGATCGCCATGGAGATGGGGCTCCCCGATGAGACGCTGGAGGGAATCCGGACGGCAGCCACCTTCCATGACATCGGGAAGATTTCGCTTCCGTCGGAGCTTCTGGGGAGGGCATCGAAACTGTCGGAGGCGGAGATGCATCTGATCAAGACGCATCCCCAGACGGGATATGACATCCTCAAGGAGGTCGAATTTCCGTGGCCCGTGGCGCGGATCGTCTGGCAGCATCATGAACGGATGGACGGTTCCGGATATCCCCTGGGGTTGAAGGGGGAGGAAATCCTGATGGAGGCGCGCGTGCTGGCCGTGGCCGACGTGGTCGAGGCCATGTGCTCGCACCGCTCCTACCGGCCGATGCCGGGGCTGGACAAAGCGCTCGAAGAGATCGGAGCGCAGCGGGGGGTCCTTTACGACCCGGCCGTGGTCGACGCCTGCCTGCGCATCTTCCGGGAGAAGGATTTCCATCTGTTGTAGGTTCGAAAACCGATTCGAAAGAGGGAAAGGGCATGCTGGTCCGCTGCTGGGGGGCAAGGGGATCCATTCCGGTTTCGGGCAGGGAGTATCTGCGCTACGGTGGAGACACCCCCTGTGTGGAGGTGCGCACGCAGGACGACAGCATCGTCATCATCGATGCCGGATCAGGGATCCGCAGGCTGGGTAACCGCCTCATCGACGAAAAACGCGGCGACTTTACGATGTTCTTCACCCACGCCCACTGGGACCACATCATGGGATTCCCCTTCTTCAAGCCCATCTACCGGCGCGGGACAAAGATCTCGCTTTTCGGCTGCCCATTCGCCCAGGTATCGGTCCGGGAGCTCATCTCCCACATCATGGCGCCGCCCAACTTCCCCGTGCATTTCGACAACATCACGGCGGATATCCGGTATCACGAGGCCTGTCAGGCAATCTTCCGGATCGGGGGGCTGACCATCACCCCCATCCCGATCAGCCACCCAAACCAGGGGATGGGATACCGTCTCGAAGAAGACGGGAAATCCTTCGTCTTTCTGACCGACAACGAACTGACCTACCGGCATCCGGGCGGCCTGGCCTACGACGATTATGCGTCCTTCGCGCTGGGGGCCGATCTGCTCATCCACGATGCCGAATACTGTCCCGAGGACTACCGCATGACCCGAGCCTGGGGACATTCCGTCTACACCGACGCGCTGCGGCTTGCCTCCGACGCCGGGGTCCGGCGGCTGGGCCTTTTCCATCACAACCAGGAGCGGACGGACGACGACGTGGATGGGATGGTTGCAGACTGCCGGCGGATCGCCGCGGGCAGTCCCCTGGAGTGCTTCGCGGTCGCGCAGGATATGGAGATCGTCGTCTGAAGGCGGGTGGACGGAAGCATGACGAATCAACACGCGGAATGGCCAAACGCGGCCGTGAAACCCTTTCGGCCAATCCCGGCCGGATAACCGCATGACAAGGAGAGAAATGAGATGACCATCACCAAATCCATCACTGTCCCGTGCCCAGATGCGGGACGTTCGCGGGCAGGCCGTGCACGAATCGGAAGGCGGGGCATCCGGTGCGGCAGCGCCGTCGTGGCCTGCATCGGGATCGCGCTTCTCTTGACCCTGCTTCCCGCACTCTGCGCAGCGCACCCCCCCAAGGAGGTTGTCCTCACCTACAACCAGCCCAAACGGATGCTGGAGGTCCGGATCACGCACGACACATCGGAGCCGACCAAACACTTCGTCTCCAGCGTCGAGATCAAAAAAGATGGCAAGACGATCTCCCGCAATCAATACCGGAGCCAACCTGGACAGCCGACCTTCGTCTACTCCTATCCCCTGGAGCCCTTTCCCGATGGCGCCATCGAGGTCACGGTGACATGCAACGTCTCCGGGTTCATGACCGAAAAGCTCGATATGCGGAAAATTCCCCGTTGACCGCAAAGGCGATGTTCATCCCCGCCACCCCCGAGGAAGTCCGGGCTCTCGGCTGGAGCCGGCTTGACGTCATCCTGGTTACCGGAGACAGCTACGTCGACAGCCCCTTCGTCGGCGTATCCGTGATCGGACACCGCCTGCTGGCCTCCGGCTACCGCGTGGGGATCATCCCCCAGCCGGATACCGCATCCCCGGCGGACATCACCCGCCTGGGAGAACCGGCGCTCTTCTGGGGCGTCACGGGCGGCTGCATCGATTCCCTGGTCGCGAACCGTACGGCCTCCGGAAAGAGGCGCCGTGAAGACGACTTCACCGCCGGGGGGCTCAACAGCCGCCGTCCCGACCGGGCGGTGA
>JAJFTY010000199.1 GCA_021372695.1 Deltaproteobacteria bacterium
CGTCCTCTTTCAGGTCGTCAATCGGTATCTCATCGGCTGGGTCGTCCCGTGGACCGAGGAGGTCTCCCGCATCCTTTTCATATGGATCACCTTCGTCGGGGCATACATTGCCCTGAAAGCCAATTCCCACATTGCCGTTTCAAGCCTCTTCGATCGCTTCACTCCGGAGAGTCGGGAAAAAATTTCTAATATTTCGATATTCTTGGTATTTTACTTCATAGGGTATCTTTTTTGGCTGAGTCTCAAGGTCATCCCGGCCACCGTGGGAACGACCACGCCGGTCCTTGAAATTTCTTATCTCTACATCCATCTGTCATTCCCCATCTGCATGGGGTTGATGCTCCTCCATTTGATCGGACGGATCTTCCGGATGGGATGGGGAAAGCTGGCTTTCTCATGCCTCGTATCGATGGCCTTGCTGGCAGCCCTTTATCTGATCTTCGGGATCAAGCCTTACAGCGGGCCGATCCTGGTCGTGATCTCACTGGCATGCACGGCGCTTCTGATCACCTTCAGCGTGCCCATCGTCTTCTCCCTGGGCATCGGTTGCGCAATTTTCCTCGTTCTTTTCAAGGATTATCCTCACCAGATCATGCACACCCGCATGGTCGGGGGCATCGATTCCTTCCCCCTGCTGGCCGTGCCCTTCTTCATCCTGGCCGGAGAGCTCCTGAATACCGGCGGGGTCACCGCGCGACTGGTCGCATTGGCGAAGGTCCTGGTCGGCTCCATCCGCGGCGGCCTGGGGATGGTCACCGTCCTCGGAGAATATTTCTTCTCCGGAATCTCCGGTTCGACCGTGGCCGACGTGTCGGCCATCGGATCCATCATGGTCCCGGCATTGAAGAAGGCGGGCTACAAATCCGATGAAACCGTATCCATCGTCTCGGCGGCCTCGGCGATGGGCATGCTCGTCCCCCCCTCCATCCCGGCGGTGGTTCTGGGAGGGATCACCGGGATGTCCGTGGGAGCCCTTTTCATCGGCGGTTTCATCCCGGCTCTCGTCATCGCCCTGTGTATCATGGTCCTGATCTACATCCAGGCTGTCCGGAACAAGATCCCTCTGGAGCCGCGCCTTCCGCTGAAGGACGCGCTGAAGGCCGTTGTCGGGGCGATCATTCCGCTCTTGTGTCCGGTGATCATCTTCGCCGGCATTCTGACCGGCGCCGCCACACCCACCGAGATCGCCGTCATCGCCGTTCTCTACGCGTTCGTCGTGGGCGTCTATGTTTACAAAGAGATCCAATGGAGTCAGATCATTCCCATTTTGAGGGGCACGGCTGTGACCACGGGATCCGTCATGCTCCTCGTCGGGGTCGCTTCCGCCCTCTCCTGGATCCTTTCGACGAATCAGGTGCCCAATATCGTCGGGACGGCTATTACCAAGATCTCCGATTCACCCCTGGTCTTTCTCCTCCTCTGCAACCTCTGCTTCCTCATCCTGGGGGCCGTTCTGGAGGGGGTTCCGGCCATGCTCATCCTGGTCCCCATTTTTCTGCCGTACATCGACAAGCTGGGAATCAGTCAAATCCACTTCGGGATACTCGTCATTGCGTGTCTCGGCATCGGTATCTTTCTGCCTCCGATCGGCATGGGGATGTTCATCGCCTGCAACTTTGCGCAAATTGACGTGGGAAAGATGTTCCGCTCTTTCGCACCCTATCTGCTTGTGATGCTGATCGGCCTGTTTTTGATCACCTATTTCCCCTGGCTCACCCTCGTCCTCGTCAAAGTATTCTTCCCGACGAGCTGAGGGATGGGTCTTCTCGATTTTCGGGTTGCAGGAGTATGGGTTCATGAAGACTTACCATGTCGGCGTTGTCGGATCGGGATTCATGGGGAAAGCGCACACCTACGCCTACAAGGCGATCCCCTTCTTCTACGGGGCGCTGCCCATTGCAGCCAATCTGCGGGCGATCTGCAGCCTGCCGATCGAGGACGCGCAGAAGGCTGCCGGAGAATACGGATATGAGGTCGCCACGGCGGACCTCGCCGAGTTCTTCGGAAGCGGCCTGGACATCGTGCACGTCTGTGCCACGAACGAGATGCACAAGCCCATTGTCGTGGAAGCCCTCAAGAGGGGCATCCACGTCTACTGCGAAAAGCCGCTGGCGGACGGCTATGAAGCGGTAAGAGAGATCGGAGAGGCGCTCCGGGGAAGCCCAAGCATCGGCCAAGTCGGGTTCCATTCACGCTTCTATCCCTGCACGATCCGGGCGAAGGAGATTCTCGACAGCGGCAGACTCGGGAGGCCGCTGGGCTTCAAGGTCAGATACTTCAGCATGAACCGCCTCGAAGGCACTGCCAGCCCCAACGCACTGGCCTCCGGCGCCGTGATCGACCTGGGCCCCCATCTTTCGGACATGGCGCGCTTCCTGCTGGGTGATTTCGAAAGTCTCATCGCCGACACGCAGTACCTCAACCCCGCCGAACCGCACCGGGAAGAGACCGAGGATGCCTTTTTCGCTGTGGTGAAGATGAAAAACGGCGCCGAAGGCGTCATCGAAGCGAGCAAGATCGCCCAGGGGGCCAACAACGACTATTTCGTGGAGGTCTATTGCGAAAAGGGCGCGCTCAAATTCGACATCGAGAATCCGGATTGGCTGCTCTGTTATGACGCCAACGACAAGCCCGGGCCCTACGGAGGCGACCGGGGTTTCAAACGCATCGAGTGCTTCAACCGCTATCCCATGCGCCGCTTTCCATCGCCGCGCCACTCTCCCGGCTGGCTGGGCGGCCACCTGCACAGCATCTACAGTTTCCTCTGTGCGGTGAGGGACGGGGTTCCCGCCTCGCCGTCGCTTGCCGACGGCATCTACGTGCAGCAGGTGATGGACGCGATCCAGCGTTCCGCGAAGGCGAAAAGCTGGATCTCCATCCCGTAGGGCGGTGCGCAGCGCGGGGAATGAAACCCTACGCTCAGGAAAGGATGAACGCATGATGGGCACGAAGAAGGTCGGATTCATCCACACCACCCCCGCGACCATCGGGATGGCGGAGTCTTTCATGAAGGCCTGCCTGCCCGGGGTGGAGTGGATTCATCGATACGACGGCCTGGTGAAGATGGCAAATTTCGCTTCGCCCATCGGCGTCACCCCCAAGATCAATCTGCTCCGCTACGCCGTGTTCGCCGAGGAGCTCGAGCGCGCCGGCTGCGGGGTGATCGTCTCCTGCTGCAGCCTGATGCCGCGCGCCACGGCGTATGCCTCGGCAGTCGTCGATGTGCCGTTCATCCAACTGGACGCGGTGATATTGGACGAAACAGCGGCGAATTACCGCCGGATCGGCATCATCAACACCACCCCCTATTCGGTGCCTTACATTCGTGAGGGGCTCCTGACTCGCGCCGAAAAGCAGGGCAGGAGCCTGGAGTTGCTGTTTTCGGACCCGGAGACGGAGCGGGCGCTCGGCCTGTTCAACGCGGGGGATTTCGACGCCCACGATGAGGTCGTGCTGCGGCAGATGCGGCGCCTGGAAGGCGCGGGCGTGGATTGCCTGCTGATGGGTCAGATCCCGTTCGCCATGCTGGAGGAGAAGATCGGGGCACAATCCTGGTCGGTGCCGGTGCTCTGCGCCGGTCGGAAGGCCTTCGCACATGTGGCGGCCTTGTTGCGGCGACAGGAGAAAATAGAATCGTGAGCATTCAAGCCCTGGAATATGCAAACCCTTTCTTTCCTGTAAGTTACGTGCAGGGGGAGGAGGAATACACGGTGCGCGAGAAGAGCATCGTGTTCAACCTGTCGGACGAGGAGCTCTTTATCAACGGCCGTCCCCTCGGTTTTTTCCGCTCGACGGTCGCAGTCAACACCGTCATCAGGCATCTCATGCGGGCGCTGATTATCGAGAAATTCTCCGATTATCCCGACGAGGAGGCGCTTTTCGAACGGGTGAAAAAGCGCTGGACCCTCGCCTACGACGCCACCCACGAGGAGAGGCACAAAGGGGTGGCGCTGTGGCGGTCGCCCAAGGTCAAGCTCGGCAATGTCGCCGTCAACATGTGCCTCGCAGGCAGCGTGCCGCTCAACGTCGGCCTGCACCGGGAGCACTGGGGCGGCCCGCCGATCAAGGAGGTGCATGTCCAGATCGTGGGCGTAAGCAGGATGCAGCAGTATTACGAAAACGACCTCAAAACGCTTTACCGTGAGGACCCGTTGGCGCCCGGCGCAGCGCATCCGCCCATGTACGACGGGAACATCGCGTATCCCTGGCATCAACTGGAGACCACCACCAGGGGGATCTTCATGGCGGTGGAACTGACGCCGCGATCCTGATCTGGCAGACGGGGAGCTTTCAGCAGACAGATTGACCAAACCTGGCTTCGGGAGGGTATGATGGAAAAGGTGAGAATCGGCCTGGTGGGCTTGGGGTTGATGGGGACGCCCCATGCCCGGATTCTGAAAAAGGTCGAGGCGTGCGATCTTGTGGCCGCCTCGGATGTGGACGAAAAGCAAAAGAAGGTCACGGACGAACTGGGCATCGGATACTACCGGAGCTATGAGGAGATGATCGCAAGGGAGAGCCTTCAGGGGGTCGTCCTTGCCGTTCCGAACCATCTCCATGCGCCGATCGGCATCGTCTGCGCCGGAAAAGGCCTTCATCTCTTTGTCGAAAAGCCGATTGCCCAGAGCGTATCCGAGGCGGACCGCCTCATCGCAGCGGCGAAGGAGAACAAGGTTCAGATTCTGGTGGGGCATCAGAGGAGATTCAGCAGCCTTGTCGAAAAGGCCCGTGAAATCATTGCCGGCGGTGAACTGGGCCGGCTGGTGGGCGTCAACATCACCTGGGCCCTGCAGAAACCGGACTCCTATTACGCGGGTCCCCTCTCCTGGAGGAAGGAAAAGGGGGGTGGGCCCATCCTGATCAATCTGATCCACGAGATCGACAACCTCCGGCATCTCTGCGGCGAGATCGATGAGGTCTATGCCATGGTGAGCAGCAAGATCAGGAATTTCCCCGTGGAGGATACGGCCAGCATCACCCTTCGGTTCAAGAACGGGGCCGTGGGGACGATCTTCCTGACCGATTGCAGCCCTTCGCTGACATCCTGGGAGGGGACGACCGGGGAAAACCCCATGCTCTACAGCGATTTCGGAAATTGCTACAATTTCTTCGGCACGGAGGCCTCTCTGCTCTTTCCCCAGATGAAGAGACGCTACTATGCCGACCCGGCGAAGACGGGCTGGAATTATCCCATCACGGAGCAGGGATACAAGATCGTTCGGGAAGATCCCTACGTAAAGGAATTCAGCCACTTCTGCCGGGTCATCCGGGGAGAGGAAGAGCCGCGGATCTCCGGAGAGGACGGGAAGAGGACCCTGGAGGCGACCCTCGCGATCAAGCGGTCAGGAGAGACAGGCCAACCGGTGCGGCTATGACGGATCATCGGTTTGTCATCCAGTCTCAGCCCGGAACGATAGTGAGTGCTGGCCCAGCCCGGCAAAACCCAAGATGATCTGCCTCGATCCCCCCAGTTCGCCAATTCGCCTTGCAGAATCCATGGAGGTCTGTTAGTTTTCGGTCGGCTTCCCACCCGTCTGACGAACGCCGCTTCGGGTTCGCCGTTCGCGACAGCCCCGGATTTTTTCCGGGAGTGATTTTTTAGAGGATGAGCACCTTGATCCATTCCATCATTGCAGCCCAGGCGAGAAGGGAATTCTCCCGGGCGATGCGTTTCGAAGAGGGGGGGAACCCCCGCGTACCCCTTCCGGGAGACTACCGCCCCCGCCTGCTCTACCTCCACATCCCCTTCTGCGAACGCCTCTGCCCCTACTGCTCCTTCAACCGCTTCGTCTTCGAGGAGGGACTCTGCCGGGACTATTTCCGGGCACTTCGGAAGGAGCTCCTTCTCTACCGCGAGATGGGTTTTGATTTCGGCGGGATCTATGTGGGCGGCGGGACCCCGACCGTCCTGATCGACGAACTCGTCGAGACGATCGCACTCGCCCAGGCCTCCTTCCATATCGGCGAGCTCTCGGTCGAGACGAACCCGAACCACCTCACGGAGGAGCGGCTGACGGCCCTGCAGCAGGCGGGTGTCAACCGCCTCTCGGTCGGCGTCCAGAGCTTCGACGACAGCCTGCTCAAGAGGATGGACCGGTACGACAAGTACGGAAGCGGAGCCCAGATCGCCGAGCGGCTCGCCGCTACGCTCGGGCGTTTCGGAACGCTCAACGCCGACATGATCTTCAATTTCCCGACGCAGACCCCGGAGATGGTCGGCCGCGACCTCGACACCCTGCTATCCATCGGCGTGGACCAGATCACCTGGTACCCGCTGATGGTCTCGGATGCGACCCGTCAGAAGGTCACCGAGACCCTGGGACGCGTGGATAGCCGGCAGGAAGAGCGGTTTTACCATCAGATCGTCGGCCGTCTCGTTCCCCAGTACCGGTTTTCGTCCTCCTGGTGCTTCTCGCGGGAGAAGGCGATGATCGACGAGTACATCGTCGACTACGACGAGTACGCCGGCCTGGGGAGCGGCTCCATCGGTTACCTGGGGGGCGTCTGCTATGCGAACACCTTCGACATCCGGGACTACATCTCACGGATCGGCCGGGGAGAGCTGCCGCTGTCGGCTGCCCGGACGTTTTCCCTCAAGGAGCGGATCCGCTACGACTTTCTGATGAAACTCTTCGGTACCCGCCTGCATGTTGCCAAGCTGCGGGAAAAATACGGCTCCGCCCTCTGGGGCGCTCTGGGACCGGACCTACTCGCCTTTTTCCTGATCGGAGCGCTGTCGTGGCGGCCGCCCGAGGTCGTCCTCACGAAGCGGGGACGCTACATCTGGGTCTCCCTGATGCGGGAGTTCTTCACCGCAGTCAACAACTTCCGTGACTACTGCCGGGGAAAGTCCGGGGCGTGAATCGACGCCGCCCCTTGCATTGTGCGCGGCTGGATGGCATAGAATAAGACGATTTTCCCACTACTCTGATCAGCAAAAGCAGGTGCGAAATGATCGATGAACGTCGGAAGGAGTTGCTGAAGAATCTGCCGAAGATCGACGAGATGATGCTCAGGATCGACAGGGTGGAGGATCTCGCCGGGTTCCCGCGGGAGATCGTGAAGGAGGCCTGCCGGACCGTCGTTGAGGATCTCCGGGCGGGCATCCTCGGAGAGAAAGGGGAGGCGTTCCGCCTGCCCACGCCGGAGCAGGCGGCAGACAGGGCCGCGGCGATCGTCGAGGGCTACCGCGCCTACCGGCTCCGCAGGGTGATCAACGCAACGGGGGTGATCCTCCACACGAACCTCGGCCGGGCGCCCCTCTGCCAGGAGGCGATCGAGCGGGTCGTCGAGGTCGCCCGAGGGTACTCCAATCTTGAGTACGATCTGGAAAAGGGGCAGCGGGGGCTCCGCTACGACCACGTCCGGGGGCTGCTCTGCGCCCTCTGCGGCGCCGAGGACGCGCTCGTCGTCAACAACAACGCCGCCGCGGTGCTCCTGGTTCTCAATTCGCTGGCCGAGGGGAAGGAGGCCATCGTCTCCCGGGGCGAGCTGATCGAGATCGGCGGTGAGTTCCGCATCCCCGAGGTGATGGAGAAGAGCGGCTCGCGGCTCCGGGAGGTCGGGACGACGAACCGGACCCGGCTTGCCGACTACGAACGGGCGATCGGCCCGGAGACGGGGATCATCCTCAAGGTGCACACGAGCAACTTCCGGATCATGGGTTTCACCGAGGAGGCCGATCTGCCCTCCTTGGTCGCCCTCGGCAAGAGGCGGGAGATCCCGGTCGTGGATGATCTGGGGAGCGGCTGCCTGATCGAGCTGGACCGCTACGGCCTGGAGCGGGAACCGACCGTCCGCGACTGTCTGGCCGCCGGCGCGGATGTCGTTACCTTCAGCGGCGACAAGCTCCTGGGCGGACCCCAGGCGGGAATCATCCTGGGAAAGCGGGCCTTCCTGGAGCGGATCAGGCACAATCCGTTGAACCGCGCGCTCCGGATCGACAAACTGACGCTGGCGGCTCTGGAAGCGACCATGGTGAAGTATCTCCGGCCCGCAGAGGCGCTCGCCGAGATCCGGGTCCTCCGTGCGCTGACAGAGCCCGCTTCCGACCTGAAGAAGCGCACCAGACGGCTCGCGGCGATGCTCAGGCGCGCATTGCCGGAAGGGGCGGAAATCGAGCTGGTGGCAGGTGTTTCGATGGCCGGCGGGGGTTCTCTCCCCACCCGGGAGATCCCGACCTTCCTCGTCGGCCTCCGGGTTTCCGGCCTTTCCGTCTCCGCACTGGAGGCGAAGCTCCGCAAGCGGACACTGCCGGTCATCGCGCGCGTCGCCGTCGACCAGCTCCTTCTCGACGTCCGGACGATCGATCCGGCGGAGTTCTCCGAGATCCGCGATGCCCTGGGGGAGATTCTGATGGAAGGCAAGGCGCCAGACCGATGACCGGGACGACCGACAGGGGCGATGTGCTCCCCGTTCCAGACAAAGGCGATGAAAGATGCGGCGGGTGCAACGTTCATTTCACGGTCGTGCCGGAACAGGGGGGCCTGCGCCTGGACCTCTTCCTCGTCGGCCGGGAGATCGGACTTTCGCGCTCGCAGGTTCAGCGCGCCGTCAATGAGGGACGGGTCCGGGTGAACGGAAGCCCGGCCCGGTCAGGGCGGAAGCTGAAGCCCGGGGATGAGGTGGCGGTCTTCCTCCCGGAGGCGAAACCGTCGGGGGTCCTTCCCGAGGCGATCCCGCTTTCGATCCTCTACGAGGATGCGTCGCTCCTGGTCGTCGACAAGCCGGCGGGGATGGTCGTCCATCCGGCCGCGGGCCATGCGGACGGGACCCTGGTCAATGCGCTTCTGCACCACTGCCGCGACCTCTCGGGAATCGGCGGCGTTCTGCGTCCCGGGATCGTTCACCGCCTGGACAAGGAGACCTCCGGACTCCTGGTCGTCGCCAAATCCGACGCAGCCCACCAGGGGCTGGCGGCGCAGTTCAAACGCCACGAAGTGAAAAAAACCTACCAGGCCCTCGTCGTCGGGGAGCCGGGGGCAGAGGGCGGCCGGATCGAAGCCGCCGTGGGGCGGCACCCGACCGACCGCAAAAAAATGTCCACGCAAAGCCGCCGTGGCCGGTCGGCCGTGACGGTCTGGCGCGTCCGCGAACGCTACGGGGTCGCGGCGCTCCTGGAGGTGGATATCGAGACGGGCCGGACCCATCAGATCCGGGTCCACCTGACGGACCTCGGCCATCCCGTCGTCGGTGACCGGGTCTATGGCGGCGCCGGGAGAATCCGGACCGTCGGCGATCCGGCAGCGCGGGCACGGATGAAGGCGATGGACCGCCAGGCCCTCCATGCCTGGCGCCTTGCCTTTGCCCATCCCCTCACCGGGGAGGATATGGCGTTCACCGCACCGCTGCCGGCCGATATGGCCGGCCTCTGTGCCTTCCTCCGGGAGAGGGGTGAGGGGTGACCATGTTTCGTCTCGCCCGCCGGGGGGCCATCGAATATCTCGAAGGCGACGATCCAGAGTCGCAGGATGGGCTGGCACAGGTCTTCTGCACACGCCTGGGCGGCGTGAGCACCGGTCCCTATTCCAGCCTCAACCTGGGGTATCTTGCGGGAGACCGGTGGGAGGATGTCCGCCGGAATCAGAAGCTCGTCGAAGAGGCCTTTGGAATCGAGCCGGGACGGCTGATCCTGATGAGGCAGGTCCATGGCGACCGGATCGTGCTCCTTGAAGGCGATGCGCCCCTTCCGGAAGCCCCGCCCGAATGCGATGGTCTGATCACCGACCGGCCGGGCGTGGCCCTCGCGGTCCGGACGGCGGACTGCGTTCCCCTCCTTTTCGCGGACCGCAGCCGCAGGATCATCGGGGCGGCCCATGCCGGCTGGCGGGGGACCGCGCTCGGCATCGTCAGAAAGATGGCCGAGACCCTCGCCGCAAGGTTTTCCGTGCGGCCATGCGATCTGACCGTCCGGATCGGACCGGCGATCGGCCCCTGCTGTTATCAGGTTGACTCGCCGGTTTTCGCCGCCTTTTCCGCCATGGCCGGCGCGGATCTCTTCCTCCGCCCCTGCGCGGAGGAGGGGCGCTTTATGTGCGATCTTGTTCTCGCGAACCGCCTCCAGCTCGAGGCCGCCGGGGTGCCGTCCGCAAATATCGATTCTGCCGGTCTCTGCACCGCCTGCCGTCCGGATCTCTTCTTCTCACACCGCGGCCAGGCGGGCTCTGCGGGCAGGATGATCAACCTGATCATGCTCGCCGGCCGGGGCAGATCCAAAAAATGCTTGACAGCGGACGGCGGTTTGGTATAAACCTGAACGCAATTCAGAAAGGTGTGTGCTAAGTCCTTCCTTATTGGATTGATTCCAGAGACCCTTTAGCAGCCTGAAAAAAATCCGTGCACCTCTTTCGTAAAGTCGTTACATCGGAAAAATCTGAAGTTATTTTCATGGGTTAAACGCACAAAAACAACAGCTGTTTTTCAAACCGTGGCGGATGCTGTGCATCCGGCACGAATCAACGTACCTACAGGAAAAGAAAAATGCATATCGAAGACATCAAGCGACAGCCGATCAGCGAATTGGCAAAGCTGGCCAAGGACTTGGACGTTCCCGGCGCCAGCGGCATGCGGAGACAGGATCTGATCTTTGCGATCCTCCAGACCCAGGCCGAGAAGAACGGGGTCATTTCGGGCTCCGGCGTGCTGGAGATCCTGCCGGACGGCTTTGGATTCCTCCGCGCGGTGGACTACAACTACCTTCCGAGCCCGGATGACATCTACATCTCGCCGTCGCAGATCAGGCGTTTCAGCCTGAGGACGGGGGACACGGTTTCCGGCGAGGTTCGCCCGCCCAAGGAGGGGGAGAAGTACTTTGCCCTCCTGAAGGTGGACGAGGTCAACTTCGAAAGCCCGGAGGCGGCGCGCGACAAGATTCTCTTCGACAACCTGACGCCGCTCTACCCGGAGGAGAAACTCAATCTCGAATTTAACCCGGAGAACCTCTCCACGCGCATCATGGACCTCTTCACCCCGATCGGAAAGGGGCAGCGCGGGCTGATCGTTTCCCCGCCCCGGGCCGGCAAGACCGTCCTCCTGCAGGATATTGCCCATGCCATCACGACCAACCACAAGGAAGTCGTCCTGATGGTGCTCCTGATCGACGAGCGGCCGGAAGAGGTGACGGACATGCAGCGGAGCGTGGCGGGCGAGGTGATCTCCTCGACGTTCGACGAGCCGGCGACGCGCCACGTCCAGGTGGCGGAGATGGTGATCGAGAAGGCAAAGCGGCTTGTCGAGCACAAGAAAGACGTGGTCATCCTGCTCGACAGCATCACCCGGCTCGCCCGCGCCTACAACACGGTCGTTCCCCCCTCCGGCAAGGTCCTCTCCGGCGGCGTCGATTCCAACGCCCTCCACAAGCCGAAGCGGTTCTTCGGGGCCGCGCGGAACATCGAGAACGGCGGGAGCCTGACGATCATCTCGACGGCCCTGATCGATACGGGAAGCCGCATGGACGAGGTCATCTTCGAGGAGTTCAAGGGAACCGGCAACATGGAGCTCCATCTCGACCGGCGGATCGCCGATCGGCGCGTTTTCCCGGCCTTCGATCTGATCCGCTCCGGCACGCGGAAGGAAGAGCTGCTGATCCCGAAGCAGAACCTCAACCGGATCTGGATCCTCCGGAGGCTCCTCCAGGAGATGAACCCGGTCGACGCCATGGAGTTCATCATGGACAAGGTTCGCAAGACGGAGAACAACCAGCTGTTCCTGGACTCCATGAACTCGTAGGTCCCGTTCGCCGGCTTCGGGAATAAATTTTGCTTGAGTTTGAAAAATAAACGGTTATAATCCCTCGCTTGCGCCGATGGGACATGGCGATCGGCGTGACGATCCGCGACTGACTTTAAGATAGGAAGGTTCGATATGAAAGAAGGAATTCATCCGGAATACCAGGAATGCGTCATTACCTGCGTGTGCGGGAACGTGATCAAGACGAGGTCGACCAAGAAGGAGATCAAGACGGAGATCTGTTCCCAGTGCCATCCCTTCATGACGGGGAAGCAGAAGATCATGGACACCGCAGGACGCGTGGAGCGGTTCAACAAGAAGTACGCCGGCCTGGACAAAGACAAGAAGGCGTAGCCGGCCGTTGAAGAATGGCTGATCCCGATAAAAGGGAAAGATGAAACGGGGACAGGTGTGAAATCTGTCCCCGTTTCATCCGTTTCGTCTGCCGCTCAGCCCCCCGGAAGCGCACACGTCGGCTTTGTGACACCGGGGGCTGTTTGACCAGACGCTCTGGAACGGCCCGGTCGCCGCTTTTTTCGGCGGACTCCCGATGGGTCCGATTTTTCAAAGGGGGGGTCTGCGGCGGCGACGCCGGACGCGGGTTTTCCTTCCTCTGACGTTTCGGGACGGCGCCGGCGGTCCGGCGACCTCTTTCCGAACCCTTCTTCTATGGTTTCAGACTGAAATCGCAGCCGGTGATGACACCCATGGCGCCCGACCGGCCGGATGCCGCCATCCGGTCGCCGGTTCTGCGGCGAAGAGATAGAGCAACAAGGATGTTTTCAAAATTGAATGAAATAGAATCCCGGTACCGGGATCTGGAGCAGCTCCTGAGCGACCCGGCCGTTGTCGGAAAGCCCGGGGTCTACCAGAAGTACGCTAAGGAGCATGCCGATCTCAATCCCCTGGTGGAGACCTTCCGCGAATACGAGAAAACCAGCCGCCGCATCGAAGAGGATCAGGCACTCCTCCGGGAGAGCGATGAAGAGCTGAAGGAGATCGCCCGGGAGGAGCTTCCCCAGCTTCAGGCGTCCCTGGAGGAGCTGACGGAGAGGCTGAAACTCCTTCTCCTGCCCCGGGACCCGAACGATGAGAAGAACGTCTTTCTCGAGATCCGGGCCGGCACGGGGGGCGATGAGGCGGGGCTGTTCGCGGAAGACCTTTTCCGGATGTACGCCCGTTTTGCGGAGACCTCCGGATGGAAGATCGAGGTGATGAGTTGCACCCCCGCAGGCGGCATGGGCGGGTTCAAGGAGATCATCGCCCTCATCACGGGAAAGGGCGCCTACAGCCGGCTCAAATACGAAAGTGGGGTCCACCGCGTCCAGCGGGTTCCGGTCACCGAGGCCCAGGGGCGGATCCACACCTCGGCGGTGACGGTGGCGATCCTCCCGGAGGCGGACGAGGTGGATCTTCAGATCGATCCGGGCGACCTCAGGATCGACGTTTACCACTCGAGCGGCCACGGCGGACAGAGCGTCAACACGACCGATTCGGCTGTCCGGATCGTCCATCTGCCGACGGGGCTGATCGTCACCTGCCAGGACGAAAAATCCCAGCTCAAGAACAAGCACAAGGCGATGAAGGTCCTCCGGGCGCGCCTCCTGGACGACGCGATGAAGAAGCACAACGATGCGATCTCGGAAACCAGGAAGAGCCAGGTGGGGAGCGGGGACCGGAGCGAACGGATCCGGACCTACAATTTCCCCCAGGGCCGGGTGACCGACCACCGGATCGGACTCACGTCCTACAGCCTGGAGAATTTCCTCAACGGCGACATCGGTTTCATGATCGACGGCCTGACGACCCATTTCCAGGCCGAGACCCTCAAGCAAACGGGGCATTGACCGGGCGCGCAGCCGCAGTTCCGACTTCATTCTCACCGGTTCACCGTCTTCCGGAGCCTGCGGGAACCGATGGGGGAGCCTGTAAGATGACCGATATCCGGACCATCCTCCGTCGCGCGACTCACGATCTTTCCGCAAGCGGCAGCCCATCCCCCAGGCTCGACGCCGAAGTTCTCCTGGCGCGCCTTCTGGGGATCGACCGCACGCGGATCATTCTGGAGCCGGGCAGAGAACTTTCGGCAGGGGAGGAGGCGGAGTTCGCCCGTGCGATCGAGCGGCGAAGGCTCGGCGAACCGGTCTCCTACATTCTCGGGGAGAAGGAGTTCTGGTCGCTGCGCTTCGAGGTCGGCTCCGAGGTTCTGATCCCGCGGCCGGAGACGGAGTGCCTCGTCGAGGAACTCCTCCGGCATTACCGCGCCCCCCGGCCGGGGCTCCGGATTCTCGACATCGGGACGGGGAGCGGCGCGATCGCCATTGTGCTGGCCCGGGAGCTGCCCGAGGCCCGGGTGGCCGCAACCGACATCTCGCCGGGGGCGATCGCCGTGGCAAGCCGGAATGCCGCGGCCCATGGGGTCGCCGGGCGAATCGAGTTCTTTCAGGGTGACCTTTTCGCAACGGCGGCCGGGGAGTGGGATATCATCTGCTCCAACCCGCCCTATGTTCCGGAGGATGAGTACGAACGGCTGCCCGCCGGAATCCGGGATTTCGAGCCCCGGGAGGCGCTGATCGCGGGACCCGAAGGGCTGGATTTCTACCGGAGGATCATCCGGGAGGGGCCGCGCCGGCTGAAGCCGGGCGGGCGGATCTTTCTCGAGATCGGCGAGGGGCAGCGAGACGCGGTCGAAGCGCTCTTCCGCGATGCCGGAGGGTACGAAGAGATCTCCTTCCGGAAGGACTACGGTGGGATCGACCGCGTGGCGTCGGCCCGCAAGATGGTGTCGTAGGGGATGCCGCGGAGGACGCTGCGGTGGATGTCGCGGTGATCGTCGTGATCCCTCGGCGCACCGGATCTTTTTCGACCCTGCCCTTCGACAAGCTCAGGACAGGCTGTGGCTTGCCATCTGTCGTGGTGAGCCTGTCGAACCACGGCTTCGCGCTCAGACAATTTTCCCGGCGGCCGTTCCGCTGCGCGCACAGGGTACCCCGAAAAACCTCCGATGTGCGCTCACTGGATCACGATTCCACCGCTTTTGTGGAACATGATAGAAAGCAGGTTACTCCCGAGTGCGCAGTCTCGATGTGGATGTGAAAGGGGATGAGTGATGGACAAGATCGTAATCGAAGGCGGACGGAGGCTTCAGGGGGATGTCCGGGTCAGCGGCGCAAAGAACGCCGCCCTGCCGATCCTGGCTTCGTCGCTGCTGGTCGATGGATGGAACACCTTTCACAACATTCCCGATCTTCTGGACATCAAGACGATCGGCAAGTTGCTGATCAGCCTGGGCGTGAAGATCGAAGGGGGGGAGACGGTGCGGATCAACGCCGGTGGCATCACGAGCTGTGAGGCCTCCTACGATCTGGTCCGGAAGATGCGGGCGTCGATCCTGGTCCTCGGTCCGCTCGTCGCACGGATGGGCGAAGCGCGCGTCTCCCTGCCGGGCGGCTGCGCCATCGGGGCGAGACCGGTCAACCTCCACATCCGGGCGCTTCAGGAGATGGGAGCGGAGGTGACACTGAAGGAGGGGTACGTCGAGGCCAAGGCCTCGCGCCTTAAGGGGGCGAACCTCTACTTCGATATCTCCACGGTCACGGGCACGGAGAACATCATGATGGCCGCGACGCTCGCGGACGGGACGACGATCCTGAAGAATGCGGCGCGGGAGCCGGAGGTCGTCAACCTCGCCGACGTACTCGTTGCCATGGGGGCGAGGATCCGCGGGGCCGGAACCGATGTGATCACGATCGAGGGGGTAAAGTCGCTCCACCCCGCGGAGGCTGCGGTGATCCCGGACCGGATCGAGGCGGGAACCTTTCTGATTGCCGCCGGGATGACCGGCGGGGATGTCCGGGTTCTCGGCTGCAACCCCCTCCACCTGGAGGCTCTGACGGCCAAACTGCGGGACGCGGGAATGCGGATCGACGCAGAGAGAGACGGCCTCCGGGCGGCAGCCGGCGCGACCCTCCGGAGCGTCGATGTCAAGACGCTGCCCTATCCGGGGTTCCCGACGGACCTGCAGGCGCAGATCATGGCCTTGATGGCCATCGGCAACGGGCTCTCCGTGATCACCGAAACGGTGTTCGAAAACCGTTTCATGCATGTGAGCGAAATGATGCGGATGGGGGCGGATATCGCCATCCGGGAGAGGAGCGCGATCGTCCGCGGGGTGGCCAAACTCCGCGGGGCGCCGGTGATGGCCACGGATCTCCGCGCCTCGGCCTCTCTGATCCTGGCGGGGCTCGCGGCGGAAGGAACGACGACCCTCTCCAGGGTCTATCACATCGACCGGGGCTATCAGCAGATCGAGAAGAAGCTGTCGGC
>JAJFTY010000218.1 GCA_021372695.1 Deltaproteobacteria bacterium
GGCCGGGTCCGCCCAGAAACGGCTCTCATGGGGGTGCAGGCTGAAAACGCAGCGGCCTTCCCATTCCGGAGGCGCGCCCATCCCCAGGGCGGTCACCCGACCGACCGTCGAATAGCCGTACTTCACGGGGAAGCCGGCCGGACCCCGGAGGCCGGGAATCGTCTCGTCCAACGGGAGGTCGTCCGGGAAGAGGCCGCGGTAGAGGAGGAGCTCGGTGCCGGGGCTGATCGCCGAAAAGAGCGTCTCGACCAGGACCTGCCCGCCCGTGGGGGCGGGGATCTCCTCCTCCCGGATCTCGACGCGCCCGGGCGCCGTGAAATAGAGGGATGCCCTCTTCATGGCTCACGCCAGGCGACGTCGGCCCTCATGACCAGATCCGACCCGCACCTCTCCCAGGCCATGTTCTCCAGGCGGGGAGGGTTCAGGGGGTTGAGCTGCAGCGGCCAGACCGCCTGCATGCCGCCAATGTAAACCGGCGTCATGGTCAGGACGAGCTGGTCCACCAGGCGGTGCTTCAGGAAGCTCGTGATGATCTGGGTGCCCCCCTCCACCATCAGGCTCCCGATCTCTAGCCCGCCGAGCTCTGCCAGAAGCCGCTCCAGATCGATCAGGCCGTCCGGGTCGAACGGGATGTGCAACACCTTCACCCCGGCCCTCGTGAGCGCCAGCTCCCTTTCCGTATCCGGCTCTTCCCCCGTTGCGATCCACGGCATCTTGCGATGGTGCTTCAGGACCTGGGCATCAGGGGGGAATCGCAGGCGGCCGTCCACAACGATGGGCCTCGGGCTGTTTCCGTTGACATGCCTGACCGTGAGCTGGGGATTGTCCGCCAGAATCGTGCCGATGCCCACCAGGATGCCGTCGTGGATCGACCGCAGCTGGTGGGTGAAGATCATGGCCTCCCGGCAGCTCAGGGAGAGCGACTTCCCCGGCCGGCAGGCAATCGACCCGTCGATGCTCTGGGCATAGCTCAGGGTCACATAGGGCCGGCCCGCGGACCGGCGGGATGCCTGTGTCAGAGAGTCCTCGATGGCGCCGAGGAGATTGCAGGTTGGTTCCATGAAAGCCCGATCTTTCTTCAGGAGGAGCGGCCGCCGATCCCTTGTCAATGCGCGGCGCGCCCGAAACACTTGAATCGAAAAACAGTGCCGTTGACGCTTGGAGCATGAATGGTTAGATTTTTTAATAATCACGGAGAAAATGAAAGTCAAGGCAATGGCCAATCGACCCAGGCAATATCGTTATATTACGGCTCTCTGCTGTGCCGGACTGTTTCTGATCGGCATGGGGTGCACCCTGCTGCAGCGCATCTGGGTTCCGGAAAATGCGTTCCGATGGGCTCTGGGAGCACTTCTGGCGCTCACCCTCCTGGGCTGGCGAATCCGGGCTGCTTTTGCCCAGGAGCCGGGAAAGCTGCCCGAGGCCTGCTACCCGGGCCTGGCCAACCAGATCACCGTCCTCCGGGGGCTGCTCGTCTCTCTCCTGGCGGGCTTTCTTCTCGCGGGTACGCCGGCAGGATCTGCGGCCTGGATCCCCGCCATCCTCTATTCCGCGGCCCTGATCCTGGACGTCGTCGACGGCTTCCTGGCACGCCTCCGCCGGGAGAGCTCCGCGTTCGGCGCCTTTCTCGACCGGGATCTCGACGCCTGGGGAACGCTGGTCGGCATCCTGCTCGCCGTCCTCTACGGCCGTCTGCCCGGCTGGTACGTCGTGGCCGGAATGGCCTACTATCTCTTCGCCTTCGGCCAATGGCGGAGAGAAAGAAGGGGGCTCCCCCTTCACCCTTTGCCGCCGAGCCGGTACCGGCGGCATGTCGCGGCCGTCCAGTCGCTCTTCATCATCCTTGCGCTTTTGCCCCCGGCGCTCCTGCCGGAATACGGCTGGGCGGCGGCGCTGGTGATGATTCCCGTCCTGGCGGGGTTCATGCGGGACTGGTGGACTGTCTCCGGGCGCGACCTCCCCGTCCTGTCGGGGATGAATCTCCGGTACTTAAGGTAGTGACTCCGTTGATCGCGAGGATGCCTCATGCAGTGCGATTTAAAGATTTTTCGGGGTGCCCTGCCGTCGAGCGTTGCGGCAGCAACGGCAACTGTCTGAGCGCCCTCAGGCGCGTGGTTCGACAAGCTCACCATGACAGATTGCAGACCATAGCCTGTCCTGAGCCTGCCGAAGAGCAGGGTCGAAAAAGAGGTGAACAACAATGAGGCCGATCTTCGCAAAATGGGTCACCATCGTAGTGAAAAAAATCTTGACAACGGTTTTTCTTTCCGGTACGATGCAGTTTCATTTTTTTTAAACAGGAAGGAAACGGTCGTGAATCTGACATCGTCGAACAGCTTGCTTCTCGTACTTGGCGTCGTAGTACTCGTACGCAACGGGGCTGCTGCTCGGCGTCTTTGATCCGATGACATAGAGACGAGAGCCGCGGACCCCGAAAGGTCCGCGGCTTTTTTGTTTTTGAAAAGCCGCGGTTCGGGGGAACCGGCGGCTTTTTTTGTTCACGGAAAGGAGCATTACATGGGTACCATCGGTGCGGACATCGTTTTGAAGACCCTGACGGAGGAGGGGGTGGCGGCGATCTTCGGCTACCCCGGCGCCAACACCCTGCCGCTCAACGACCGGCTGGCCGACAGTCCGATCCGCCACTACCTGATGCGGCACGAGCAGGGGGCGGCCCACGCCGCCGACGGCTACGCCCGCGCGACGGGTAAGGTCGGGGTCTGCCTAGCGACATCGGGGCCGGGCGCGACGAACCTTGTCACGGGCATCGCCACCGCCTACATGGATTCGACGCCCATGGTCGCCATCACCTGCCAGGTCAACAGCGACCTCTGGGGCCGGGACGCCTTCCAGGAGACGGACATCATCGGAATCACGATGCCGATCACGAAGCACAGCTTCATGGTGCGCGA
>JAJFTY010000001.1 GCA_021372695.1 Deltaproteobacteria bacterium
AAGGACATCGAAGCCCAGGTCCAGGGCGGGGTGGAGAACGGCATGGGCTCGGCGGAGTACACGATCGAAGAACTTTCCCTGGACCGGAGCCAGAAGGCGATCAACACCTTCTATCCCGAGGTCGCGGCCCGGAAGCTCAAGGGGATGTATGAGCGGAATCACCCCCTGAAGGGGCTGGACACCGCCTCCTTCGGCCGCCAGACCGAACTCATGAAAAACCCCATCTGCCCGAAAAAGTGAGGATAGAATTCGCAAAAAGTCGTCACCCAGGCGAACCCCGTACCCCGTATCAGAGCCTGCCCCGGACTTGATCCGGGGTACGGAGCTGTCTGGGGCAGGTCCCGAGAAGTGGCGTTGCAGGAGGGGGTGGATTCCCGATTTTTTACGAAGCCGTCAAGGATAAAGGCGTCCGCAAACCGATTACGAGCAGATCACCCATGAAAGGAGATTGCCCATGGCCAGCCTGATCATCGATCCGAGGGACCAGAAGTTCGTACTCTATGAGATGCTGAATGTCGAAGAGCTCTGCAAATCGCCGCTCTACGCCGACTTCTCGCGGGACATGTTCGACATGGCCCTGAACGAGGCGGAGAGATTCGCGACATCCGCCGTCTTCCCCTGCCTGGCCGAGGGTGACCGGCAGGGGTGCCGCCTGGAGAACGGAAACGTCCACGTCCCGGAGTGCTACCACCGCGTCGCGGACCTCTACCGCGTCGGGGGCTGGGCCACGATGAGCGTGGCGCCCGAAGACGAGGGCCAGGGCTTTCCCCACGTCGTCACCGCGGCAGCCAAGGAGTGGTTCGTCCACAACCCCGGCTTCCTGATCTACTTCACGCTGACCGAGGGGGCGGCCCATCTGATCGAGGTCTACGGGACCGAGGCGCAGAAGAAGAAATACCTCCCGAAGATGCACGCGGCCGTCTGGGGCGGGACCATGGCCCTGACGGAGCCCGGGGCCGGAACCGACGTCGGGAACCTCAAGACCCGGGCGTTCCGGCAGCCCGACGGGACCTTCCGCCTCCAGGGGACCAAGCAGTTCATCACCGCGGCCGATACCGACCTGATGGAGAATATCATCCAGCCGGTCCTCGCCCGGATCGAAGGGGACCCGCCGGGAACGGGCGGGATCTCGATCTTCCTCGTGCCCAAGTACCTGGTCAACGACGACGGCACGCTCGGCCGGCGGAACGACTATGCGATCGGCGCGATCGAGGAGAAGATGGGGCTCCACGGCTCCGCCACCTGCGTGATCAACCTGGGCGACAACAACGACTGCTACGCCGAGCTCCTGGGCGAGGAGCGCCAGGGGATGAAGGTGATGTTCCAAATGATGAACGAGGCGCGGATCGGGGTGGGGCTCCAGTCCCTCTCCAGCGCCTCCATCGCCTACCTCCACGCCCTCAAGTACGCCAAGGAGCGGCTCCAGGGCTCGTCGCTCCTGGAAATGAAGAACCCCGAAGCCCCGCGCGTGCCGATCATCCAGCACCCCGACGTGCGAAGGATGCTCCTCTGGATGAAGTCTCACACGGAGGGGTTCCGCGCGCTCCTCTACTTCTGCGCCCTCTGCGGCGACCGGGTCCGGGCCGCCTCGGACGATGCGGCAAGGGAGAAGTGGAACGGCTTCCTGGAGGTCCTCACCCCGATCTGCAAGGCCTACTGCTCGGACATGGGCTTCCGGGTGACGGAAACGGCGATCCAGGTCTACGGCGGCTACGGCTACTGCGCGGAATACCCGATGGAGCAGTTCCTCCGCGACGAGAAGATCTGCTCGATCTACGAGGGGGCGAACGGCATCCAGGCGCTCGACCTGGTGGGCCGCAAGCTCGGGCTGAAGCGGGGGCTCTACTTCATGAACCTTCTCGGAGAGATCGGCGGGACGATCGGCAAATACCAGGCGGCGCTTCCGGACCTGGCCCCCGACGTCCAGGCGGCGATGAACACGCTGACCGAGGTCGCGATGCTCTTCGCCGCGAGCGGCAAGGCGGGCAAGTTCATGATCCCCGTCGCCAACGCCACCCCCTTCCTGATGCTCATGGGCCAGGTCGTGATGGCGTGGCTGCTCCTCTGGCAGGCGGGCGTGGCCAAGGAGAAGCTCGCCGCCCCGGATGGCGGCGGCAGCGACAAGCCCTTCTACGAGGGGAAGATCGCCACGGCCCGGTACTTCATCAAGCACGTCCTGCCCGAGGTGGATGCGGCGGCCAAGGGGATCAAGAGCGAGGATGTCTCAATGATGGAGATCGCAGAAGCGGGCTTCGCCACCTGAAATATATCCAATTCGCGCTTCCGGATATGATTCCCCGTTCGCGCAGCGGTTTCACGGTGAACTCGGATCGTCGAGGGCCTTCCCTCGACGATCTCCCATCCGGTTCCTGCGTACTTCCTCAGCAGGATCGAATTTCGAGGATGAGTCGAAGATCTCGAACGATAATCGTTGAGGCCAGGACACATAAGAAAGGCAGGGCCGATCGACCCTGCCTTCTCCTCCCGTGGGAAAAATCACGTTTTGGAAACCCTTTGAGAAGGGCTTATTTCTTGTATCTCCTGACCCCTGCCAGTCCCATCAGACCAAGACCGAGCAGCAGCAAGGTGGTGGGTTCGGGGGTGGTGATGGGACGCGAGGTGATTCGTGCATACAGCTGTGCATCGTTGTCCAGGGTCTCTACGGTGCTGAAGTAGGACGCGATCGTAGCGCCGCCGTTGGTAGAGAAACCGATCAGGTTGAAGAAATAGGTGTTCGTGCCATCGCTGAATGTCGCATTGAGCGCCGGGTTCGTCAGCGTCACGATGTCGTTGTTTAAGGGATTGGTTTCAGGAGTTGCATTATTGGATGTTTCATTGTGCGTGAAATGGAATGCGGGAGAAAGCGCACCGAAACCAAAAATGCTCAGGGATACGTTAAGGTCGATCGAAGTCAGCGAAGGCGCGTAGACCGGATAGTTGTGGTGAGTGAAAGTACCAAGGCCGAATGCCGTTCCGTCCACCACAGCGTTGAATGGCGTTGTCACCGCGAGGAAATCATATCCACTCTGGTGCTGAGGGTAGACGGGTATCCCCCAGCGGACGGTGCTCAAGGGATTACCATTGGCAATAACAGGATCACCTGGTGATGAACCCGCAGGCTGGGCATTGGCCCAGCTTCCGACTACTGAGTTAACCGTTAAATCCGCTCGGGCCATGCCAACCGATCCCCAAACAAGCCCGAACACCATCAAACCAAGAAAAAGCGCTTTCGAACATCTCTTCATACCCGTCCCTCCTTTTTTGATACTTAATTCGTCGGTGTTTTTGAGAACAAATCCCCCCTCGGCAGTTCAACGGACAGTGCTGGGAAATCTGAGGTGAAATAGTTTTATTCATATTTCATGCCAAATTCTATTTTCTTGATAAGACAAAAGATTTGCAATCACAATCCATAAGAGTTTTGTAGGTTTGTAAAGCATTCCGACAATCATGAGGATCTCACCTCATAAAAATTGATAACTATTCTGTTATTATAATTGCTTATATTATTTAAAGTCCTGTAAGGTATCTCGACACGCCACGGCCCGGTACGGCATCAAGTACGTCCTGCCCGAGGTGGATGCGGCGTTTTCCCTTTCCTCTGTCCTTTTACGGCCTTCCAGTCAAATAATTTAATTATTGAATATTTGAATATTTCGCTTGACATCCTTTGAATGATGTCGTATTGGACGCTACAGTTCTCGCCTTTCTGGCCAGAAGAGAAAAGCAATCTCATGCTCATTATCGCATAGGAACCACGACCTCGCTGCTTTGCTCCGGGCCAAACAAGATTTTGCCAAAGATTCAGATTTTTGCCAAAGATTCAGGCTTCCTGCCCTTCAGGATTGGGTCATCATTGATTTATCCAGGGGGTTACGGATGTTTGAGAGCGCAAAAACCGCTAAAGTTTCTCAAAACATTGTCGATCAGATCAGGCGGGCCATCTTCAACGGCGTCCTCAAGCCGGGCGATAAGCTTCCGTCCGACAAGGAATTGATCGATAATTTCGGGGTAAGCAAAGGCTCTCTCAGAGAGGCCCTTCGTTCCCTGGAAGTCCTGGGCTTGTTGGAGATTCGCCAGGGCGCCCAGGGAGGGGCCTTCATCACCGAAGTGAAAACGGAGAAGGCAAAGGAAGGTTTCAGCAACTTCCTGGTCTTTCGGGATCTTTCCCTGAAGAACCTTTTCGATGTGCGGTTGGTCCTGGAGTCCCACATCGCCGAAACCGTCGCCCCCGTTATCACCGACGATGACTTGCACCGGCTGGAGCAGATTATCCAGGAAACCCGTAATGCCCTCCAGAATGACCTGCCGCTGAACTACCGGGAGAGGGAGGTTTCCTTTCATCTGATCATTGCCAATGCGACCCAGAATCCTCTTCTGATCTTTCTTCTCGATTATGTGGAAGACCTTCTCTCTGACGCCAAGAAAATACTGAACCCCGGCCGCGATTTTTCCAAACACGTGTTGGAGGCGCACGAACGCATCTACAGCGCGCTCCTGGCCCGAAACGCGGACGAGGCGAAGCGTGCCATCATTCAGGACATCCGGGAAGTGGAAACGGCTCTCTTGCGAATTCAAGAAGAAAAAGACCTGTCAGGCTTGAAAATCAAGATGCAGGGGTGACTTCGGCAGCACCGGCTGCCGGAGCCATACCGCGGGAATTCAGACTGTCCGCCAACGCGTCGGCGATCCCGGCAGTGCGCCGGAGCCGTTCAGGGTTACACCGGCGCGGCTTTGCAGCGTTTCATTTTTTGGAAGATCCACTTTTGACAACAGTCCGAAAGGGTTGCGTGTGCAACTCCTCAAATCTTCAATGTAAGACGAAGGGAGAAGAATCATGGCACCATCGAAGATCTGGTTCATGAATGCGCGGGCGAAACGGTTTCTGGAATCGACGGCGATCAAGGCGAG
>JAJFTY010000025.1 GCA_021372695.1 Deltaproteobacteria bacterium
AAGGAATCGGGCGTCAGCAGCTTCGCCAATTCGGTCGCCGGTTGCCCGACGAACTCCTCCGGTTTGAACCCCAGGATTCTCTCCACGCTCGGCGAGACGCTCAAGAAACGGAGATCCGTGTCTATTGTAAAGATGACATCCGCAACATGACCGAAACTGAGCCGGTATTGCTCCTCGAGAGCCTTCAGCTGCTGATTGGCGTGCTCCAGATCGATCATCTTCTTTTCAAGCTTGCTGAAAAGGATTTCGTTGTACTGCCGGAAGAACTCCATGTCTTCTCCGAGAGGCCTGGCTGCCCCTGGTTTGACCGCCGAGGTCTGCTTCCATACCTCCTTGAGGATATCGATCAGAGTATCCGGCTCCTGAGGTTTCAGAACAAACCGGTCCGCGCCGAGGCTCAGGGCGAATTTCTCGTCCTTCGGCTCCGTATAGGTGGCGGTGTAGAATACGAACGGGACCTTCTGAAGGTTTTCGTCGGCCTTGCACTGGCGGCAGAAGGTATAGCCGTCCATGACCGGCATCAGGATGTCCGAAACGATCAGGTCGGGGGGGACGGACCGAGCCTTCTCCAGAGCCGCCTTGCCGTTTTCCGCGGAAAGGACCTCAAACCCTTCCGCCTCCAGAAGGCATTTCAGGATATAGAGATTGGTGCCATTGTCATCGACGATCAGTATCCTTTTCATCTTCATCCTTTTCCCCCGCGCATCTCATGGCCAGATACTCCTCTACCTGCTGATCGAAGGTGTCCGGATCGATCGGCTTTTCGATATAACCGTTGCAGCCTGCTGCGATGGCTTTTTCCCTGTCTCCGGGCATCGCGTAGGAGGTCACGGCCACAATGGGAATTCCTGCCAGATCGGGATTCCCTCGCAGACTGCGGGCAACCGCATAACCATCCATGACGGGCAGCTGGATATCGAGCAGAATCAAGTCCGGCATCAGCGAGGCCGCGAGTTTGATCCCCTCCTGCCCATCGGCGGCGGAGTGGACTTCGTAGCCGCACCCTTCCAGGATAAACCGGATCAGGTAGAGATTCTGCTCATTGTCTTCGATGACCAGGATTTTTTCTTTCATCGCCTCTCCCTCTCTTTGGGGAGGGAGAAACCGAACGTGCTCCCGGAACCCCATGTGCTTGTCACCCACATCCTGCCCCCCATCAGCTCGACGAGTTTCTTGGATATGGAAAGGCCCAGCCCGGTGCCGTCATATTTTCGGGTGAGCCCCGAATCGATCTGCCTGAACGATTTGAAAATGGTCCCCATGTCCTCTTCCTTGATTCCGATGCCGGTATCCACCACTTTCATGATGACGCTGTCATCATCCTCTTCACACACGATCCGCACGACCCCCTCCTCCGTGAACTTGATCGCGTTGCTCAGCAGATTGAGCAGGACCTGCTCCACCCGGCGGGCATCGCCCGTGATGGCGCTCACCTCCGGGGGCATCTCATACACGAGGGCAAGGCCCTTGGCATCGGCCAGAGGGCGAGCGGTCTGCTCGGCCTTCTCGACGATCTGGCGCAGGTCGATCTCTTCAACGGCCACCTTGAGCTGCCCCGCCTCGATCTTGGAGATGTCCAGAACGTCATTGATCAGCGCCAGCAGATGCTGGGAGCTGCGCCGCACCATGTTCAGCTGCTTTTTCTGCTCTTCGTTCAAAGGGCCGACCCGTTCGCGGAGAATGATCCCGGTGAAGCCGATGATGGAGTTCAGGGGGGTGCGCAGCTCGTGGGACATGGTTGCCAGAAAAGCGGATTTCAGATTGTCGGCAACCTCGGCCTGCTCCTTGGCCACGGCCAGTTCGCTCATCGTCTGCTTCAGCTCCTGCTCTCTTGCGGTGCGCTCGTCGATCTCCCCCGCGAGCCTCTCATTGACCTCCTGGAGACGTCCCGTACGCTCCTGGACCATCTCCTCGAGATGGTCGCGATGTTCTCGAAGCTCCCTTCCGGTCGTTTCCAGCGACTTCTGGGTTTTTGCGAGGGCATCGATCATGCCGTTGAATGATCGGGCCAAAAGCTCGATTTCATCTCCGGAGCGGATGTCAATCCGGTGTGCGAGATCCGTTGTCGCCGCAATGTAATTCGTTTCGCCGACGAACCGGTGCAGGGGGCGGACGACGAAGACGTGGAGTCCGGCCCAGGTCATGGCCGTCAAGAGCAGCAAGCCCGCGAACAATCCCGAAACCGTGATGACGACCGGGCCCCGGATCTGGCTTTCGATATTCTCCGTGGGGATCAGGACGGCGATCTTCCAGAATTGCCGGGTGGACGTCCGGTAGTAGACGTAATTCTCCTTGCCCAGGATGTTCAGGGTGGAGACGCCCTGCCGGTTCTCCATCAGCAATCGGTGGAGTTCGGGTGAATAGTCGCTGATGTTTCGGAAAAGGGACTTCTTGTCTTCGCCGGACAGGATGACGCCCTTCCTGTCCGTGAGAAATATCATTCCCACCGGGCTGGTCTTGAAGTTGCCGAGGTAGTCGGTCAAATTGTTCAACGTGATGTCGACGCCCACGGCCCCGTAGAACCTGTTGCCCCGGTCGACAAGGGCCTTGACGATGCCGACGTTGACGTCCGATGTGGTCACGGCAGGGTAGGCGTCGGTGATGACCGTATTCTCGGGATTCTCCCTGGCCAACAGGTACCAGGGGCGATCCCGGGGGTCGTACTGGCTGGCAGCGGCCCGCTTGTGCGAGCGGACGAAACTGCCGTTTTCCCTTCCCATGTAGACGGAGTTCACATAGCGATGCGTCATCCGGTATGCATTGAACAGGTCGATGATCCTTTGTTCATTCGGCCGGATATCGTATCGGAAGCTTTTTTCATCGGCGCCGAGAAAGTTCGTGAAATGTCGATCGTCCCGCGACCGGACGATCTCGTTGGCCGCCAGGTTGGCGACGTCGCTCTCCGCTTCGAAAAAAATGGTATTCAATGCGAAATCGATGTGCTGGAGCTGCTTGGAGATATCTTCCCTGATGGCGGCTAATCGGTCGTTCCAGAGCTTGGTGTAGAGGATCCCTCCAAGGGCCGCGGTCAGAAATATGGCGCTGCCCAGGTACAGGATGAGCAATTTCGTTCGAAGCTTCATCCCGGTCACCCTCGTTTCGTCAGAAGCAACCAACCTATGTCTCCGGAATCTAAAAATATATCAGATAATTTGCGTGGTTAGGATTCTACCCCGGGCATCGAAAAAGTCAAGGACTATCGTGGCGGGTTGTGAAGCGCCCCACATCGGCGGAGTTTCCCTGCCAAGGCGGGCTTGCCGTTTTGGCCGCGGTCATCGAAAGGCTTTGCGGCCGAGGCGGCGTCGAATCGAGCCGATGGCGGTCGTGACCTCGGGGCTCCGGAGCAGGAGGGCTGCGCCGAAGAAGGCGCCTGTACCGCCCGCGATGCAGAGGAGCAGATGGATGAGCCTTGCCTCGAAAGGCGCGGCGATGTCCCAGGGGCGGATCATGTCGACCAGAAGGATGACCCCCCACATGGCCAGGGAGGCGAGGCAGGTGCGGCCCAGGGAGTCGTAGAAGCTCCTGTCCAGGAGCTTTCCGATCCGCCGTTTCAGGATGATCCAGAGCATCCCGACGTTCACCGCGGTGGCGATGGAGGTGGCGAGTGCCAACCCGCCGTGCTTGAGCGGAAACATCAGCGCGACGCTGAAGAGGGCGTTGACGATGAGCGCGACGATGGCGGCCTTCATCGGCGCCTTCGTGTCCTGGAGGGAGTAGAAGGCGGAGACGATGATCCGGATCACGGAGAAGGCCCAGAGGCCGACGCTGTAGCAGAGCAGGGCCTGGGCCGTATTGAGCGTGGAGGGGATGCCGAACTCGCCCCGCTGGAAGAGAACGGAGATGATCGGGACCCGCAGCACGATCAGGGCGACCGATGCCGGAATCGTGATGAAGAGGATGAGTCGAAGCGAGAAGGCGATCGTCCGTTTCAATTCCTCGAACCGCCCCTGCGCCACCTGCTCGGAGAAGCTGGGGAGGGTCGCCGTCCCGACCGCGATGGCGAATACCCCGAGCGGAAGCTCGACGATCCGGTCGGCGTAGTAGAGGTAGGAGACGCTCCCGGTGGGGAGCAGCGAGGCCAGGATCGTTCCGATGAAGATGTTGATCTGGTAGATCGCCGCCCCGAAGGCCGCGGGGAGCATCAACAGGCCGATCCGCTTTACCCCCGGATGGCGGAAGCGGAAGTTCGGCTTCAGGCGCACGCCCATCCGGACGAGAAAGGGCCACTGCATGGCGAGCTGCAACACCCCGCCCGCCATCACGCCGATGGCGAGGGCCGTGATCGGCTCGCGGAAGAAGCCGCGAAGGGTCAGCGCGGCCAGGATCATGGCGAGGTTCAGGACGACGGGCGACAGGGCCGGGGCCGCGAAGTGCCGGAGCGAATTGAGGATCCCCATGCAGAGGGCCACGAGCGAGATGAGCAGAATGTAGGGGAACATGAGCCTCGTCAGAAAGACGGCGAGGTCGTATTGGGCGGCCGAGTGGGTGAAGCCGGGGGCCATGACGGTCACGACGAGCGGCGCAAAGAGGACGCCCGCCAGGGAGACGGCGACCAGGAGGATCGAGAGGGCCGTGAAGGCGATATCGGCCAGCTCCAGCGCCTCTTCCCGGGTCCGGTTTTTCAGGTATTCCGTGAAGACGGGGACGAAGGAGACGGTGAGCGACCCTTCGGCGAGGAGACGCCGCAGGAGGTTCGGGATCCGGAAGGCGACGAAGAAGGCATCCGTCGTGAGCCCGGCGCCGAAAAGGCCGGCCACGATCATGTCCCGGATGAAGCCGAAGACGCGGGAGAGCATCGTGGCCATGCCCACCACGCCCGCCGCCCGGACGACCCGAGAATTTTCCGATCTGTGCGTCTCACCCATCCTTAAATCCACCTGAATCTTCGGTTGCTCCGGCTGCCAGTGGAAGCGTCTTTGGAATCGTGATCCCTTCGCGCGCTGGATCTTTTTCGACCCGAAAAACCTCCAATGCGCGCTACCGGGATCGCATTCCTGTTAAAGAGGGACATCTCCCATTTTTTCCGGGCTGCGGCGCTTCGCCGGGATGCTGAATATTTTTCGACCCTGCACGTCCTCGCTGCGCTGCCGGGAAAAAACTCGCGCTTCGCGCTCAGACAATTTTCCCGGCGGTCGCTTCGCTGCGGCGGCATGGGACCCCGAAAAATCTTCAATGCATCCCTCGCGAAGGCCTTTGCCCGGTTTCGCCAGGGGCATCCCGCAGTCTCCCGCATGGCATCCTGGACTTATAAAGATGCGATTCGGGCGGCGATCTGGGCCGCCTTCACCCCGGCGATCGCGACGGTCTTTGTCCGGGATGTGTGGCCGGCAATGATCGCCACCTGCCCCTTCTTCACACCGAGCAGTTCCGCCAGCAGCGCGACGCACGCCTCGTTCGCCTTCCCGTCCACGGGCGGCGCCGTGATCCTGAGCTTCCAGGCGTCGTCCTGGAAACCCGCGGCTTCACAGCGGGAGGCCCTCGGGACGACCCGGACGCGGAAGACGGCGCCGGTTTCGGTTTCGCGGATAGGGATCATGGCGGTCACCGGAACCGGTTCGCCAGTTCGAGCAGGCTCCTGATCAGGAAGCTCTGAAGGAAGACGATCGCCAGCAGGATGATGATCGGCGAAAAGTCGATCCCGAACCCGCCGATCGGGATCCAGCGCCGGACGCGGTACATCACCGGTTCGGTGACCTGATGGATGAACCGGACGATCGGGTTGTAAGGATCGGGATTGACCCAGGAGAGAACGGCCCGGATGATGATGATCCACATGTAGATGGTCAGCACCGTGTCGAGGATATGGGCCATGGCGGCGATGAAATTTCCCAGAACGAACATGCTTCTTGTCTCCCTTCGCCCCTCCCGCCGGGGGAGAGGTGTGATCAGGCGGCGGTGGACGGATGTCGTCTCTCGCGGCGGTCAAGATCGCAGCGGTTCACGAACTCCGTCAGTGCGGCGTTGAAGGCCTCGGGGTTTTCCCACATGACGAAATGGCCCGCCCCCGGAATCAGGACGAGCCCTGCCCCGGGGATGTGTCCTCCGAGGTATTCGGAGAAGGCGGGCGGCATCATCTTGTCTTCCGCCCCGCAGACCGCGAGTACGGGGATCCCGATCCCCGCGATCGCCTCCGTGATGTCGAGTGCGGCGCAGGCGGTGAAATCGCCGTGGATGACCTCGGGTTTCGTGCGGGAGAGGCTGGTCGTGATGAGATCACCGAGCCGCTCGCGGTTCGCCTTCGCGACCGAAAATCTGGCAGCCAGCCCGATGACCGCTGCCGGGTCCTGCTCCAGCCCTTCGAGAATGGCCGGGTTGACGGGCATACGGACGCCGCCTCCCACCGGAACCACCGCGGCGGCGGCATCACCGTAGAGGATCGCAAACCTGAGACAGATGGCCGCGCCGAGGGAGTGGCCGACCAGGATCGGCTCCACAACTCCCAGCGCCTCCAGAATCTTTTTCACCCAGGCCACGTAAGCGGAAACATCTCTCTCCCCGGGTCCTTCGGACTCCCCGTGGCCGGGCAGATCGATCGCCACGATGTTGAAACTGCTCTTCAGCGGGGTGTACTGCAGGATCCAATCCGTGTGGCTTCCGCCGGAGCCGTGGACGAAGACCAGCGTCCTGCGGTCCGGAAGAAAATCTCCATTGCTGACCCAGCAGGCCAGCTTCCGCCCGTCGATATCCGCAACGTGGATCAAGGCTGCCACCCTCCCTTGTGGAATCCGCCCGCGAAGGCCTTCCTGCGCCTGCCGGAGGGGCGAACTAAGCGATCGGCTCCAAACCCTGCCGGAGATCGAAGATGCTCCGCAGCCTGCTGCGGGGAATCTTCGATGCAGGTCATGCCTATCACAACCCGGTCCGGTTTCGCAACGAAAGATAGAACAAAAACCGCGGCATGTAGCTGCAAAATTGATCTCTCCCTCGTCAGCCCGTCCTGCGGGGCGGAGGGTCACACATCGTGCCGAAAAATCACGACCAACCCGTATTGTCACAATAAGCTGTTATTTTAATATATTACTAAATAATGTCTTTTGAGGACTCAAGATTTCACAGAATGTACCGATATCCAATGCAACGGATCTTTTCAATCACGCCAATTCGAGGCCATTCAGGAGGTGTTTGCGATGACATTTCGGATGACTTTGGGGACATGGATCGGATCGGGCATTGTCCTGATGCTTTTTTTGATG
>JAJFTY010000026.1 GCA_021372695.1 Deltaproteobacteria bacterium
GGACTTCGTTTTGAAGAGCCATCCCAGAAGCGGGATGTCGCCCAGGCCCGGCACCTTGGAGGTCCCGGCCTCGGAGTCGTCCTGGATCATGCCGCCGATCACGACCGTCTCCCCGCTCTTGACCACGACCGTCGTCTTGGCCGTGCGCTTGAGCGTGGTCGGGGTGAGGACCAGATTGCCTGCCTGGTCCACCTGGGCGGCCTGGGAGACGACCTTGGTCACGGACTGGTCGAGCTTCATCCGGACGAAACCGTCCCGGTTGATCTGAGGGGTCACCTTGAGCGTGACGCCGACGTCCTTGTAGTCGTAATTGCTGTAGTTGGTCGTCGACCCCACGGTCGTGTCCTGGCGGGTCACGTAGGGGACGTTCGACCCCACGGTGATCTCCGCATCTTCATTGTCCAGGGTCAGCAGTTGCGGCGTCGCCAGGATGCGGGTGTCCGTGTCGTTCTGGTAGGCCTGAAGCACGGCGCCGATGTTGGGGAATACCACCCCGCCGATCGTGATCCCCGCGCCGATGATGCCGACGGAGAAGCCGCTCGGCAGCGAAAGTGAGCCGGACGAGCCGACCTGGGGGATGATGGAGGAGCCCCGGAAGCCGACCATGCCCAGGTTCCGGGCATCCGTTTCGCCGATGTTCGTGGCGCCGACATCCTTGAGCAGGCTCCACTCCACGCCGAGGCCGAAGCTCTTGTTGGCATTCACCTCCATGATCAGGGCCTCCAGATAGACCATGGCACGGGTGATATCCAACTTGCGGATCACGTCCTCGATGATGAGGTAGTCCGCCGTGTCGGCGCTGATGATCAGTGAATTTGTCGACTTGTCCGCCACGATCTGGACGTTCTTGGAGAGAGCAGGGGCCGCGGCGGCCGCCGCCGCACCGGGCGTCGCCGGACCGGCCGCGGTCCGGGTCTGCTGCTGGGGAAGGCCCGTCAGCACCTTGACCAGGTCTTCCGCCTTGGCGTTCTGGAGATAATAGACCCGGATCGCGCCGGACCCTCGGGGCATCTCGATGTCCATGAACTTCAGGAGGTCCTTCACCTTCTTCGTGTCGTTTTCCGTGGCCAGGATGACCAGCGCGTTGGCGCGGTCGTCCGCCACGATCTTGATCGGGGCGAGCGCCCCCTTGCCCGCCTGCTGCTGGAAGATCACCGTGAGGGACTTGACCATGTCCGCAGCCGTCGCGTATCTCAGCGGAACATAGGAGATCACCTCGCCGACCCCGTCCACGTCGAGGGCGGTCACGATCTCCTGGAGCCGCTGGACGTTGGACAGGACGTCGGTGATGATCAGCATCCCGGTCGGCGGGTAGGAGAGGATGACGCTCGTTTTGGAGATCAGGGGATCGAGGACCTTCTTCAACTCGTCGGGGCTCGCGTGCTGGAGGGTGAGGATCTGGGTGACGATCTTGTCCTCGGGCGTGACGCTCTCCTTTTTGAGCCGCACATCCAGGTTCTTACCCCGGGCATCCAGCGCAGGGATGACCTTGATCACCTCGCCGGCCTGGACCGTCGCGAAGCCGTAGATGTCGAGCACCGACTCGAATACCTTGTAAACCTCGTCCACGGCGATCTTCTTCGGCGAGATGACCGTCACCTTCCCCTTGACCTTGTCGTCGACCACGAAATTCCGGCCGGTCAATTCGCTCACGAACTTGATAAAGACCGTGATATCGACGTTGTCGAAGTCGATCGTCACGTAGCGGCCGGCCTGTGACGGTCCTGCCGGAGCCGCGTGAGGCTGCGATGCCGGAGGGGGCGACGCCATGGGTGGCGATGCGGGAGCCGGCGGCAGAGCCTGCGGGCCGGGCGCGGGCTCCGTTTTCACGGGCGGCGCTTCACCGGGCCTGCGCCCCACGGGCGGGGCGGGGGGAGAGGGCATGGCCGCGCTTCCCGCGGAGAAGGCCGGAGAGGCCGGGCGGGGGGCCACCGGAGGCCTGACGGCAGTCGTCGGAGCGCCTGCCCTCGCCGGCGAAGTCGCCTGCGAGGCTGCTGACGGCGATGAAGCCGCGGCCGCGGGTGAAGATGCCGCACCGGAGCTGCCGGTGGAAACGGCGGGAGATGCGGACCGAGGCTGAGCCGATGCCGGAGATGGCGCGGGGGTTGCCTGAACGGCTGCCGGAGCGGCCGCCGAAGACGGCGAACCCGCCGGGGTCGTCGCCACCGGCTGCTCCTCCCCTGCGATCCGGGCGGCGGAGAGTGTCTCCGGGAGCAAAAGAGCGGAGAGTCCGAACCCCATCACCAGGAGTGCAAGCGCGACGGCCCTGAGAACCCGACCGCGCACTTCCGATGTCCCGGAGCGGCCCCGACCGGCGCCGCTCCTCAGGCGATGATCCGCCCCTTCCCGGGAGCGGCGCGGAATTTTCTGTACAAGCGGCATCAGTTTTTCTGCCCCTCCATGAGTTTCTTGAATTCGGGCGATGCAACGACGTTTTTCATGTCGGGATCCTTCGTTGCCCACTTCAGCGCACCACCGTCGATCCGGGCGGCCATCTTCAGGTACCAGAGGCTCTCGCCGGTCTCATTCTTCTGAGCATAGAGGCAGGCCAGGTTGTAATACGGATCGATGTAATCCTTCTTCAGCACCACGGCCCGGCCGAGGATCGCCACGGCCTTTTCCCACCTCTTCTGCACCATGTAAACGACGCCGAGGTTGTTGAGCGACCGGACATGGCCCGGATCGAGCTTCAACACCTGCCGATAGAGGAGCTCCGCCTGCTTCAGCTCCCCCTTGCGCTGGGCGAGCAGCGCCTCTTCATACCGAAGCTCCGCATCCCCGGCCGCCTGCGCCCCACCGGAAGTTCCGCCCGCCGCGGATGAGGGCGCCGCCTTGAGTTCTAACGGCCCGGCGGCCGGCGGCAACGCCACGGCCGCGGCCGCAGGCAGGGGCGCCTTCGTCACGGCGGGAGACGGTTGTGGAGCCCGGACAGCGAAGAGCAGGAGCGCCGAAACGAGAAGGAGCGCCGCGGCCGCCGCGAAGAGAAGCGATCTCCTCTTCCGAAAGCGGTCGTCTGCGCTGGGACAGGCGGCGATGATGCCGCCGAACTGCCCGTAACGATTATCTCTTTCCCTCTGCGCCTTTCTCAGCGCCTCATTGATATAACTCATTTTGTTTCCGCGTCAAGCACTTTGATCCAGGGGCTGTCAGAACACCGGCCGGAGCACCCCGCCCGTAACATACTGAAACCCCGCCAGGAATAAGGCCGCCGCCAGAAGCACCGCGAGCACGATCCTGACCGCGACGCGCCGTTTTCCCTCGGGGCCTGCGTCCGTCAGGTATCCCGGCCCGATATCCCGGATGGCCGCCCTGATGGTCCGCCGGTCCACGCTCCGGAGGTCCTTTCCGTAGGCGACCAGGAGCGCCCGGTCGCAGATCGCGTTGATCCGCCGCGGGATCCCCCTCGACGCCCTGTAGATCGGGCCGTAGCTCTCCCGGGTGAAGATCGCTCCGGCCTCCCCTCCCGCCTGTGCGATCCGATGTTCCACGTAGTGCTGCACGTCCTCCTGGGACAAGGGTTTCAGATCGTAGCGGACCGTGACCCTTTCATTCAACTGACGGAGCGAAGGAAGCGCCAGTATCCGCAGAAGCTCCGGCTGCCCCAGGAGAATGATCTGGATCAGCTTCTCCCGGACCGTTTCCAGGTTCGAGAGCATCCTGATCTGCTCCATGACCCCGTGCGTGAGGTTCTGCGCCTCGTCGATCATCAGAACGGCATTTTTCCCCGCGGCGAAATTGTCCAGGAGAAAGGCGTTCAGAGCGTCGATATGACGCTTCTTCGTCCCCCGGCCTCTCCCCATCCGGACGCCGAACTCGTCGTTGATCGTCTTGAGGAGCTCGATATCGGAAAGAGCCGGGTTGAAGATGAGCGCCGTAACGACGGTATCGTCCAGGCCGGCAAGGAGGGAGCGGCAGAGCGTGGTCTTGCCCGTGCCGATCCCGCCGGTGATCACCATGAACCCCTTCTTCTCGTGGATGCCATAGATCAGGCAGTTCAGGGCCTCCCTGTGCTGCCGGCTCAGGTAGAGGTACCGCGGATCCGGCGACAGCGTGAACGGATTTTCCTTCAACCCGAAGAAGGCCTCATACATGCAATTCCATCTCTCCTCTACTGGAACTGATAATTCAGCGTTTCCGGATTGCCGCGGCGTTTGATCGAGAGCGACATGCCCGCACCCGATTTGACCGTGTTGAAAAGCTCCATCATGTCGTCCGCCGTACGGATGGGACGGTTGTTGACCCCCTGGATGATGTCCCCGTCGACGACCCCCATCTTCTGGTAGATGCTCCCCGCCTGGATGTTGTTGATCATGAATCCATCCGGCACGCCCGCATTGAAGTAGGGCCGGACCTGGGCCTGGCGGAGCATGGTCCCCATGTCCTGCAGACCCGCCCCGATCTCGCTTCTGCTGACGGCAATGGCGCCGGACGGGGCGGAGGCCGCAGGCGGCGCGGCGGCACCGGCTGGCCGCGGCGGAAGGATCGGGGCCTCCTTCGTCTCCGCGATCTTGAGGGTCCGTTCCTGGTCTTCGACCAGGACGTCCACGGTGTTTCGCTTGATCCGGATCAGCTTCGCCCCGGCGATGACGTCCCCCACCTTCACGAGGCGTTGCTTCCGCGTCCCTTTCTCCTCGACGATGGCAAAGCCGTACTTCCCTTCGCCGGCCACGGTCCCCCGGAGGTCGATCAAGAGGGCGATGTCCTGCTGGGCCTGCCCCGCGGGGCCCGCTTTTTCCGTAACCGTCTTGGTCGTCGTTCCGAAGAGGTTCCTCTCCGGGATGACCTTGTAGGCTTCCGCCGGCTCACGGACCGCCGCGGCGGCGCGCGTTGTTTTGACCTCCGCCGCGGGCGCGGGTTTCATGCCGACGATCTGGAGGGTCAGCGCCTTGTAGAAGATCCCCACCCCCTGGTAGAGGAAGAGGGCCATCAGCGCGAGGATCACCGTCCGCCGGGAAACGAGCTCCCGGAGGTCGGGCAGCGACCAATGAAAGTCATGAAACCAGTTCAAAAACACTCACCTTTCCTGCATCGGGCTAAATGAACTTCATCTTCGGGTTTCCCAAGGTGCCGCCGATGGCCAGCGTCACCCGTTTGTTGCCCTGCAGTGGGATCTCGATCGTGCCGGTCAGATCGATCTGACTATCATGGATGTCGTCGGCCAGCAGGATGTTCCCCTTCAGCGAAATGCGGATCTTCTCTCCGCTCAGGGTCAGCGCTGCGATCTTCAGGGCGCCGTTACGGAAACTGACCTTCGCATCGACCTTGCTGAAGTCGAGCCGGTCGAAACCGAAGAGGCTCTCCAGGAGCTGATAGGTCCCGTTCGTCAGCGTGAAATCGAGATTCCCCGTTCCGTTGTTCAGCGCTCCGGTCACGCCGCTGAAGGAGAAAGAGCCTTTCAGCGTTCCGGTGATCTGGCGGGCGAGCGCATCCCTGAGCCAGGCGCACTTCTCAATCCGGATCTCACGGAAATTGGCCTCAGCGGAAAGCGGTCCCCGGAAGGTCAGGAGGTCGGCATAATCGACGCGTCCCCGGGCCTCCCCTCCGTAACCCTCCGCCGCAAGAACCCAAGCGAACCGTCCCCGGAACAGCGAAAGCCAGCCCGGCTGAAGGGTCAGGCGATCCGCGTGGAGGGTCGCCTCCGGGCGCCCGCGGAAGCCGGCCGTGGCATTCACGATCTTCACGCCGGGCGGAACGGCCGGCTGAACCGTGTCGATCGAGAGCAGCATCCCCGGGAAGCGGACGGCCGCAAGGGCCTTGATGTAATCCGTCACCGACTCCGACGGGAAACGGAGGTAGAGCAGCAGAACCAGCATCGCGATGCCGGCCAGGATGTAACCTGCAATGGCCCGATTCAATCTCCACTTCATCGTCAGCGCCCCCCCGCGGCCGGGGTCTGATAGGTGTACACCTGGATCGACACGCTCAGGTACTCCGGGCTCTCCTTCATCTTCCCGACGGACATCTTCCGGATCCGGACCAGTTCCTCGCGGGATTCCACCTGGTAGAGGAAGTCCGTCAACTGCTTCATCGTCAGCTTGTCCAGCCGCATCTCGACCGCACTCTCCTCGTAGGCCCCCCCATCCGCGGCGGATTTCAGGGGGTTGATCGACCGGATGTTCGATTTCACCCCCGCGTCCCCTGCCCGCTTTTCCAGGTAGGAGAAGAGGGCGAAGCCGGCCGGCCGGCCTTCGATCACCCGCCGGATCTCCTCGGAGCGCTGCCGCAGGACGCCGTACTCCGCGCTGAGGCCTGCCAGTTCGCGGAGGGTCTTCTGGGCTCCGGCGATGGCGCCGGCCGTCTTCTTCCGTGAATCGTAGTAAGGGAAGGCCGCAAACTGGACGAAGAGCGCGACCACCACGAAAACGCAGCCGGCCACCAGCGTACGCCTCTGACTCCCCGTCAACTGTTCCCAGAAACGCTTCATCGCTTCAAGATCACCTTGAGATCGAACTCCACGCCCGATCCCTGCTTCATCAGGTTCGTCGAGCCGATGGTTACCGTTTTGACGAACTTGGAGTTGGCAAAGGTCTTTTTGGCCGTTTCCACGGCGTCGAAATTCTTGGCCTCCCCCTTGAGGCCGACCGCATCCCCCTCCAGGGTGAGGGAGCTCAGGAGCAGATCGGGCGGCGCCAGCGCGGAAATCTCTTTCAGAAAGTCGAGCACCGTGACCGCCGCGGTCGCATCGCCCATGCCCGCGGTGCGCTTCTTCGCCTCGGCGATCTTGCCCCGGAGCTGGACCACGGGATCGACGATCCGGGTCGCTTCGGGATCGATCTTTTTGTACTCGGAAGCGATCTCCCCTTTCAGTTGAGCGAGGCGCAGACGGGCGCCATAGTCGTCGAGCCCGATCTCGATGCCGGCCAGGATCAGGGCGATGACGAGCGCCGCCGCCCCTTTCTTCAACAGGGAGCGGGATTCTCCATATCCCTTCTTCGCGGACTCCCGCGGCCGGAAGTTGAAGCCGCTCCCCTTGCCCATCGGCCGGGCCGCGAGCGCCAGGGCCTGGTCCATCACCTCTGCATTCCACGTCCGGCGAAGCGCCTCGTCGATCTCGAACCCTCCCGATACGAGCAGATTCGCCTTTTCCACGCAAACGGTGAAGCGCCGGGAAAGCCCCTCGGCGATCCCCGGCGTCCGGCTGCCGCCTCCGGTCAGGATAATCCGGGCGGGGGGCTCGGGAATTCCTCCCTGATCGAGCAAAAAGGCCTGGGTGTTCGAAAGCTCCGCGAGAAACCGGTCGCCGACTGCCCGAACGGCAGCCATCGCCGCTTCCGGGAGCTCGCCGCAGAGCTTTGCGGCCTCCGCTTCCGCCCGTTCGATCCCGAGCGCGCCGGCGATCGCTGCGGTTGCCGTCTCTCCGCCGAAGCCAAAATCGCGGATGTGGAGGATCCGCCCCTTTCCGGCAAAAATCGCCGTCGTTTCCCGGACGCCGATGTCCAGGACCAGCGCGCAGGCGGGAAAGTCCGGCGCCTGCATCAGGCGCGACGTCAGGGGGACTGCGGCGATGTCGATCACCGCCGTATCCCGGACGCAGGGGGAAAGCAACTCCACGCGCTCCGCGACGAGCTTGCGGTCGGCCAGGGCGGCGAAGATCTCCGACTGCTCGGTCCGACCGGTGACCGTGTAATCGATCTGGAGCTCGTCGATGGGCTGCTGGATCAACGGTTCGAGGGAAAAGGCGAGGGTCTGCGCGATCCGCTTGTCGTCCCGGAAGGGGAGCCGGAGGTTCCGGAAGGAGAGAAGCCCCGGGGAGAGCGCCGTCACGCAGATGGCACCGCAGAAGGTGGGCTCTGCGAAGAGTTGCGACAGGGCCTCGGGGATACCCCCCGTCTCCGGGATCTCGACCCTGCGGGCGCCGACAAGACGGTAGAGCCCCCTGAACCCCCGGGAGAGA
>JAJFTY010000075.1 GCA_021372695.1 Deltaproteobacteria bacterium
AAAAGACACCCCCCCTCCCCCCAATGGCGCGTTGGACGCGCGCGCTGTTTCGGATCGGATCATCGGGGTCTGGAACGAGGACCGAAAAGACCGGGAAAAGATCCGCGCTACTCCGAAGCGGGTTGCCCACGTCGGCGCCAGGCTCCGGGACGGGTTCACCCCCGAGCAGCTCGAATCCGTCGTCCGGAAGCTCAAGGCGAGCCCCTGGCACTCCGGGGAGAACGACCGAGGGTGGAAGGCCCCGGGGCCGGAGTTCGTCCTGCGGTCCACCGAGAAGGTCGAGGAGTGGATCGCCCGGGAGGACCGCCCGCGCGGGAAGGCGGCCCCGGGCCCGCGGTCCCTCTCCGAGATCGACGGGCAGCGGGACGTCTTCGCGGGGATCGACAAGCTGGTACCGTCGGCCGGCGCGGAGGAGTAGTCCGTGTACGAGGTCAAGGTGCGGTGGGTCGTCGGGCCGGACGGGATCAGGAGGCAGGTCATGGAGACCACGAGGCTGGCCGGGATCGAGAAGAGGGCCGATCCGACCCTCGGGCCGTGCCCGTACTGCGGATCCGACCGGGCGGTGATGAGCGGCGCCGGAGTCCGCGTCTCGCTGAAGACGTGCGCGTCGGAGGCATGCTGGAAGGCCGACGCCGAGGAGCTCGCCCTGCGCGAGGCCCGTGCCGAGGCTGACAAGGCGAAGTCGGGGATGCTGACCCGGCTCGCCCGTTCCGGGATCCCCGCCCGGTACCGGACGGCCCGCATGGACGACTTCTCGGAGCGCGTGCGGAGGCTGATCCCCCCGACCGGATACGACGTCTTCGTCAGCGGGTTGACCGGGACCGGGAAGACGCACCTGTGCGCCGCGATCGCCTACCGGGCCGTCGAGTCCGGAATCGAGCCATCCTGGTGCTACGTCCCCGAGCTGCTCCGGGAGATCCGGGGAACCTTCGGGGGGCCCTCCCGCCGGGGGGAGGCGCGCGAGGACGACATCGTGGCCAGGCTCTGCGCGGTCCCCCTGCTGGTGCTCGACGACGTCGGGGCGCAGAACGACAAGACTTTCGGATGGGAGGTGGTGTGCTCGATCGTCACGAAGCGGCTGGACTGGAACCGGCCGACCGTGTCGAACTCCAACCTGTCCCTGGAGTCGATCGCGGCCATGGATGCCAGGCTCGCGTCGAGGCTCGCCGGCGGGAACGTGCTCGAGTTGGTGGGTTCGGATCGCAGGCTTTCGAGGCTCCTTAATGGGAGGTGAAGGATGGGCGCGCGCGGAACGAATGAGGCGACCTGCGGGGTCTGCGGCTGCACGGATTCCATGGCGTGCTCCCCGCCCTGCTGCTGGGACTGGGTCGATCGACGCCGGGGGATCGGCCTGTGCTCCCGGCACGGGACGGAGCGGGGGGAGGTGCCGGGACCGATCCGCGCGCTCCTCCTGCGGAAGGCGCGGCTCCTCCGGGAGGCTTCCGACCTGGAGCTGCAGGCGCGTAAGGTCATCCTGGGCGTCTACCATGAGACGCTCCGGATGGTGAATTCCTGGTGATGGGCCCGCGGGTCCTGAGATCCGGGGATTCTCGGCGGGGGATGCAGGAGGGTGACGGAATGGGGATGCTCAGGATCACGGCGTGGGGATCTTTCGAGACGACGGCCGAGACGTTCTGCGCGATGGAGAGTGGACATGCGGTGGCCGTGGACGACGCGATCCGGTTCCTTCAGGAGAAGATGCTCCCGTGGGCGAAGGAACAGGACCGTTTCCTGCGGGCGCGTGAGCAGACACCAACGGACCACTTCGCCGAGGCCGATCGGCGCGGGCTCCTGGTCCCGGAGCTGACGTTGTCGCAATGGGAGAACGCGGACAAGTATCTCCGCGAGGTGGAGGACGCTTACCGCGGAATCCCCACCGGGGCGTTCGGGCTCACGACGATCGTTCCGCTCCGGATGCGGTTCGACAGCGGGGTGAGGACGCGCGCTTTGTACAACGAGATCATGGCGATCAGGTAGTCGGCACGACGGGATGGGCCTCGCTGGGCGTGCGCCCAGGAGATTTCCGGAACCAGAGGAGGACGGGACCATGGCAGAAGAGAAGGAGGGGGCGGTCCAGGAGCACCGCGGCCCCGGGCGCCCGAAGCAGGCGGAGCTCGAAGGCTTCGAGGTGATCGAGGACAAGAATCTCAGGGCGCTGGTGGAGAAGTACGACGATCTCGAGGAGGAGGTCACGACCCTCCGGAAGGCGAAGAACGAGGCGAACGCCAAGGTCGTCAAGTACATGATCGGGAACAAGATCAACAAGGTCGTCGTCGGAGGGATGTTCGTCTACATCGACCCCGGGAAAGCGAAGGCCGTCGTGAAGGAGCGGGCTCCCAGCGACGAGGACGCCAACGTCCGCCGCTCGGGCAAGGTCCGCAAGGGGGCCGAAGAGGAATGACCGAAAAGGTCTGCCGTAAATGTTTCATCAGCAAACCAATCTCGGAATTTAAACTCCGCGAGGGTCGTTGGCCTGCTTCATGGTGTAGGAGATGCCACAGCCTCGACCGGATGGAAAGGATACGGAACGAAAAGAAGCGAGATCCCGAAGGATTCAGGGCGAGAGAGAAAATATATAGGATCAACGGCCTGAGCAAGAAGCTGCAGAGGCTTTACGGAATCACACTGGAGCAGTACAGGCAGATTCTGAAATTGCAGGGAAATATCTGCGCTATTTGTGGGACGGGGAATCCAGGCAAGATGGGAAGGTTCTACGTCGACCATTGTCACGTGACAAAAAGAGTTCGTGGCCTGTTATGCAATTTGTGCAACGTAGGGATCGGTTCGATGGGCGACGATCCCACGCGGCTGAGGAGGGCTGCTGAATATTTAGAGAAATCAGGGTATGCGAGGAGGCTGCAATGAGTCCAACACAACTGACTTTAGGAAGGCTACGAAGGCATGGATGGATCACAACCGTCGTCGAACAAACTGTCCGGGCCATGCGCCCGGGGCAGCCCCCGAT
>JAJFTY010000078.1 GCA_021372695.1 Deltaproteobacteria bacterium
GTCATGGCTGATGTGGCTGTAGAACTCGTTGTACTCCTCGTCGGTGACTTCAGTCTTGCTCTTGGCCCAGATCGCCTTCATGGAGTTGAGGGTCTCTTCCCGGACCACCTTCTCGGTCTTTCCCTCCACCGGTTTGCCGTCTTTATCGAGGACGGGCTCGGTTTTCTCCACGTCCATGACGATGGGGTAGGCGACGAAATCGGAATGCTTCTTCACGATGCCGCGGATGGTCCACTCCTCGGTGAAATCGGCCTCGTCCTTTTCCGCCTTTTTGAGCTTCAGGAGGATGGTCGTGCCCCGGGTCTTCTTGTCCGCGGCTTCGATGGTGTAGGAGCCGTCTCCCTTGGATTCCCACTTCGTGGCGCTCTCACAGCCGGCGGTCCGGGTGATCAGGGTCACCTTGTCGGCGACGATGAAGGCGCTGTAGAAGCCCACGCCGAACTGGCCGATCAGCTCCGGCGCAACGGCGCCCTCTTGGCCTGCGGCACCCACGCTCTCCAGGAACCCCGCGGTCCCGCTCTTGGCGATGGTCCCGATGTTCTCCACCACTTCATCATAGGTCATGCCGATGCCGTTGTCGGCGATCTCCAGGGTACGCTTCTTTTTGTCCGCCGTGATTTTGATCTTGAACTCCGCATCGTCGCCCAGAAGTTCGGGCTCCGTCTGCGCCTTGAACCGGAGCTTGTCGATGGCGTCCGATGCGTTGGAGATGAGTTCCCTGAGGAAGATCTCCCGGTGGGAATAGAGAGAGTGGATAATGATGTTCATGAGTTGCTGGACTTCGGTCTTGAACTGATGGGTTTCCTTTTTTCCTTCCATGACGCCTCCCGATCGCAATGATTTAATGGATTCAGATGATTTCACAAATCAACCGTTTGTGCCGCGCTATCATCGGCATGATTTTCGGATTGTCAAGAGCGGCTCCCGCAGAGGCAGCCATTCTTCAGTTGAATTGCAAATATACCTTGTATTTTTGCAGAAGGGATTTCTGAAGGGAAGTGCGGCCGTGGCGCTATCGCTCGCCGTACCGGGAATTGCATCCACCGGCGTGGTGAGGGCAAAGGGCGCCCTGAAAAAGAAGGTGCCGCAGGAAGCCTGCGTCCTCTGCCGCACCACCGAGTTTACGCGGCAGTTCCATGCCTCCCTGCCTCATTTTATTTTCGCCATGAGCGCGTCAGTCATGGCGGGAATATATTGTCGGCCGAAAATGTTGGTGCAAACCATGTTTATTAGAACTTCCCCGGTTTCAATATCTATAAATTTTACAGTCGCCGTTTGATATAACGTATTAAACGAATTCTTATCTAAATTACCCATCACAAGCATATCGACATCCATTAATTTACCGATCTTATTTATGTCCGATTTGCTTAATAACCCTGATGCGGATAATTTTTGTTCACTTAATATTCTTTCCAATTGCGTTCGCTCCACGATGGAAAAACCAATGCCCATCAATCGCGTGGCAAGCATATCGCTGATTTGTTCCTCTTCAACAAAATAAGGGGCTTTGGCGGCATCATAAGCCTTGCCTTTGAAGGTCATAACCGCCAGTTTCTTTTGCTTGTTGAAATCAAAGTTCGGGCTGACCATTACAGATAATTCTTTGGAACTGAAGTCCGAATTCTTCTTATAGATGGTGTAGCAACCCGTTAATAGAAAAACCACGGTAAATATAGCTATTACTTTTTTCATTGGGGCCACCTTATCAAATAAATTGAAGCTTGTTTAATGCATTGATAAGATAATCTGAATAATTGCCCGGCCGGTGCCCATGACATGACCACCTTCGGCAAGAAGATCTACAGCTTTGCCGAGTTCCTCAAACGCCACAACATTACCATCCAGGAACCGGGGTGAATTGGAGGGCAATGCAACGATCATGGCTTCCTCCCGGCGAGCCAGGCACGACCCTTGTCGGTAAGATGGTACTTCTGGAGGCGGCTGGTGGGTTTATCGGGAATGGTGCGCCCGATCCAGCCCGCAGTAACCAGCGGTTCGATGTAAGCCTTTCGGAAATGCTCCCGATGCCTCATGCCTACAGCAGCTTGGAGTTCTTCGCGGGACACGGCTTCCCGGGATGTGGCAGTAAGCAGCGTTTCGACTTGCGCGGTGACTTGCGCGGTGACTTGCGCGGTGGGCAAGCCCAATGCGTCAGCAAGTTCGGATAAATATTCTTGTGTCAATATGTTATCTCTTCCTTCGACTTGCGCGGTGACTTGCGCCGACTTGGTCCCGACCTGGTCCCGACTGGGTGCCGACTGGGTCGCTGCGATCTTCCGCCAAACCGTCAGGATGAAAAAGCCGGCATCCGTGCAGAATCCAGGTTGCTTCATGCCGGCCGCACGGCAGCGGTCGAGCATATCGACCGTTCCCGTACCGGCCTTCTCAATGTACTTCGTCAAAAAGAGAGGTTCGGCGATCAGCGGGTTGTTGGGCTGGCTCGCATGGGGATAGTACAATTTTTCCAGGGTGAGGGGCGGGTGCACCGTGCCGGGGTTCCAGATTTCGAGGCGATCGGGGAAGAGCTGCACCTCCACGCTCGCGTTGCTGGCGTAATCACGGTGCGCCACTGCATTCACGATGCCCTCCGCCACCACCTCCTCTGGGATGTCGTATTCCACGGGCGCCTGCGGCCCCAGGGCGCGGGTGCCGACGGACCGGTTCAGTTTGGACATGACAAAATCGATCGCCTGGTCGACCAGATCAAAGAGCGTCCCTTTGTAGATTTGATAGGAAGGAATGGGCTTGCTCTTGGTCAGCGTGTGAAAGTGCATGCATTTCAGCTCCGAGCTGATCAGGAAGCGCTGGGGTGCCTTTCCGAACAGGAGAATGGCCGCGTGATTGGGAATGCCGCGATCCAGCAGGTTCAGATGGGTCAAGACATCGGCGACCGGGGTTTTGTCGGAAAGGGCATAATCGCGCATATCCTGTGCGCGTTCCAGAAACCACTCGACTTTGTCCAGAGAAATATCTTCCACCGTGGCGTTTTGGGCGGCTGCGGCATCAAACGGCGCGGTCCGCAAAAGCCCTATTTCTTCCAGATAGTTGACCAGACAGGCATAAACCGCCGCCGTCAATCCCGGCAGACTCGTAAAACGACGCCGGATCAGTTGGTTACCCGCCTTGGCCATCAGGGCCGCCATCTTCGGATGACCCGCAGTGCTGCTTTTTCTCACGAAAATGAACCGGGGCTTGGACAATTTGCCGGCCAATTCGAACTCGCGCTCCGTGGGGGAAACGCCTTCGGCGTCTTCATTTCCGTATTCATTGCCAAATAACCCGAGGTAAATATCGCAGCGTTCCACTTCATCCAGATAGAGCTCGTCCGGTCTGCGATCCTGCGCCGGCACATCTTCAAACAAGAATACATCACAGAATCTCCGGAAAAGCGGGTCGCCCCGCAAATAGTCGCGCAAGGCCGCCCGCTCCTCGGCAAACTCCTTCTGCACGGAACTGATGAAGATGCGAAGTTTTCCGGTCATCGTTTCGCCTCCATGACTTCCTTCAGCGATTCCCGGACTGGGCATGAACTTTCCGAAATCAGACTGATCATTTTTCATTCTGCTTTCTTCTCAGCCGCCTGACTCCGGAAACCATCTGAATCTGCTACCCCTCGTCCTCATAGGGGCCGAGGAAGCGTTCGCCGTTGAAATGGATGAGGTGTGTGGGAGACTCGGCCACCCACACCACCGTCCCCCAGGAAATATCGTCAAGGTATTTCGCCATCTTATGCCGATCAGGAAATGCCGTGACGAAAACCAGACCGGCCTTCGATCCGGCAAATAGCCTCTTCAGTTCCTGATACCGCTTGGGGTTGACCGGCCCGTGGCTGGTGACCGCCTCGATCAGAACCAGCCAGTTCTTCTCCACATGATGCACGACGACATCGGGCATGTTGTCGTGTTCCGCGACTGCAACGCCCAGCCCTTTCAGAATGGTGGCGTCGAAGTAGGCACGCTTTTCGCCAGTATCGCCGACGTAGACAATCCGCCCGCCCGGCGTGAAAACCGGGCAGAACTCGTCAATAATCTTCTTGAACAGGGCATTGTGCTCTCTCGGCAAGAGGTTGAGCGCCTGCCCATTTGCGAGCGTCACGGGGACGCGTTCCATGTCCCGCTCCCGGGCGTAGAGCTTATTCAGGGGCTCGACCGTTTGCAGGTGCTCCCGGTCTCGATCCGCTTTCCTGATCATGTTTCTTCACACCCTTCATCCAAAAACATATCGATCATCTCCTGCTCCGGCAATTATTGACCGTTCCGATATTAGCAGCGACCTCTGACGGTACCCGTCCCTTGCCGGCTACTTTGCCACCTGCTCCTATCAGTCCGACTTGTTCGGATAGTTCACGCGACCCTTGAAGTACTTCACGTTGAGCGACTTATCAATCAGTACCACAACGATAGAATGCGAAAACCGCCCGCTACCCCGATAAGTATCTCTCTTATAGCGCTGAAGTTTAACGAGCAATAGCAGATCCTTATCGTACTTCCTCAGCACCTTATTAAGTACGCTTGACGTGCATAGAAGCCGCAGTCCCGGATGAGGACCCTCTTCTCGGTTGGTTTCAGCGCGCCCCCAAGCCTGGGCTCTAAGTGAAAGCGTCCCGCGATTATTCTTCCAGAAACATCCGAACGCATCTTGCTGTGTGAGCTTGCAGAACTCCGAATATTCTTGCGCAAGACGTGGCCGAAAATTGGCGAACGGAACGCCATACGGATCATGCTCATCCAACCGGGCCTCGCCGAACGGACAGACGATCCAAGGCGAGTACTCTTTCTTATCGCCACGCAGGTATCCGTCGTCATCTTCGCCGCCTTGGAAAGCAGGCACCCATGCAAGCATAGGCTTTTCGCGAATGAGCTTTTTCGCAAACTGCTTGGCCTTTTGGGGTGGAACAAGCGCAGAGGATATCCCGATTTCAACACCATCGGATGAATACCATCTGCCCTGAACAATCAGCTCTTTACCAACGCCTTTCTCAATATCTACAGCGGCAAGCCCAATAATCTTCTTCTGATCGCCGGTTATCACCAGTCCCTTCTTCTTAGATTCAAGTAACCTCACAGAGGCGTCATGAGGCGTCCTGTCTGTTCCATCGGATAGCCACAATCCATCCTTGCGCGTAAGCACGTAGCGGCCAAGCCAATCTCTCCATGGGTCGTCCTCGTACCACCAGTCGTCGGTTACAGGATGAGCGGCAAGCAGCTTGCCGGCGGCAATGAATAGGGCATGCCAACCGAGCTGTTGCCCATAACCGTCAAAGCTGGTTGTTATTCCACGAGAATTTTGTCCGCGGGACTCGCGGCCAGCATCCTCATACATGCTCGTCATTGCCGGATCAATCTTTTGTGCAATGCTTGATATCATGTCATCAACTTCCCAGCAGCCCCTGCCGAAGACACGGCCGAGGTTATCAACATCATGCTTATTAAAGTCGTACTCCAGATGAAACCGAAAGGACGGCTCGGGTACTGATTTCGGACGTCCCTGATAGAAGTCGCCGCCATTGCGGCTTTTTTTTCGTAAACGCGGATGCGGGGACTTTTCGGCATTATGCACAATCTTGAGAGACACTGTGTCAAGCGTCAGCTTGCCGCGACCTACACAGGCAATAAGCGCTTTAGCGGCAAAGTAGTTCATAAGCACGTGGGGATCATCCTTCTCCTTGATGACGGCCAGGAATAGATCTCTGTAACGCGCGACCTGTTCGGGATGATCGAAAGCAGCCCGCGCAAGAGCGATCAGGAGCCACAACCGTGCATGTAGGTAGTAGAACGCTAGTTCGGGCGCCTGGTATGGTGCTGCTGCCTTCGTATCGAAAGAGGCAACGACCTTATCAACAATATCCCAGCGGCCGAACTTTACGAATCGGCGTATGCAGTGAGCCGCGCGCCATCTGTCAACCGCATGGGGCGAACCGAGGACACGCCATATTAGCCCAGCCGCGACTTCGGCGAAGACATCCGCAGGGTAGCAGCCTGCTTTCCATGGACCGTCTGTCACGTTGTCGGCAATCCGTGCCGAGTCACCCGAGAGAAGGCGCTTCAGGCCAAGCTGCCCCTGGCCTTCATCCGCTTCCGGACATATGAAACTAGCGAACGCAAGCCATACCGAACCAGCGACGGTGCTATCAGGACGTGAAAAAACCTTTATCACCTCAAGAACTAGTTCGGCCATAGACACGCCCGTAAACTCAGATATTTCCTTAATGTTCGACCCCGAGAACCGACCGTCATCGACCAAGTCATGGGCATGGGCAAGAATCAGCGGCTGTGCCAGGCTCCTATAAACACCAGCAAGCGCTGCGGATGATCCGCCCCATTCTTCCTTTGCATCTTTCAGTTCTGCGAATTTCCAATAGAAGAACAGATGCTCCAGATTAGCAACATTGCGCACATACTGGCCGCGCGCAGCAAAGGGCACTTTGGCGCGCAGCGAGGAAAAGAAGCCACCTTTTAGGTCATACATGTTCCCCATCGCATTGAATCCGTCGATGGCCTTTACAAGCGATGTCTCGTCGGCTGGGTCCGTCGCTTCAGCTATACGTGCGAGTGCCTCCCGGTTTGCGTCGTTACACTTGGCAGCTTCTCTGCGCGCCTTTGGATCAAGGCCGCTGCTACTGCCATAAGCAGCATTGCGTCCTTGCCTTGCCGTTTCGTATCGGTCCCTCGCGGCTTCCAGGTGCTTCGTTAGATCATGCGATGCACCCAGCGCCTCGTCAGCCAGCGCGTAGAGTGTCTCAACAGTCTCGTCACTCGCTATCGTCGGATTGTCATCCTCGAACTGTGTTATCAGTTCCTTAATCACCTCAGCATTCGGCCCTGCCTGGGCGCGCAACGCTTTGGCAAACTCCTTCGTCCCGGCAAAGAAATATTCAACGGGATTGGCGAGGCGGTTTAGACAAAGTGCGTCCTTGGGATCGATCTTTCCCGTTTCGAGAAGCCCCGTAAGATAGGGAAGAAGTGTGTTGCCCAACGCTATCCTGTTGCGGTCATCCCAGCGACTGAGCTTGGCTAGGCCGCGCATCCCGGCCGCCTTTGCCATGCCGCGGCCGTACGCACCCCAGAAAAACTTCTCGGGCTCCTCCCCCATATTGAGTTCGCAGATATTGCTCAGCGTGTGAAAGTCACGTTCTTCCAGTTCATCACCTTTCATCTCCGATGCGAACAAGAGAAGTTCATTCGTGAACTGATAATCACCCGAACCGATTGCATCCATCTGCTCAAGACCATTCCGGAAGAACGCAGCAGATTCATCAAGGCTGGCTGGAAGTATTGCCCGGCCAAGAGCGCCAAAGAGAGACGCCCTATAGGTAACTTCGTCCTCTTTCTCGATCATCGTGCGCGCCTTTACGGCCTGCTCTCCTGCAATCGCGTGCAGCGGGGTTCGTTGCGCGAGAATCGCAATGATACGAACCAAGTCACTGGCGTTGCTCATCTGAGCGTGTACACCGGTCAGCATGCGCTGTATGGACAGCGGCTTCAGCTCGCTACGAGACCACAAGGTGAAGAGAACAACGTCAAAACCCAAGAATTGAAAGAAGGGATCGATATTCCCACCCCGGTAATGGTCGTGATTCTTTCGAGTCTGCTCCCAGGCTTCCACAAGCTCGACAAACCGTTTGTCGATGGTCCGCGTCGATGCCGCGAGTGCAGCCGATAGCGCCCTCGTGAGAGTAAGCAGCGGCTCAAGGCGGATGTCAAGAAAGCGCTCAGCAGCCTGCTGCTCATCATAGCTAATGGCATTAACTGGCACGTTCTTGGTCTGCCCGTCATCGGAACGCGGCTTGCGTGGAAGCTCGGAGAGTTCCTTCTTGGCATTCTCTCGGAAGATCTTCCCAGAAATGGTCTTCGGAATGCACGCGCAGACCGATACGAGCTCTTTTGGTAGTATATCTTGCTCGTGAATAGCGCGCTTCTTTGCGGCAGCAAGCAGGGCAACCCAAAATGTGTAAGCGAAGACATCGGTGCGACTGAGCACGTCACGGTATGCCCAGACTCCGGGCCGGTCATGCCGCGCTCTTTGTGAAATGGATTGTGCCTCAGCGCCGAGGCCCAATGAGAGTGCGACGGCGGCCGACTTCCTCAGCCCGTCTTCGAGATCGTAGTTCTTGGAGCGCGAGTAACTTTGCGGCAAGTCAAGCTTTGTTTCCTTATTGCAGAGAGCGGCGAGTTTCACACAAAGCGGCTTGCATCTGGAGCTCGGCAGTTCCTGAAATGACAAAGCAGCCGCAATCGGACCGATACGGGAGAGCGCATCTATGAACTGGGTAGCCCGGCGGGCGGGCTGCTTTCCTAACAAGATAGCAAGATGCGTGTATCCGAGGACGAGCTGAGAGACTTCAAAAACAAACCAGTCCCGCCAGCCTGTAAGGTAGCCGGCCGCACCTTCTGGGCGACCTTCCGAGATCAAAAAGAAACTCGTGGCGGCGATGTCGGCCTGATCAGGAAACGGATCACGATTAAAATCTTTTCGATCCGTGCGCCGGTAATGCTGTATCCACTCTTCATTTGCATGGGCATGACGGGTCGCTTCTGTCGGATCACCCAATAAGATATTGACGATGGCAAGACGCGCATGTCGGGTTCCAGGCCAATCCGTTCTTATTTCAAATAGTCGCCGCTGGGCGTCGACATCCTTGGCAGCAACGACAAGATCCGGATGTTGCAGCAAGTAATTGGCCCCACGCTGGTCAATCTCGGCTATGGTCGATAGCTCAACGAGCAGCCGCACAAGGCTGTTGTAGTCAACCTTGAGAGCCGCGTGCAAAGTGGCTGCCTTAAGCCGGGCATATTGAATATTGCGCTTACCAACTGTGCTGGTAATCGAGGCGGGAATACGATCATCGAAAGCAAGTGCGAACAGCCGCTCACCGTCATCAAGTTCGTGTAACAAACGCGGAAGCGCACGGGCTGCATATACCGACGCATCCTGGCGAGCAAGGAGATTGGATGCGACACGTTCAAGCGCATCACGTGATGTCGCGTACTGTTTGTGGATCAGCGTTTCCGTTGGCTCATCACGGAACATGAGCCCATGATTGGTACGCTCTAGTAGAGGGCTAAGATCCGAAGCAAAGCTTTCAATGGCGGGGAGCCCCATGCCATGAGCAGCCGCATACTCATCCATCGGCACCGGTGGAGGAAGCACCGCCAGCCCTGCAAGAAAGGCACTGAGGTCCTTTTCCTCATAACCTTGCTTTGTAGCCAAAGAGAGCGCATTAGTGATTCTTTGTTGAATCAGGTCATCCAGCTCAATATCCTTGTTGATCTCGGACGGATCGAGAAGGCCGCGGCCTGCCTTGACCAGGTAATCCAGCACACGCGGATTGCCACCGGACCGGGCTTGCGCGACGTTCACTTCTATGTCCGTGACGCTTTTCAGTCGCGCGCGCAAGAACGCGCCTGTTTCATCCTTGCTAAACGGACAGAGTTCGAATTCATCAAATTGGGCATAGGTGTTCGGCTTACGTTCTGTACGGCAGGACACCACAAGCTTTACGCCATCAATCGGTTCCGTATCGAGACACTCCAGCAGCTTGATAGGAAAGGAGTCTTCGCTTGCCTGGTTAGCAGCAATGGCTGCATTGTCGATGGCATCTATAAAAATCGCCAGTTTGCGTCCTGGAATCATGCGCGAGATGGTGTTCAGGCACTGTGTAAGGCGGCGGCGGAATGTGCTAAGTAAAGTGTGCACATCAGGACTGTCCGGGAGCATCGGATCGCAGAGGCCGCGAAACGCCAGTGTATTCGCTATATGAATGAGACCCCTCTTGGGTAAGTGTCGCGCGTCTTCCGGAGAGCGGTAAGCACCGCCACCAAAACAATCGAAGAAAACAACCTCGTGGTCCGAGGCGACCTTCGAGGCGAGCGAACCCATAAAGACTGTCTTGCCCACGCCACCGGTCGCATGAATGAGAAGCGGCGTTGACGTGCTGCCGATGCGGGTCATGGCCTCGCGGAGCTGCTCCCGCTCCAGTACCTCTCCGACATCGACGAGGGCCGCTGCACAGGGAAGCAGGTCCTTCGGGTCACCAATCTGAAGAGCGGCCAGCACATCAGTGCGTCTGATGAGATTTCGGTCGGTACCGGCATAACCGGCCTTATCGCGCACAAGCTCCCGAAGTTTCCCGAGCCGCGCGGCAGCAATTGGATCACTCGTGGCAGACCAATCAACGAGCAGATTGGCAAGTTCGTCCTTTGTTTGCGGCAGGCTTCCGGAGCGACCAATAATTTTGAGTTTTTGTGCAAATGCCATCAGTGGCTTGCCCGATAAACCGGACGCCGCTGCGAACTGCTCCGCCTGATCCTTAACGTCGCCGGTAGGGCTTGCTCCCGTTGCGGTAGCATCGATAGCCTGAACCAGTGAACCGCTGATTGGCTGATTGGTGACAAGCTGAAAATCAAGTTTGTCTTCGACCGATTTAGCACCATACTTGCGTTTAAACGAGCGATAGGTCGCGCCAAACTTTTCTACTGTCTTCTTTGCGTGAGAGGCGCGGAACTCATTGTTCTGATTAGCGATGGAGTATTTGAACTGGGCAAATGTCGTTCGGGCGGCATCCTCGAAATTCGGGCATCGGCCGTAGTAGAACGTCAGGTCTGCGACCTCGACCGTAGCAGCGGACGCACCGGCCTGATCAGCAGGTGAAGGCCCTTCGACAGCGATTGCGGTCAGGTTAGTGTCGGGCCATAACAACTGCGTCGCTTTACGCGCCGTCCAAGCCTCATGAAACTCATGCCCGTCCCGTGACGCCCTGACTTTATCGATTTTCTTCCTTTGTCTTCCAATCCCCATATTCAATTCCAATACGCTGAGATCGGCTATGAATGTCAACCGGTAGTATCCAGAATCTTACCCGAATTCAATAAACTGGCTAGGTGATCCGACTCGTGCTTTGTATTTAGAAGCCGGGACATCCCGTTTTCGACATTGTTCACCTTCACGTCAACCGGACACTATATGCCCTGAAACCTGGCGCGGTTTCATTGCACGGCATTCTGCAAATCAGACCATTCATGCCAACGTCGTGTTATCGCCGGCAATGTTTTGGAGACCATCTATCGAAACCGGCTACCTAACGGAAACGCCTCCCTTATCTCGGAGCAATTATTCACGCGGTTATAAGACTCAGATATACGATATCATTGAAATATTACCGATGGCGCCTATCATTTTGACCTCGCGCCACTCCAGTGATCCTGCGAACTCACATCGGCTTTTTCCGGTTATTCACCGCCCGGGGGATCGCCTCGTCGAGGGCGTCCTTCAGGGAGTTCATCGCCTCGATCATCATGGTCCGCTCCTCCGCGGTGAAGTCGGGGAATTCCAGGTCGCCGACTTTGCTTGCCATGCCGCCGATGCTGTTGGTGATGGCCTCTGCCTTGGTCCGCTTTTTCTCCGCCGGGGCAGGGGTTCCGGCCTCCTTCGCGGCGATCCTGGCCTGCAACTCCCGGTATTTCGTGAACTGGGTCACCATGCTCCGCTGCTGTTTCTTCCGGGCGATCTCGACGAGGACGTTCCTGGGAACGGAGGGATCCTGGCGGCATTGGTCCCGGATCTCCTTGGGGAGCCGGTTGAGGGAGAGGGCCTTCGAGATCACGGGCTGCGATTTTCCAATGATGGCAGCCACTTGTTCCTGAGTGTAGGCATGATCGTCCAGGAGCCTCTGGAGGGCCTCGGCCTCCTCCACGGGATTGAGGTCCTGGCGGAGGAGATTCTCCACGAGCGCGATCTCGGCGCAGTTTCCACCGTCGACGAAGACGGCCGGGACTGCGGCAAGGCCCGCCAGGCGCGCCGCGGCGCAGCGCCTCTCACCGGCGACGGCGTAGACGAGGCTGGTCGCCGGGTCCTGCCGGCAGACCACGGGCTCGATGATCCCCATCTGCCTGACGGAGGCGGTCAGTTCCTCAAGGGCCGCGGGATCGATGTATTTGCGGGGTTGACTGGGGTCGGGCTGAATCTCGGCCAGGGGCACCATGTAGAGTTGATTTTTTTCGTACGTCGCCATGATCAGTTCCTCCTTTCTTGAAAGAAAAACCGGGGTTGGGCATGACAAAGGATCAGCCCCCACCCTCGCCCTCCCCCGCCAGGGGGAGGGAATGCAAGAAGAATTCAGCCCCGAAGGGCGCGGCGACAGAGGAAGAGAGCGGCGGCATGCCGGGTCGGCCGGCAAACGCTAAAGATATCCAGTTGGTTCGTTTGGGTGACGATACAGAAAAGCCGGGGGGATATCAAGAAAAAACAGGGGCATGTTCTCCCCCCGGGGCCAGGCCGAGCTAAAACCCCTACTCCATGGGTGAGCCGTAATCGGCGATCTTCGCCTGCATTTCGGGGGTCAATTGTTTCACGAGCTCTGCATTGTACGCCTGGGACGTGGTATCCGCGAGGATGGCGGGGGTGGCGCCGAATATCCGCGCGGCACCGATGGCATACCCCCGCGACTTTGCCGCCGGCGATCCGGCTGCAACCGCGGGATCGACGTTGGTGATCATGATCGAAATGGTATTGTCGCTGTTGCGGCGGATGTCGAAGGTGCGGAGCTGCTGGGGGAAATCGCGGAGCGATGCGGTCTCGACCTCCCAGAAGCTGTTTTCCGGCCCCTGGCCCGCGATCGCCGGATCATACGGTTGGGGGGTGACGGTGTTCAGGTGGCGATGTCCCGAGATCCACAGGATGAGATTCGGATAGGTGTGGAGGGTGGCGAGCAGAGAATCTTCAAAGGCATGGTCGTAGAAATTATATACCGGCGTCGCCACGGCGAGGCTCCGCTGCGGTTTGATCGGGATATGGGCCGCGATGATCATGAGCTTGTCCTCGTCCTGACCCTTCTGGAGTTCGCTGGTGAGCCAGTCGAGACGGGTTTGGTCAAGACCGCCGGAGCCGACATACAGCGCCTGTGTCAACGCTTCATTTTTCTTGTCGGTATCGTCCAGCACGATGACCTTGATCGGCATGTCCGACTTCGGCTCGAAGGTGTAGCAGGCAAAGTCGTTGTCGAGGCTGCTCTGGGTGAAGCCGTGGCCGGCCGGGATCGTCGTGGTCGTGAAGAATTCTCTCATCCAGTTCAGGCTCGAGGACTCATCCGTAGCGAGGGCGCGGCGGTCCGCGTCGGCGATGACCGTGGGGGGCACGGGAAAATTCTCCTGCGGCCCCGCGCCGATGACGTTGCCGTAAGGCGTCGAGCCGTCGACCACACCCATATAGGCTTCGGTTTTATTGACAAAATCAGGATCTGCGAGATTGAATTTGATGTTGAGGATGGTATTCCCGATATGGGCCTGCCGGGTTTTTGCGTTCTCGTAGGCAATGCCTGACCAGTACTGATCGTGGTTGCCGATGACCTGATACCAGGGGATCGTCCTGTCGAGCCCGGCGGCCTGGTATGGTTTCTGGTAGTCGATGGTGTCGGCGCCGGCATGGGCGCCGGAGCTAGGGGTGATGACCTTGCCGTCCAGGACATCGATGTACCATCGGAGCTCGTTATACTGGTCGTTGTTGATCGTGTCGCCGAGCGAGATGCCGAAATCGAACGGCGTTTTTTTATGCAAGGCGTTGATCGTCTGGACGGCGGCGTCGAGGACGTGGGTGGACGAGAGGATGACCGGTGAATAGGATGACACGAAAAGCCCCGCAGACGTTGGGCCGAACGCTGCGCTCCAGCCGGGGTTGATCGGCTGAGCCGGGGATTCCTTGTCGGTGATGTGAATGTCGCTCAGGGAAAAGAAGGTCAAAAGACGCGCGGCATTGGGCGCCCCCGCATAGCCGGGCGCAAGTTCGGTCCGCTTTACGGAGGTCAGGCCGACCCCTGCCCGCCAGCCGCTGTAACCGTATTCCTCATACAGCGATACGTCCCGCGGGTTGATCTGAGGCGTGTCTGCGGAAGAGAGCCCCACGGGGAGGATCTGCTGCTCCGCGGTCGTTGAAACATCCCCGGCGATCGGCCATCCGGCAACCTGCGGGCGCGCGGTATTGTCACTGCCACATGCAGCCAGGTGCAAGGGGAGAACCAGGGCAAAAAACAACCTGAAAAGTTTTAGATTTCCGTAGCGCAATTTGTTCAATTTCCTTTCCCGGCGTTCTTTTCGCCGACGGTTTTGCGGACGCTTAAAACAGATACTCCAGACTCATCATGAGGCTCATCTGTTCCGACCATACCTTGACCCCGTGATCGGAACTCTCATTTTCGCCGAATGCATCGTTCACCCACCGATGGGTACCCGTGGTCCGGATCAGAAGGTATTCCGCTTCCACGCCCGCCGTGATGCTTTGGGTCAGGCCGGCTTTGATGCCCAGGGAGGCATGCCACGCGTCACCGCGCGTCTTTTCGTAGGTCCAGCGATTCCCTTCCCGGAGCAGGTGATGATCGCCATTGTCCCCATCGACATAGGCCCAATCCAACTGGCCGAATAATTTCGACCGCGGAATCTTCAGATGCCTTTCCAGGTCATAGGCCGCTCGTATCCCCAGAAAATATTGCCAGTAGTTCTGCTCGAAGCTGATCGCATCGCCCGGGAGGGGGTACGGAGGGGTGGTGTCTCCCGGGGCCGGATAAGTCTGGAGGCCGTTATGGGCCACAAGATTGAACCGCTGCCAACGGAGCCCGGCCACCGGCCGCAGATCGAGCCAGACCGGCATTCCCAGCCAGTCCGAAACCTTCAGGTCTACATCGCCCCGGACCATATAGCTTGGCTCCATGCGGCATTGCGACTCCGAGTAGACCGTCAGGACGCCCGGTTTTGCATCGTCATCCCAGTCCGAGTCCTTGAACGAACCGTCCGATTCGCCGGATACATTGGTCATGACTTCTATACCGGCGGAAATGCGGGAAAAGCTGCGCCGGAGTTCCCCTCCGGCCCACCAGGTGTTCAGGGGAAATTCCAACCGGCTGAGGGGGGCTTGATTCGGAGGCAAGGGATTGCCGAATTCATAGGAGGTATGGCTTCCGAAATAGCGTTTGACGTGCAGTTCGGCCGACCATGTCTTTTCCGGGGCCGATGGCTTTTCATCTTCTGCCATCGTGACCGCCGGGAAGCCCGCCAACACCAGCAACATCGTCAGTGTAAAGGCCAGGCAATGCTGCTCAAAAACGTTTCTGATCCCACTTCTACTGCGAAAAAAATTCATTACGGCCCTTCTATCCTGCGCAGGCTCCGAATCCGTTTCAGCAAGCGCGGGACCATGGGGATTTGCAATAGTTGTGCCTGAAGCCCGGAATTGATGATTCCACAGGATTTCAGATAGATAGAAGAGCACAGCATTGACGGGACGACTTTCTGCCCCGGGCATCGTCAATATTCTGTCGTTTTTTGGGTGGCAGCGTCATCGTTCAAGCAGGTATCGTCCGGGAGTACAGTCCCCCGTCCGGTGCCGACACCTTCCAAAAGACTCCGGCCCACCGAGAAAGGATCACGACTTGGCTGAACCCATCGAGGGAGAGGGGAAGTTGCCCTCGCTATCTCCAGCAGACCCACTCAGAATCCATAGAGTTCAACGGGGTTGTCGACCAGGATTCGGTTCCGGACGGCTTCGTCATCCACCCAATCGAGAAGCAGGTCGAGCAGATCCGCTTCGTCCGGTCGATTCTTCTGCCCCGGATGGGGCCAATTGCTGGCCCACAGCATCCGCTCGGGTGCGGCCTTGGCCAGCGCCCGAGCCTCGGGAGCGACATCGGCCCACTCCGGGGCCCCGGATACCGAAGATTCATAGGGGGCCGACAGCTTGACCCAGCACCGGCCGCTTTCCAGAAGCCGCAGCAGCGCCTTGAAGGCCGGATCATCGGTCGCTACCGGTCCCATGAACCGCCCCACATGATCCACCACCAGCCTGCCCGGAAGCCGTTTCAGCATCGCCTCCCGTGCGGGGAATTCCCTTCCGTTCATCTGGAGCTGGATGTGCCAGCCGAAATGGTGCACCCGGCCGGCCACCTCTTCCAGCATCTCCCAGGGCACGGCGCCTCCGGGGAGCATATGAAACCGCGCGCCCCGGACACCCAGCCGGGTCAGACGGTCCAGCTCGGCATTGCCGGTGGAGGTATCTACCGCCATGACCCCCCGGGCATTTTCGCCGATGGCCTTCATCGCCGCCAGTTGACAGGCGTTGTCCATGCCATAGGTGGTCGGCTGGACGACAACCACCCGCTCCAGGTTCAGCCGCTTTTGCAGCGCCCGGTATTCGTCCACCCAGGCATCGGGGGGCGTCATGAGCGCCGTGGGAGCTGAAGGGAATGCGGCATTGTAGAAATGGATATGGCTGTCGCAGGCCCCTTTGGGGGCGGTCAGACGGGGGGGGTTCTTTGCATCCGATGAATCCATTTTCATCCCTCCTCGGTTGGGGTGCGGCGACAGAGGATGAGATCGAATCATCGCCGGGCCGGCTTGCATTCGCTAAAGATATCAGCTTAGTCCGTTTGGAAGACGATACCGAAAAACCAGGGGGATATCAAGGGGCAAATACGATCATCACGAGCACGTCAGAGGCCGCCGGGAAGCGATGCATTCGGAAAACATGGCGGGAAGGGGTGCGCGGATGACCATCTCCTGTTTTGTTCGCGGGTGCCGGAAGACCATCTTCGCGTTGTGCAAGGCTCCCCGCGGCAGAATCAGGAGCTTTTCGATTTCCGGGGTGAGCCCCTGTTTGACAAAGGTCAGAAAGGCGGTCTCGTCTTTTCCGTATAATTTGTCGCCGACGATGGGAAAACCCGCGGAAAGAAGATGCGCGCGAATCTGGTGCAGCCTCCCGGTTTCGGGGAAGCACCGGACCAGCGAAATGTCGCCCGCAACAAGCACTTTCCTGAACCGTGTCCGGGCCCTTTCCGTTCCGCCGCTCCAGGCCCTGCGCTTCTTTCTCACCTCAGAGCCGGCATCCGGCCCCAGGGGCAGCTCCACGATCATCTCGCCGCCGGGGAAATTTCCGTGCACGAGGGCGAGATACTCCTTCGTGCCTTGCGAAATCGCGTCGGCCAAGCTCTCCACACCCTGAGAATCGAAGGCGAGGAGAATGACCCCCGAGGTTTCACGATCGAGGCGATGCACCGGATAGAGCTTGCGCCCGAAACGCTTTTCCAGCAGATAAACGAGCGTGTTGTTGAAATACCGTCCCGCGGGGTGCACCGGCAGATTTCCCGTCTTGTCCACCGCAACGAACCCTTCATCTGCATAGAGCAGGTGGATGCCTGCATCGACCGGCGGCTCCACGATCCCGCTTCCGTCGTAAGCGAGAATGTCGTCCTCTTTCAGGCTCGCCGCAGGATTGCGGGCAATTTCACCATTGAGGGACACCTTTCCACCCAGAATCTCTCTTTGCCATTGATCGTCCGTGAAATAGGTGAATCGCCGGGCGCAATAGCCGGCAAGAGTCGCCGTCTCCTGAAGACGGGAAACCGTTGTCGTGATGATTCTCGTTCTGGTCATATTAATTTCGGGGACAGTATACTTGATTCCCGGGAATTGAGTATGGCGAACTCGTAAAAAGTCAAGAATCCACCACCACCGTCATACCGGCGAAAGCCGGTATCCAGACGTCGTCCCGGCGAAAGCCGGGAACCAGCACCACACTGGACCCCGGCTTTCGGCGGGGTGACGACTTTTTACGAAGCCATCAAGTATACTGTTCCCGAAATGACGAAATTCCTACCCGCCCAGGTAGAGTCTCTTGACCTCTTCGTTGTTGAGCAGTCCCACACCGGTGTCTTCGATGCGGGTGACGCCCAGGTCGAGGACATACCCCCGGTGGGCCATGCCCAGGGCCTTGCGGGCGTTCTGTTCGACGATGAGGAAGGTGACGCCCCGTTTGGCGTTGATCGCCTGGATCTGTTCGTAGACCTCTTCGATCATCCGCGGCGCCAGACCGATGGAGGGTTCGTCCATCAGAATCACCCGGGGTTTGATCATGTCGGCCCGGGCCATGGCCAGAAGCTGTTTTTCCCCGCCCGAGAGGTTTCCCGCCGGGTCGCGGAGTTTGTCCTTCAGCAGGGGGTAAGCCTCCAGGACCTCGTCGATCGCCCGGCGCACCTCCCGCCCGCTTTCCAGGGGGGTCCCCCCCATCTCCAGATTCTCCCGGACCGTCAGCGCCGTGAAGACGTTTTTCCCCTGGGGGATGAAGGCGACGCCGAGGCGCACCTTTTCCTCCGGGGCGAGGCGCGTGATGTCCCGTCCATCGTAGAGAACGGCCCCTTCCCGCGGCACGATCAGGCCGAAGAGGGACTTCAGGAGCGTCGACTTCCCGGAGCCGTTCGGCCCGATGATGCAGACGATCTCGCCCTGCCCGGCCCGGACGGAGGCCCCGTGGAGGACCTCGATCTTCCCGTAGCCGGCAACGATGTTCCTTCCTTCCATGCCGTTCATCCCAGATAGGCCTCGATGACCCGGGGATCGTTCTGGATCTCCCGGGGTGATCCCTCGGCGATTTTCTCCCCGTGGTCGAGGACGAAGATCCGCTCGCAGAGCTCGACGACCACGTCCATGTTGTGTTCGATGATGAAGAAAACCTGTCCCCGCGCCTTCATCTTCAGGATCATGTCGATCATCGTCTGGATCAGACGGGGATTGATCCCCGCGGTCGGTTCGTCCAGCAGGATCACCTTCGGCTCCGCCATGACGGCCCGTCCCAGTTCCAGGAGCTTCTGCTGGCCGTAGGAGAGATTGCCGGCAAACTGACCCCGGAGGTGGATGATCCCCAGCAGCTCCAGGAGTTCCGCTGCCCTCTCCCGGTTTTCCCCCTCCTCCCGGCGGACCCGGGGGAAGCGGAAGAGCAGCGACCACAGCCGCTCCCCGGCCTGCCCCTGCGGGGCCAGGAGCATGTTGTCCATGACGGTCAGGCGGGGGAAGACGCGGGAGAGCTGGAAGGTGCGGATCAGGCCCAGGCCGGCCATCTGATAGGGCATCCGGCCCTCGATCCGCTGCCCCTCCAGGGTGATCTCGCCGCAGTCGGGACGGATCAGGCCGGTGATAAGGTTGAAGAGCGTCGTCTTGCCGCTGCCGTTGGGGCCGATCAGCCCGGCGATCGAAAGCCCCGCGAGGCTGAGGGAGCAATCGGAAACCGCCTTCGTTCCCCCGAAGGATTTCGTGACGTTTCTAATCTCGATCAATGGTCTCTTTCCCTTTTTCCCGGATCAGCCCGTCGGGCCGGAAGATCATCAGGACAACGAGCAGCAGGCCGAAGACCATCTGCTGCAGCGGTCCCAGGATACCGCTCCATTCAGGCGGCAGCCGGAGGAAGCGGACCGATTCCTGGAAAAAGATCAGGACCGCCGCCCCGGCGACCGGTCCCCAGAGGGTGCCCTTGCCCCCCAGGACCACGATCAGGAGCACCAGGATCGTTTCGGTCAGGGTAAAATCTCCGGGGCTGACAAAGGTGATGAAATGGGCCCAGAGCACACCGGCGAGCCCGGCGAACGCCGAGCCGATCATGAAAGAGGCCATCTTGTAGGCAAAGGGGTTCTTGCCGAGCACGGTCGCCGCCGTTTCATCGTCCCGGATCGCCTTGAGGACGCGCCCGAAGGGGCTCAGCGTCAGAAAGCCGATGACGAGAAAGGTCAGGGCAGCGGCCCCCAGGGCCAGGAGCAGGTAGGTGGGCAGGGTGTCGAAATGCCAGGAAAGGATCTCCGGTTTGGGGATGCCCGGAAGCCCCATGGGGCCCTTGGTCCAGGCCACCTGGTTCTGGAGGAGCATGCGGACGATTTCCGCGAATCCCAGGGTGGCGATCCCGAAATAGTCGCCTTCGAGTTTCAGCGCCGGAAGTCCGATGAGGAGCCCCCCCACGGCGGCGCAGGCGATCCCGGCGATCAGGGCCGAAAAAAAGGGCACGCCATGGAGAGAGAGGAGGGCCGACGTATAGGCCCCGATGGCGAAAAAGGCGACATGGCCGAAGTTGAACAGACCCGTATAGCCGACCTCGATGTTCAGGCTGAGGGCGAAGATGCTGTAGATGGCCACGACGATGGCCAGATGAAGGATGAGGTCCATCAGTCGGTCCTTTTTCCGGCGACGACGTAAGGCCGGGCCAGGAGGATGATCACCATGATGACGAAAGCCACGGCATCCTTGTAGCCCGGGGAGATGTACAAAACGGCGATGTTTTCCGCGAGGCCGATGATGAGGCCGCCGATCAGGGCTCCCCAGAGGCTCCCCACGCCGCCGATCAGGGTCGCCGCAAAGGCCTTGATGAGATTGACCACCCCCATCTCCGGGTTGAGGTTGGTGTCCAGGGCCATCAGTATCCCTCCCACCCCCGCCAGCAGCGACGAAATGATCCAGGCCGAGAGGATGACCTTCCAGGTATGGATGCCGGAGATCCTCGCCAGGTCGAGGTTGTCGGCGAGCGCGCGCATGGACTTGCCCATCCGGGATTTGAAGAAGAGGAGATAGACGCTGAAGATGCAGATGACGGAGATGACGATGATGGCCAGCTGCTGCGGCGTGAGCGAAACGCCCAGCCACCGGTATCCCTGCTTGATTTCGAATCCGTAGGTCCTGACCTCGGCCCCGAAGAACAGCTGGGCCGCGTTGCGGAGAAAAAAGGAGAGGCCGATGGCGGCGATGAGCAAGGTCAAGCGGTTGGCCCGCCTGAGCGGCCGGAACACGGCAAAGTCCATCGCCGCCCCCAAAAGCGCCGTCATCCCCAGGGCTGCTGGCACGGCGGCGTAAAGGGGCAGGGCCAAGGGTTCCCCCATGGCCAGGAACAGAAAGTAGGCCCCCCACATGATCAGCTCGCCATGCGCGAAATTGACGAAGTTGAGCACCCCGTAAATCAGGGTCAGTCCCATGGCGAAGAGGGCATAGATGCAGCCCGCCAGGATGCCGTTGACCACGGTTTGCAGGTAATAGTCCATGACTAAGGCGCCGCCTCGGTACTGAAGTTCTCCGCAGCAAGCTGCCGGGAATTTCGATTCTTAACAGAAGAAGGCCTGCCGTTTGTGCTCGCATTCCCCGCGGCGAACCGCGGGGAATGCGCTCGCGAGCGGATTGGGGCTACTTCTTGTGGTCCTCGATCTTGCCGCCTTTGACGATCCAGATGCCGATATCGGCATGCTCCATTCCCCGGTTTTCATCGAAGGTCTTGTCGCCCGTGACGCCCCTGTAGCCCTTGGCAGCCGCCGGCAGGGCCGTGCGGATGCCCTCCGCCGTATAGCCTCCCTTTTCGATGGCCCGGGCCGTCAGGTAGACCATGTCGTAGTTGTAGTCGCCGAAGATCGGGATCTTGTCGTCGCCGTATTTCTTCTGGTAGGCGGCCTTGAAGGTCTTGTATTCCGGGGTATCCTGGATCACGGAGGGATAGGTTCCCATGACCCCCTCGGCGGCCTTGCCGGCCAGCTCGACCATCTTGGGGGCCCGGGCCGCTGAACCGCAGAGCCACTGGGTTTTGATGCCCATCTCGAAGGCCTGCTTGAACTGCACCGCCCCCTCGTTGATGTAGGTCAGGTTGACGATGGCCTTGGGGTTGTCCTTGTTTGCCCGCAGGAGCTCGGTGCGGTAATCCGTCTTCTTCTCGTCAAAGGGAATGATGTCCGTGACGACGCCGCCCATCTTCTTGAAACTGGTCACGAATCCGTCCTTGAGGTCCAGTCCCCAGTCGTTGTTGACGTACATGACGGGCAACTGGCGATAGCCCATATCGAAGGCCAGTTTTGCCAGGCGCTGTCCCTGTTTGGAGTTGGAGGGGATGATCCGGAAGATGAACGGACCGGCCTGCGTGAGCTTTTCCGCTGTTCCCTGGGCCGACAGCATGACCACTTTGCTCTCCTGGGCCACGGGCGCTGCGGCCATGAAATTGGAGCTCCCGGCGGGTCCGAAGAGAACGGGGACCTTGTCGACGGTGATCAGTTTGCGGACCGCCGAAACGCAGTCCTTGGGGTTGCTCTTGTTGTCCTCGTAGACGATCTCGATTTTCTTTCCGTTGATGCCTCCCTTGGCATTGATCTCCTCCGCGGCAAGATCCACGCACTTCTTGAACCCCTCGCCGTAAACGGCGATGCTGCCGGAAAGCGCGAACGCGGCGCCGATCTTGACATTTTCGGCTGCCCACAGGGGGGCGACTGAGAACCAGGCCAGCAATGAAAATACCGATACCATGAGCGCGAATCTTTTCATGTTATGACCTCCCGGAATAATTTTAGCACCCTTCCTATAGAGAATGTGCGGGCGTGTCAATGAAAAACCGGGGATTTCCGGGGGAAAATCGCGTCCGGATTCCCGGACCCGCGCCATGTTTTTTGGGCTGGCGAAGGGGGGGTGCATCGGAGTCGATGCCGGAGCAGACCGAACGGGACAGACCCCATTCGAAAACGGCCGGGCCAGTCGGGAGAGAGGGCGGCCGTCCGGGACTGCCGACCGAGAGATGCCGGAGCAGAGCGGCATCCGACGAGGTCCGGCGGCAAAACGAGGCTTTCCCCGTTTCCGCAGGTGATTCTTGATCTATGCTTTCTGGAAAGCGTAGGTGAGCTGACCGTTGGGCGTCCTCGCTGCCACCGCTTTCATCTCCATGCCGACCTTGAGCCCATCTGGGGGCACCGATCGATCGATCCGGCCGAATACCTTGTATTCTCCGTAGTCCAAAACGGCGATGGTGTAGGGCACCTCTTCGGTAAACCCCGTGGGCGCATACTGAAGCGTGCTGTAGGTGAGCAGTTTCCCGGTGCCCGCGACCTCGAACCACTCCATGTCGCTCGCGAGCGAATGGCAGCAGTCCGCCCGGGGAGGGAAAAAGAAGCTGCCGCATTGCCGGCACTTCGTGCCCATGACCCGGCCTTTTTCCAGATAGTCGATGAAATCGTTCACATGGGTGATGGATGCAAAGCTGACGGTGCCGAATTTGCTGAAACGGCTATCGATATCCTGTTTCGCCATGGCTATTCTCTCCCCAAGATGGTCACATTTCCATAGAGACCGACGCCGCCGATGTTGTGCACCAGGCCGATGACCGGGTCTTTCACCTGGATAGCGCCCGCTTCGTCCCGCAGCTGTTTGAAAATGGTCCTGATCTGCGAACCGCCGGTTGCGCCCACGGGGTGGCCCTTCGAGAGAAGCCCCCCATCCACGTTGACAGGGATGCTCCCCTCCTTGTAGGTCTCTTTGGCGGCGATGAGTTGTCGCCCCTCGCCGGGCCTGGCAAACCCGAGATCCTCGTACGCCATCATCTCGGCGATGGTGAAGCAGTCATGCACTTCCGCGACGTCGATGTGCTGCGGCGTGACGCCAGCCATCTTGTAGGCCTGCCGGCCCGCTTCGGCGGCCGCGGCCAAACCCGTGAACCCGTCGCGGCCGGCCATATTGACCGGCGCGGAGGCGGCGCCCAGTCCGAGGATCCAGACCGGCTTCCTGCAGAGGGCCTTGGCCTTTTCTGCGTTCGCTACGATGAGGCACGAGCTGCCGTCGGCGTTGGCGCAGCAGTCGCCGCCGCGAAGAGGACTCGAAACCGTACCGCTGATGAAATTCTCGGGGTCTTCGAACATCTCCATGGTCACGGGCTTGCGGTACACCGCTTTGTCGTTCAGCTGGCCGTAGGTGGCCGCCTTGACCCGGATTCGGGCCAGATCCTCCTGGGTCGTGCCGAACTTCGCCATATGGGCCCGGGCATGCATCGCATAGTAGGCGGGCATCATCGTGCCGAAGGGCGACTCCCACTGAATGTCGGCCCCCCGGCCCATCCTCTCCTGGGATTCGGCGGAGCTGATCTGCGACATGATCTGAACCCCCAGGACCATGACGACGTCATGCAGGCCCGACTTGACCAGAGAGTAGGCCAGGCGGACGCCTGCACTGCTCGAAGAGCACAGGGATTCGACGTACAGGGTCGGCTGGGGATTCAGACCCAGGTACTCGGCGATGACCCCCGCCGGCGACCGTTGCTTATCGTATTCGGGCGCCGAGCAGATAACCGTTGCACCGATATCGCTGTTGGCAATCCCCGTTCCTTCCATCGCCTCCTTGTAGGCCTCGAAAACCAGCTCCCTCAAGGAGCCGGGATACTTTCTTGAAAAAACGCTCTGCCCGGCCCCAATGATCGCGACGCGGCTCATATTCGACTCCTTTTTGGCTTGAATGAGCTTTTTCAAGAAAAATCAGCTCATCATCGGACAAAGTTGCTAAAACTTGACGTCTTTCCGGGGCTTTTTCTCCCCCGAGGTGTAGTCGTACCAACCCTTGCCCGTTTTCTGCCCCAGATCGCCGCTCGCCACGAGCTGCTCGAGGAGCATGCTGGGCCGCCACTTGACATCCCCGTACCCTTCGTAGAGCGACCGGAGTACGGCGAAACCGACGTCGAGACCCACGAAGTCCGCAACTTCGAAGGGTCCCATGGGATGCCGGAGGGCGAGTTTGAGGGCCTTGTCGATATCCTCGATGCTGGCCACCCCTTCGGCCAGACAGTTGTAGGCTTCGGCGCGGAGAGCCGTGTTGATCCTGTTCACCAGGAATCCGGGAACATCCTTGACGCGCACGCTCTCCTTGCCCATCTTCGCGACAACGGCCTCCGTCGCGTCCATGGTTTCCTCGGAGGTCTTGAGACCGCGGATGATCTCGACGAGCGCCATGACGGGCACCGGGCTGAAGAAATGCATGCCGATGAACCGGTCCGGCCGGCTTAAACCGGCGGCCAGCTTGGTGATGGAAAGCGACGAGGTATTCGTCGCAAAGATCGCTTCGGGCCGGCAGACGGCATCAAGTTTCTGGAAAATGCCCTGCTTCACGGCGAAATTCTCGAACGCGGCTTCCACAACGAAATCCGCGCCAGCGGCGTCATCCAGAGCCGTGCTCAGGTGGACCCTGGCCATGACGGCCGCCTTGTCGGCTTCGCTCATTTTCCCCTTTTTGACCTGGCGGTCGAGATTGTTCGAGAGGGTCGTTTCGCCCCGTTTGACCAATGCCTCCGTCGTATCGTTCAGCAGAACATCGTACCCGGCCTGTATGGCCGCCTGCGCGATGCCGGATCCCATCAACCCCGAACCGACCACCATGATTTTTCGTATTTCCATTGATCCCGCTCCTTGCTTCGCAATAGGCTTGATGGATATTTTCGCGACCGCTATCGGCCGACGAATTTCGGCTTACGCTTTTCGAGGAAGGCCTTCGCCCCCTCTTTCTGATCATCGGTCCCGCAGAGGTAACTCCAGTGAAAAGACTCGAGGTCGAGTCCCTCATGGAGGGTCATGTTGAGGCCGTGGTTGATCGCCTCCTTTGCGGCCCGGACTGCAAGAAGGGGCTTACCGGCGATGAGGGCGGCCATCTGTCTGGCCTCCGCCATCAGTTCCTCGGGCTTGACCACCAGGTTGACGAGCCCGACGGCTTCCGCCCTCTCGGCGCTGATGAATTTTCCCGTGTAGATGAGCTCCTTGGCGATGCCGGCGCCCACGAGCCGGGGCAGGCGCTGGGTTCCGCCTCCGCCGGGAATGATGCCCAGATTGATCTCCGGCTGCCCGAACTGGGCCGTTGCGGCGGCGATCCGGATGTCGCAGCTCATCGCGAGCTCGAGCCCTCCGCCGAGGCAGTAGCCGTTGACGGCGCAGATGACCGGCCTCGTGAAGTCCTCCATCAGTTGATAGAGAAGCCTCGTCGTCTTCAGCCGGGCTTTTGCCTTCTCCTGGGTCAGCTCGGGGAACGACTTGATGTCCGCGCCGGCGACAAAGGCCTTTCCGGTCCCCGTGAGAATGACCACCTTGACCTCATCCAGTTTCCCGCTCAGGTCGCGGATGATTTCCGAAAGCTCTTCCCGCACGGCAATGGTGAGGGAATTCATGGGAGGATTGTTGATGGTGATGATCGCGATCTCCTCCTCGATCACGCAGCCAACCACGCGCTCGCCCATACCCGTCTCTCCTCTCTGGTAAGATAGCCAAAAGGTTTAAAGTCCCGTTGTCGGTTGGAATCCCCAACCCTTTGCCGGGCTACTCCCCCATTCCGATTTCGCCCTTCATCAGGCAGCGGGCGATGGTGATTCGCTGGATCTCGGAGGTCCCCTCGTAGATGCGGGGGGCCCGGACCGCGCGGTAGAGGCGGTCGACCTTGCATCCTCTGATGAGACCGGATCCGCCCAGGATCTGGACCGCCTCGTCGACAACGCGGCTGGCCATTTCCGTGGCGAAAAGTTTCGCCATGGAGGCCCGCCCGATCGTCTTGCCCGGATGGTTGATGTCGGTCAGCGCTGCGGACTGGCTGACCAGAAGCCTGGCCGCCTGGATGTTGGTCACCATGTCGGCCAGCTTGAACTGGATGGCCTGAAATTCACCGATCGACCGGCCGAAGGCCTGCCTCTCCCTGGAATATTTCAGGGCCTCCTCGTACGCCGCCTGAGCGATGCCCACGGTGGCGGCGCCTACCGAGCAGCGGCACACATCCAGGGTTGTCATGGCGATCCTCATCCCCCTGCCTGGTTCGCCGATCACGTTCTCCTTGGGAAGCCTGTAATTTTCGAAGATGATTTCATAACCGGGGTGTGCAGCGACCAGGTTCATCATCTTGACGGTCAGGCCGGGTTGCGGTGTCTTGGCATCCATGACGAAAGCCGTGATTCCCTTGCCGCCCAGCGACGGGTCCGTCTTGGCGAATACGCTGCACAACTCGGCGCCGCCGCCATTGGAGGCGTAACACTTTGTCCCGTTCAGGATGTAGAAATCGCCGTCCAGCTCGGCAGTCGTCTGGATGTTGGCGACATCGGAACCGCTGCCTTTTTCGGTCAGGGCGTACGATCCGATGATCTCGCCCCTGGCGATCCGGGGGAGGTACTTCTGTTTCTGTGTCTCATTCCCGAACAGGATGACGGGAAGACTGCCCATGGCGGACATGATGAAGGAATCATCCGCCTGAATGCATACCCGGCTCAACTCTTCCCTGATGATCGACAGATTCGCCGGTACGATTCCCACGCCCCCATACTGCGCGGGTGCGACGTAACGGTACAATCCTTCTCCGGCCAGGAGGTTGATCACGTCCCAGGAAATCTCGGCAGTGGTGTCGACCGCCGGAGCGATCGGCGCAAGCTTCTCCTCGGCAAACTTCCTGACCTGCATCTTCAGTTTCTTCTGTTCTTCCGTGTATTGGAAAGACATCGTCTGACCCCTTTCATCCGTATTATTTGCCAAAATGTCGGCGCATTTCTGTCGAGACGCGACCACTATCGCTTTCCGCAAACCTTCAGTCCGTGAGTTTGAGGAGCTTGGCTGCCGTATTGCCGAGAATGTTTGCCGCCTCCTTTTCGTCGGGCGCAAGGCCCAGCGCCCTCGCTTCGGCGGAAGGGTTCCTCAACATATCGACCCACTTCTGGGAGTTCATCATGAGCTTCAGGGCAGGCCAGTCGCTGCCGAAGAGGATACGGTGGGAACCGACGTTGTTGATCATCGTCCGGAGCGGCTTGTAGAACTCCTCCAGCGGCTGGAGCCTGGCCCGCGGCTGCCAGCCGGCAATGTCCAGGTAGACGTTCGATTTGCAGTTGGCGATGCTCACGGCCTCGGGCCACCAGCAGAATCCCGCGTGGGCCATGATGATGGCGAGGTCCGGAAAGTCGGCCGCCACCTCATCCATGTAGATCGGGTGACCGTATTTGCTGTAGAGCGGCGTCGCCTCCGTGCCGGTGTGGACCAGGAGGGGCAGGCCGCGATCGCAGGCGAACTCGTAGATCGGGTAGCAGAGCTTCCGGTCGTTCGGGTAGAAACCCGTGGGCGGCAGCAGCTTGATCCCCTTCATTCCGAAATCGTCGATGCCGGTCTTCAGGATCTCCAGGGCATTGCCCCTCCGCGGATCGACCCCCGCAAAGGCGATCAGCCTGCCCGGATGCCGGCGGGCGGCTTCCCCATAGAGCCGGTTGATCTCCAGAATCGTGCATTCCGCTTCGCCCACGCCCGGAGCCAGACCATGATCAATGACGCTGATGACGCTGTAGTCGATGCCGGCACCGTCCATGTCGCCAATTAGCTGCTCTCCGGTCTCATCCCAGCATTGCGCGAGCCTCTCCCTTATCCTCTCCTCCGGTCTCCCCGACAGGTCCTTTGCCAGCCGCACCCAGTGATCCCAGTAAGCCTTGGCCAGAAACTTGGGTGCCGCCATCAGGTGGGCATGAGAATCGATGATCATATGGTCACAGCCTTCCTCTATGATGAATTCCGCGGCATCTTCCCTGCCGGGGAAACGGTTTAATCCCGACCCCTAGGAGACGACCAGCGCCTCCTCCGGGCACTCCAGGACGGAGAGATCCTCTTTCTGAATCAGCTCCGTCAGCATGAATGCCCTGGGCAGGACCATGTTGACGTAGTATTTTGCCGCCGCGACCTTCCCCTGGTAGAAATTCCGGTCATGGTGGCCATCCGGCAGTTCTCCGAGCTTCTTCAGGCCGATCACGGCCTGCTCCATCAGGCACTCGGCCACCTGGACCTGGGCGCAGACGAAGAGCGCGTTCACGGCGTTCAGAGGGATCAGATGTTTCTTTTCATCAAGGTTCGCAAACCACGAATCGTACAGCCCCCTGACCGTCTCGACGCACCCGAGCCCCCGCTTCAGCACCGCCATCTCGTTCCCGAGCCCCGGGGCATTCGCGTTCCCGTCGATGAAATCGGCGATCCGGGAGATCCATGCCGCAAAGGCCCCCCCCCCTTTCATCCTCATCTTTCGGCGGACCAGGTCCATGCCGTGGATGAAAGTCGTCCCTTCCCAGATGCTGAGGATCTTCGAGTCCCGCAGGTATTGTTCGACGGGGTATTCCTGGGTGTACCCGACACCGCCCAGCACCTGTATCGCCTCCGATATGAGGTTCACGCTCGCCTCGCTTCCATACCCCTTGACGAGCGGGGTGAGGATCGCGGCCATGTCCGCGCACTGTGCCGCCTTGGCTTTGTCTCCCGAGTTTCCTTCGATGTCGAGCCAGTAGAAGCCCCTGTAGATCATGGCCCTGATCCCTTCCACATGGGCCTTCATGTCGAGGAGCATTCTCTTTACATCCTCATGCTTGATGATGGGAACCCGGGCGGCATCCGGGCTCTCCCCGAAGGGACGCCCCTGGATGCGCTCGGTGGTGTACTGCGACGCGAAATAGTAGGCGGCGGCGGACTGGCAATTGGCGTTATGGCCGGTGCCGATCCGCGATTCGTTCATCATGTGGAACATCATGGCGAGACCCTTCGAGCAGCCTTTTCCGTCGGGCAGCGGCCCCACCCGGATTCCCCGGCACCGGTCGTTGTCGCCGAAGCTGAGCAGGCATGTGGCCTGCGCCTTCAGCCCCATTTTGTGTTCGACACTGACCGTCGTGACGTCGTTTGGCTCTCCGAGGGTCCCGTCTTCATTGACCCAGATCCTGGGGACGATGTAGAGGCCCAGCCCCGCCGACCCGGCAGCGCCGCCTGCGGGACGCGCCAGGACCATATGGATGGTGTTGTCGCAGATGCCCAGATCGCCCGCCGTGATGAAGAGCTTCGTGCCCTTGATCAGCCAGATGGCGGGATCGTCCGTCGGCAGGGCCTGTGTCGTCGAATCCCCGATGTCGGACCCGGCATTCGGTTCGGTGATGCACATGGTCCCCTGCCACTCCCCGCCCACCATCCTGGGGACGAACAGCTTCCTGTCCTGCTCCCTTCCAAACCGGATGATCAGATTCGCCGCGCCGCTCGTCAATTTGATGTAGGAGGTCAGCGCCGGGCAGGCGGCCGTGTTCATTTCATGGATCATCTTGTAGAGGATGAGCGGCATCCCCCCTTCCAGCTCCACGCACTCGGCGCTGGAACCCCAGCCGTTTTCCTGCAGGAACTTGTAAGCCTCCTTGAACCCCGGAGGGGAGGTGGCGATGCCGTTCTCGAACTTGATCCCGACCCTGTCGCCCGTGACGTTGATCGGATTGACGATCCCGCGGGCGACCTTGTACCCCTCGTTCAGATACATGTCGACATCGTCCATGCTGAAGAAGTCTTTGAATCGGTCACAGGCAAAGACCTCCGCTGTCGGGAGCCATTCTTTGATGATAAATTGTAAGTCTCTGATGTCATACCGGAATTCCATAAATCATCTCCTCCTTGCAAATCATGCGTCACCACGGTGCCGGCCGATCGCCTTCAAGTGGAACAAAACGATCTCCAGCAGATTCGCGCATTCCGTGCTCTTGTCCGCATAAAAAGGCCACACCGTTTTCTCGCACAGGTTCCGCACTTCGGCTTCATCCTCGACGGACCACGTATAGGTGGCCAAACCGTGGGTCTTCATCGCCTCGGCGATCACATAACGATGCTGCAACAGGGCCAGCGCGCCGGAGGTATCGAAATAGTGCCGGCTGTCGCGCAGCATCGACTCCCGTATGTCCCTGGGGAGACTCTGGAAAGCGTCCTTGTTGATCAGGATCGCCTTCACCGGAACCGAAAAGCTCGGATCCACGACCATGCCGGTGGCCACGTCCTTCAACTGCGCCTGTTCGAGGCCGACGGCACCGGTAAGGCACCCGTCGAGCGTACCGAGTTTCATCGCCGCGTATTGATCGCAGAAGTCGACCTTCATCGGATCTCCGCCCAGGGCTTCGATGAACTTGTCGAAAGGACCCCAGATTCTGATCTTCTTGTTCTGGATGTCTCTGTAACTCTTGCAGGAGAATCGCGTGATCAGACCCTCGACTTCCTGCGTCGTTACCGGGATATGGATGATGTTGTACCTGTCGTAGATCTTCTGCATCCTCTCGTACAGCCCGAAGTGGTAATAGCAGTCGCCCGCCTCATAGGCCGTCTTCCAGGTGAAGGGGAGGCCCGATGCGATGTAGGTTTCGGGTATCTGGTCGGCGTACCAGGCCGGCATCACCTGACAGCATTCCACGACGCCGGTGCCGATGTTGGACAGCGCTTCGGCGCTGGGATAGGCCGAATCGGGGGGAATCACCTCGATCTGAAGACGCCCCTGGGTCACTCCGGCGATGTACTTCGCCCATCCATAGTCATCCTGATTGTTCAATATATGCTCTTTCCAGTGTCCGATCGGGGATACCAGCGGCATGATCGCCTGCATCCTCCATTTGATCGGCTTCGCCTGGTGCACTCTTGTCGCACCCGGAAAGACCGCGACGTCCGCGCCCCCGGCCACGGTCGCAGCCCTCTTTGACGAACCGCAACGGGATCTCTTCTGGGCGGCCTTTACAGCGATATTCTTTTTCATCCGTTCCGTATGCCTTTGCCGTCATATCGATTCGCCTCAGCCAGTGGCCATTGCGGCGACCCGTGGTTAAAAGTCAGAATGGTCTACCTGCCTTTGAATACGGCAGCTCGCTTCTCGAGGAAGGATTGGATGCCTTCGCCGAGGTCTTCCGTCGCGTAGGCCAGCGTTTGCAGCGCCGTTTCGTACCCGGCCTGCGCTGCGAAATCGGACTGGAAACTGCGGAGCAACGCCCGCTTGGTCATCTTGATCGCCAGAGGCGGCAGCGCGGCCAGCCTGAGCGCCAGGCTATGCGCTTCTGCATCGACCTTTTCCGGCGGCACGACGCGATGGAGCAATCCGAGGTTCCCCAGCGCCTCCGCCGTGGCCATTTCCCCGAGGAGCAGCATCTCCGTTGCCCTGGAGAGCCCGACCAGCCGGGGGAGGAGCCAGGTGGAGCCCATGTCGGTCGCGGGCAGGCCGCGGTGCACAAAGGTGATGCCGAACCTGGCGCCCTCGGACGCCACGCGCAGATCGCAGAACAGGGCAAGGCAGAATCCCGCGCCGGCGGCCACGCCGTTTATGGCCGCGACCAGCGGTTTTTCGACCCGCATCATCCTCTGCGCGAGCAGGCAGAAGCCGGTCTGAACCTTGTCCAGCGTCCCGGCGTCCGCCGCGCGTCCCGCGAGCAGCACCTCCTGCATGTCGCCGCCGGCGCAGAACCCCTTGCCGGACCCGGTCAGAATGATCGCCCTGACCTCCGCATCCTCTTCGAGGTCATCGAACAGCCCGGTGAGCTCCCGGACCATGGCCGTCGTCATGGCGTTGAGCTTTTGCGGACGGTTCAGCACCACCGTCGCGACCCGGTCCCGTTTCTCCACCAGCAATGTTGAATAGGCCATCCGCCTCACCCAGATTCCCCGTCCCGGCAGATGGCGTGCCGCCCACCGTCCGCTGTGGGCGCGCTCCCTGCCGAAACTATCGACTCCGCTTCCGCAAACCCATGCCGCCGGGCAAAGGCGTGGACCGGCTCCCGTCCGGTCAGGACCTCGTTCGCCGCAAAATCCGGATCCGGATAGCCGAGGGAGATCCCGATGACGATCCGTTCCGATTCGGGTATTCCCGTGTAATGGCGAATCACGGCCGGATAGGAGATCCCCTGCTGCGCGATGCAGCTCCCCAGTTGAAAATCCATGGCAGCCAGGCACAATGTCTGGGCAAAAAGGGCGATATTGAAGGCCATGACGGCATCGGAAAGGGCATCGGGCGAGGAGAGGATGATCACCACGGGGGCTTCATAGAAGCGCAACCCCCTGAGATACCATTCCGTCCGTCCCTGAATATCCTCCCTTTCGATGGCCATGGCACGAAAAAGCTGTTTGGCCACGGCGACCTGGCGCTGTCGAAACGCAGGGTTCCGGGCCTCGGCCTGCGGATTCTCGACCAGCACTTCCGCATGCGGAGCGACGCCGGCGAAAAACTGTTTCACATTGCCCGATCTTATCTTCTCCAGGACCTCTCCGGCGATGATGTCCGCTTTCCAGGGCTGGAAGTTCCGCGATGACGGCGCCCTGCTGGCGATTCCGAGCAGCTCCTCCAACACATCCGCCGGCACCCGGTCGGGCTTATACCCGCGGATGCTCTTCCGAGACTTTATGGCTTCAACAACATTCACGAGACATCTCCGGAAAGAAATCGATGCATGAGCCGTCTTGGCAGAAAAAATCTCTCCCGGATTCCGGCATTGCCGTCACCGGACATCCGGGAGAGAGCATCGCCCAGCATGACCGGCTAAAAGACCTCATCCTGGGCCCATGCCGGCCGGTACTTGTAGTAGTCGGACGGATGGGCCTTGGCCAGGCCGTCATAGGTTGCACGGGCGAGACTCACCGCGCCCCTGCTGCCGCGATACAGTTTTGCAAGTCCCTTCTCCTCCAGCGCGGTCAGGTATTTCACGAGCTCCTCGTCCGCCGCGGGGATCTGCTCCTTCAGTTCCGCCACGGTCATGTGCAGGCCGGGGTTGACCCGGTAGTTCTCGGCCAGGGCCGCGAGCACGCCCTCCTCGGTCGCCGGGTAGGTCGGCAACTCCCCAATCTTCCCGATCGGCATCGGAATCTTGAGATCCTTGTTCATCACCCGGCGGGGCACCTTCAGGTCGGGGGCCATCTGTTTCAACCCCTGCCGGTAGATGAGCATCCGCATGACGTCGTTGCTGCCGGCCGCGGTCTCGTTGATCTTGGCGTCCCGCATGATCCGCTCGACGGGATAGAATTTGGTCACGCCGTCGCCGCCCATGCACTGGATGGCGTTCAGCACGAAGTCGCGCATCAGTCTTTCCGTGTTGTTCAGTTTCAGCATGGCCGGATAGAGCGCGGAATCGCCGCCCAGGTCGAACAGGTAGGCCGTGTAGTACGTGAGGAGCCGCGACATGTTGAGGTTGGTGATCATGTCGGCCAGCTTGAACTGGTTGGTGGGGAGGTTCACCGTGGGCTGGCCGAACTGGACCCGGTGTTCCAGATGGAACGATGCATAGGCCAGGGCCTCGCGCATGCCGCCCAGGCTCGTGGCGGCGGCCACAGTCCTTTCCACGTTGAGGCCGGCCATCATGATCGACCAGCCGTCGCCCTCCTTGGCGATGCGGTTGGAGACCGGAACCTTGACGTTGTCGAAATTGAGGTAGGCGTTGTAGAGGCCGTCGTATCCGACAAGCTCGTTGATCTTCTCGATCGTGAAGCCCGGCATGCCTTTTTCGACCACGATCGCGGAGAGGTGTTTGTACTTTTTCCTCTCCTCGGGATTGTCGCTCGTTCTGGCGTAGGTCATGTAGAGATGGGCGGCTCCGGTATTGGTGACGAACCTTTTTTTGCCGTTGAGGACGTAGAAATCGCCCTCGCGAACCGCCCGCGTCTCTACCGAGCCGGCATCGGAACCGGCAAAGGGCTCCGTGATGGCGACGCTCGTGTGCAATTCACCCGTCGCGATCCGGGCCAGCCACTTTTGCTTCTGCTCATCCGTGCCGTGATCGGTGATCTGATGGGCGCCGCCGTTGCACATCGTATTGATGAAGTCGTTCGAAATCGCCCGCAGACGCCCCAGCTCCTCGCAGAGGATGCAGGCACCCGTCACCCCCCATGCCTCGCGGTGTCCGCCGTACTGCTCCGGTATGATGGCGCCGTACCACCCCCTCTTGGCGATCTCCTTGGCAATCCTCCAGGGATAGCGCCTGTTCCAGGCATCCTCCTGGGCCAGAGGCGTGAGTTCATTGACAAGCTCCTGAGCCTCGTCAGCCAGCTTCTTCTGGGCGTCACTCCACCAGGGATATTTTTCCATAACGGTTTTCTCCAATTCTGATCATTGCTCCGGCAACCGACGCGGGCCGTGCAGGGCCGAAACCCGGGGCGGTCCATTCCGCGGCCGGAGATGAGGCAAAGCGTGATTATGCCTCCAGTTTAAAGACCTTGAGCGCCGTATCGCGCAGAATCATCTTCTTGGCATCGTCCTTGAGGGGCAGTTCCAGGAACTCCTTCTTGCAGCGGGTCATATTCAGGCCGTTTGTCGCCCACATGACCTTGTCTCTGATCTGGCCGCGGATCCTCTCCGGCACCATCGGATCGAGCCCGCTCGGATAGTAGGCGCCGATGTTCCCGTAGACGTTGGCGTAGCGCCACACGGTGGAAACCCACTCCCCGACCCACGGCCAGCCCGTATGCGTCAGCACGAAGGTGGTGTGGGGGAAGTCGCGCGCGATCTCCTCACAGTTGTAGGGATGGCCGCATTCGCTGGGCAGGGGCTCCGCGGAATGGCCAACCTGCATGCAGCAGGGCACACCCAGCTCGCCGCATTTCTGGTAGAGCGGATAGAACTTGGCGTGATCATGTTTCATCCCGAAGCTCAGCGGATGGGCCCACACATACTTGAACCCGAGATCCTTCACCGCATGCTCGATGTCCCGGAGGCTCTCCTCGATGCGCCAGGGGTTGTACCCGGCGCCGCCGATGAGCCTTCCCTTGGCAGGCGCAATCATCTCGGCCAGCCGGTCGACCGACAGGTTGCAGATGGGCCGGTGCTCGCGATAGGACCAGAAGAGCATCTGGTCGACGAAGCTGTACTGGACCCCGATCTCGTCCATCTCCTTGACCATGGCCTCGACGGAGGGCTGCCCTTCGTTGGTGCGCCACTCCTCCCCCTCCTTGAGACCCATCCGCAGCAGGACACCCTTGAAGGTGCTGTGCGCCATCGTGTGGTACTCAAAAGACTTGAACAGCTCCTTGCAGATCTCGTGTGAAAAATAGGTAGGCCGGTTCATCGTGTCCACGGCCTGAATGTCTTTCAGCTCCATATCCCTTCTCCTTCCGTATAATTCGAGCGCACCTATTGGAACGCTCACCCCGATGCCCCCGGGTTGGTTAGAACATGGTCAAGCCGCCGCTGACGCTGAGCACCTGGCCCGTGATGTAGCCGGCTTCTTCGGAGGCGAAGAAGGCCACGGCGCCGGCGATGTCTCTGGGTTGACCCAGACGGCGCAGCGGGATAGCCCCTTCGACCGCCTTGTTGATCTTGCCCGCAAATTCCTCGTCCTTCTGCGCGATCGTCATGGGCGTGACCGTCGGGCCGGGGCACACACAATTCGAGGTGATCTGGAAACGGGCAAACTCCCTGGCGATCGTCTTGGTGAAGGCGATGACGGCGCCCTTGGCGCCCGAGTAAACCGCCTCACCCGTGCTTCCGCCCCGGCCGGCGTCGGAACCGATGTTGATGATCCTTCCGCTCTTGCGCTCGACCATGTGGGGCAGGACGGCGTGGTTGGTGTAGATGAAATGCTTGTAGTTCAGGTCGATGATCTTGTCCCACCAGCTCGGATCCAGTCTGAGGAAGAGTTCGATCTTATCGAACCCGGCATCGTTGACCAGGATGTCGATGTGCCCAAAGTCCTTTATGATCTGAGCGATATTCTTGTCCACCTGCTCCTTGGAGGTGACATCGCATTTGTAGAACGATGCCTTTACCTTCTTCCCGGCGAGCTCCGCCGCAGTCTGATTGCCGTCCTGCTCCAGGATATCCAGTATGGCAATGTCCGCTCCCTGTTCGGAGAGCACCTCGCAGATGCCCTTCCCGATGCCTCTCGACCCTCCGGTAACCACGGCGACTTTCCCTTTTAATTCAAACATCGTGCAACCTCCTGTCCAAAAGTGAGTATCGATCCGCTGACATCCCTTAAATGATTCCTTCTTTCTTGAACTGATCGATTTCATCCCGACGATAGTGGAGCATATCGCCGTAGATTTCGAGATTGTGTTCCCCCGTCTGCGGCGCGCGGCGTTTCACTTCTCCCGGGGTCGCGGAGAACTTCATCGGAACCCCGGGGAAGGGAAACGGGCCCAGCCCGGGAACCTCCAGGTTTACGATCATGTTCCGCGCTTTCACCTGGGGATTCTGCGCCACGGTGTCCGGCTGCCTGATCTCACCGCAGGGGACCCGGCCGTTCCGGAGCAATTCCATCGCATCCGTACTGGTCTTGACGGTGGTCCAGGCTTCGACGGCGGGGTCGATCTCCTCGCGGTGGATATACCGGCTGTAATCATCCTTCATGCGGGGATCACTGAGCAGGTCTTCCCGTCCGATCACCCTGAGGAACCGCTTCCAGATCCCGTCGTTCAGCGCCGAGATGAAGATCCATCCATCCTTCGTCCTGAAGGTTCCGGCATAACAGCCGTAGGCATGGCCGCCGAGAGCGGGACGGACCACGTGATTCACCTCGCACTCCGGTACGACGCCATAGGCCGTGACCATCGAGGTGGCCACATCCATCAGGGCGACCTCGACCAATTGCCCGATGCCCGTTCCCTTCCGATGGTAAAGGGCAAGCGTGGCTGCGAGCGCGCCATGCACCCCCGCGGAAAGATCGATGATGGAGATCCCGACCCTTGTGGGAGGGGTGCCGGGATGCCCGGTAATCAGCATGATGCCGGTTTCCCCCTGAACCGTTGAGTCAAACGCCAGCAGGTCGGCTGCCGGTCCTGTCGATCCGTAGCCCGAAAAAGAGACCAGGATCACCTTTTCGTTGATTGCCTTCAACTCTTCGTAGGTCACGCCGAACAGCTTCTTGGCCGGAAGGCTGAAATTCTCGACAATGACGTCGGCCCATGCCACGAGCTTCCGCAACAGGGGCCTGGCTTTTTCGGCGCGAAGGTTCAGGGTGATGCCGCGCTTGTTGCAGTTGAGGGCCAATACCTGCAGAGGCTCCCCGTTGGGGCCGAAAGGAGGCTGATCCCGGTCGACGGATCCTCCGGGGTCGTCCACCCGGATGGCATCCGCCCCCATATCGGCCAGCATTTTGGCGCAATACGCTCCGGCGATGTAGCGCGACAGGTCGAGTACTTTGATTCCCTTCAATATCTCTGACATGATGATCTATCTTCCTTTGTAGTTGGGTGCCCTCTTTTCGTTGAAGGCGTTGACGCCTTCCTTCATATCCTCGCTCATGAAATGGTTGCAGCTCGTGGTGATCTCCATCTCGAGGCCGTTCTTGAGGTCGACATCCTGGGTCGCCCAGGCCAGCCTTTTGATGCGTGCCGCAGCGAGAGGGCTCTTGGTCTTGAGTTTGTTGACATACTTCATGTAGGCCTCTTCCAGCTGATCCGCCGGTGCGGACTTGTTGATCAGCCCGATCGCTTCCGCCTCCTTTCCGGAGAGCCAGTCCCCGGTCAGCATCAGTTCGAGCGCCTTGCGAAGCCCGATGATCCTCGGCAGGCGCTGCGTTCCCCCGCCGCCCGGGATGATGCCGAAGTTGGCATGCTGATCGCCGATCTTGGCGTCCTCGGCGGCCACGATGAAGTCGCACGCCAGTGCCATCTCCAGACCGCCCGCCAGCGCAAAACCGCTGATGACCGCGATGACCGGCTTGCTCAGGTTCTGGATGAAGTTGAAAAGGGAATGGAACGCGCGGGTGTTATCGTGTTCGTAGTTGAAAATATTGCCCGCGTAGGCCCGCATCTCCTTCAGATCGGCGCCCGGCGCAAAGGCCCTCTTGCTGCCGGTCAGAACGATGACCCGGACGTTGTCGTCCTGCTCCGCGTCTTCCAGGGCCTGCCGCAACTCCTGCCTCATCCGGGTATTGATCGCGTTCATCACCTCCGGACGATTCAATGTTACCTTAGCCCATCCCTCATTTTCCTCGACGATGATCGTTGTGTACGCCATATCGCTTCTCCTTTTCTGACCCGTTTTGTGACGCACCGCCCCGGAAGGCCCGGTAACGGCCAAAACTGCCTTACGCCTTGTCGGGCATCCGCAGCCCCATCCTGCTTTCACCGAAGATCCTCGGGTCCATCGTCTTCAGCGGCTCCGCGATCCTGGGTTTGAACTCCATGTGGGCCAGGATGTCCCGCTCCAGATCCACCCCCGGTGCGATCTCGACGAGCGTGAGTCCCTCCTTCATCAGCTTGAAGACGGCCCTCTCCGTGACGTAGAGGACCTCCTTGTCGGATTGGAGCGCGATCTCGCCATTGAAGGAGACGTGGTCCACCTCGTTGACGAACTTCTTGACCCTGCCCTCCTGCACGATCTTGAGCTGATTCCCCTCGCACTTGACGTCGAGCCCCTTGACCGTGAAGGTTCCGCAGAAGATGACCTTCCGCGTCCCCTGGCTGATGTCGATGAAGCCGCCGACGCCTGAGTAGTACTCGAAGACCTTGCTCACGTTGACGTTGCCCTTCTGGTCGACCTGGCCGCATCCCAAAAATGCGATGTCCAACCCGCCGCCAGAATAGAAGTCGAACTGGGAGGTCTGGCTGATGATCGCCACGGGGTTCGTGGCCGCGCCGAAAATGTCCCCCTGGGCCGGGATGCCGCCGATGACCCCCATCTCCATGGTGAGGTTCACGTTCTTATCGCAGCTCTCTTCCGCGAGCACCGCGGAGACCGCGTCGGGCATCCCGAAACCCAGGTTGACGACCATTCCCTTTTTCAGCTCCATGGCGGCCCGGCGGCCGACGATCTTTCTCTCCGAAAGGGCCATCGCCGCGATCGCCGCGGTGGTGGCTTTGTAGCGGCCGGTGAAGCAGGGGTTGTACTCGCCCTGATAGGTCTGAACCTGATTGGGGTCCACGACGATGGCGTCGGTGAAGATGCCCGGAACGGTCACGGTCCGGGGATTGAGGCTCCCGTTTGCCGCCAGTCTCTTGACCTGGCAGATCACGACCCCACCGGAATTCTTCGCCGCCTGGGCCAGGGCCAGCACCTCCATGTCTACCGGCTCGTCCTCGCAGCTCACGTTTCCGTCCTCGTCGGCGACCGACCCCCGGATGATCGCCACGTTGATCCGGTTTTTCCGGTAGAAGAGATAGGGCTTGGCGTCGATCTGCACCTTCTCGACCAGATCCTCCTTGGTGAGGGCGTTGATCCTGCCGCCGCTCATGTCCGGGTCCACGAAGGTCCCCAGGCCGATGTGGGTGATCAGGCCCGGCCCGCCCGCGGCGGTCTCCCGGAAGAGCCGTGAGATGACACCCATGGGAAGGATATAAGCCTCGATCTTGTTGTCCATGGCCATCTGACAGAGCTTCGGCGACCATATCCAGTGGGCTCCGATGACCCTTTTGACCATGCCGTCGTGGGCAAACCGGTTCATCCCCCGCTCTTTGCGGTCCCCCAAACCCGCCGCGTGAATGACCGTCAGATTGCCGGGCTGCCCCGTTTCCAGAAACCGCTTTTCCAGTCCCTTCAGAACAAAATCAGGTTCGACCAGACCCCCGCCGCATGAAGAGAGCCCGATCGTGTCCCCGGATTTGAACAAGTTGATCGCGTCGGAAAGTTCACATATTTTCCCCATTGAATCCCCCTTCAATCCTCAGAATGATAATTGGCGTCCTACATGTCTTCCTTCAAGCCGTCGTGTTACGGCCCACACCCCGCAAGATGGATACCCCGCTAATACGTCACAAAACTCGGCAGCCACGTGGCGACGATCGGGAAATACAGAATCATGATGGTAACGAATACGAGCCCGATCAGGAACGGCGTGATGCCTTTAAAAATGTCCGCCATCGGCACGTCCATGCAGATGCCCTTGATGACGAAAACATTCACCCCCACGGGAGGCGTGATCACCCCCATCTCGACGACCAGGACGATCATCACCCCGAACCAGATCGGATCGAAACCGAGGCTTTTCACCGTTGGGAAAATGAGCGGAATGGTCAACACGATCAGTGGGAGCGAGTCCATGAAGCAGCCGCCGATCAGGTAGCCGATGAGGATGAAGATCATCACCACCATTGAATGGGTCGAATATGCACTGAGCATGGTCACCAGCGACTGCGGCAACATGGTCAAGGTGATGAATTTACCGAACACCGTTGCTCCCGCGATGATGCAGAGCACCATGGTTGAGGAGATCAGACCCTCTTTCAGCGCCTGTTTCAACCCGCCCCAGGAAAGTTGTTTTCTCAAAAGGCCGATGATGATCAGGGCAGCGCAGCCGATGCCGCCGGCAGCGTTCGGACCAAACAGGCCCACGAGCAGGCCGCCGATAAGCAGCGTAAACAGGATGATGACATCGGTAAACCCGCCCAGAGATAACAATTTGTCCTTCAAGGCATAGGCGGGACCGGCAGGACCATATTCCGGATGGATTCTGCAGATGATGTAGACCACGCCTATGAACACGGCGGTGATCAACAGGCCGGGCATGACCCCTGCCACAAAAAGCTTCCCGATGGACTCGCTGGCCATTAATCCATAGATGATGAAAATGGTGCTGGGCGGGATCATGATCCCCAATGTGCCGGCAGAAGCGACACACCCTGCGGCGAGAACCGGGTTGTAGTTGTATTTTCTCATCTCGACCAGGGATATCTTGCCGATCGAGGCGGCGGTCGCCGTGGTCGAGCCGCACATCGCGGCAAAACCGGCACAGGCAAGGACCGTGGCCATCGCCAATCCGCCCCTCATGTGCCCGACCAGCTTGTGCGTCGTGCTGAAAAGCCTGCTGCTGACGCCGCTGTGGAAGGCCAGAGTCCCCATGACGATAAACATGGCGATGACGGCAAGGGTCTCGTTGTTGAAGGTGGAGACGAAGTCGTTGGCGAGAATGTTCAGGGCCGGCATGGGCCCCGCGATGATGGCGCAGCCGATGACCCCGACAACAGCCATCGACCAGGGAATCGGCATCCCGAAAACGAACAGGATCAGAAGAGCGATCACGCCGCAAATGCCAAGGGCCACGGGACTCATAGATCACCTCCCTTGGCCGTTGGGGTCGCAGAGGGGTTCAATGACATCACGCATCGTAACACCCATGCCATGCAGCTGATGATGAATGCGAAACCTGCGATATAAAGGAAGGGGTACAAAGGAAGATTGATATTCGCGATGAGTTCGTCCGATTCCTGGTATTCATACGCCATTTTGAAAATCACACAAGTTATCAGAGAAAACAGGACCAGACAGACGATGGAATTCAAAACCGCAAAGAATGTCTTCATCCTTGGTCCAAAAAGATCCGTGAGTAAGGTGACCGCAGGGAAGATGTCCTGAAACAATCCCGTTGGAAGGGCAAGAGAGATCGCCAGCAACTGTGTTATTGCGACGATTTCTCCGCCGCCAAAAATTGGCCTGCCGATCGTCGATGCTCCGACGATATCCAAGAAAATAACAATGATCATCAAGAACATCCCTATTGCTCCAATACCGAGGCAAAAATCGGACATTTTTTTCAAACGCCGCTCAACTTTGCCTGTACACGCAGTATTGTTCATCGGTATCCTCCCTGTAGTTGAGGGAACAAAACCGAGCCGCTCCCTCGAATCCGTGATCATCAGCCGGCCAGAATCTGAACTGAATAGCCTGCATCGGCTTTCCGGCGGTCCCGACGGTGCCGTTGCGATGGCGGGATACAGAACACAAAAACCAATATTCTTTATAAAAGAGCAGATATTCCCCGACCGTACCCATGGCGTGGCATGAGGAGGTTTCCTCACGCCGCGCCATGGGCGTGCACATCCGAACCTGCAACCCTAAAGATGACGCATCGCTCGATTTCGTCGCGATCGGCGTATCAGTCGATACGGCCGGGTATGGCTTTAATCCCCAGTTCCTTCTGTTTCGCACTCCAGTACTTGGAACGATCCCACAGGAATTGAGGCCTTTTCTTCATCTCATTGCCATCGAAGCCTTTTGCCACCATGCCGCTAACCCACTTATCGGTAACGGGTTTTATCGATTGGATGGCTTTCTCGGTATCCTGTTTCGAGAAATTGAATAACTCAGCTGCGGCACCCTTGCCCATTTCGTACCCTTTCAGGTCAGAGGCATCGTAAAAGGCCGCATGCTCTGTGATCATCTCCTCGGCAGCCTCTTTGAAACAATTCTGTACATTGGCCGGCAGCTTTTCCCATGTCTTCTTGTTCATCACGGTATAGAAGGCGAAAACGGCACCGATCTGCCAGCTGTTCAAAATCTTGGGCTTCAGTTCGGCGAGTTTCCACTCATCGAGGGTGGATATGGGCCACATGATGCCGTCGATGACATTTTTTGAAATGCTGGTCTAAACCTCAACCGCAGCGGTGCTCTGCGGAACCGCACCCAGGGCGGTGACGATCTCACCGACTCTGGCGGTACCGCGTATCTTCAGCCCTTTCAGGTCTGCAAGCGACTTAACCGGTTTGTTGCAGATAACAACCGACGGGGGAGAAGCAAACCAATAGAGCATTTTCGTTTGGGAATATTCTTTCGGGTTGAATTGGTTGAAATAGTCGTTGGCCACATGGGAACTCACATAGGCGCTCACATAACCATGGGGCATTTCCACCAGTTCCATTTCCGGGAATTTTCCGGTGTTGTAGCCGGGCATGGTCAGCCCGATGTCGACCGTTCCCGATACAACGCCATCATAGATATCCTTGGGACCGAGCAGTGAGCTGCCCATGAAGGTCTGTACCTCCACCTGACCTTTGCTCTTCTTGATGACCTTGTCGAAAAAGAGATTGAAACCTTCTCCCAGGGGCTGGGTCGGGGAAAAATAGGTTGCGGCTTTCAGTTTGATGACGTTGGGTTGACTGGCATAGGAGGGGGAAACCACCACGCTCAGGATGAACAGCGCAATGCAGGTTGCCCCGATGACTCTCAGAAACCGTTTTTCGTTCATGGGTAAATGTACCTCCTTGTTATATTTATACTTCCTGGCAACATACACCACCCAATCCTAACCACTACGCTACTATTGGCTTTTTTTGTCCATCGCCTCCTTTCCCTCCGTGTTCTTCGGAAAGTCTGACCTTGCGGGTGTCGTAATTCACGAATGCGGATCCCGAAACGCGGGTCAACCATCATGCATCGTCCTCCAAAACACAATATAAGAAATATCCCAGTATAATATCAGTACAATATCAGTTCCGGTTGTCGGACCGTCGGGGAAGCCTGTTCATGTCAGGTTTGTCAGGGCCGGTCCGGCAAAACTGGACGGGTGCATGAGGGCAACAGTCTAATATTCAGGAGGATCAGAGGGAAGCGCTCTCGAAAAGGCAGCAAGCACGAGCACATTGATCTGGAGGCCTGCGGTCCATGGCCTGTAGACAGATCATGACATGGATGAAAGGTAGGATCTGAGGTTGGCTTTGTGGTTGTTCAAACCAAGTTTTTTCCGGATATTGTCTCGATGAAAATCAACCGCTCCTGTCGATATCGTCAATAAATCCGCTATCTCTTTTGTGGTCCTGCCTTCCTTAACCAAGTTGGCCACCTGTAATTCTCTGGGTGTGAGGTTGTATTGTGTTATGGTAAGATTCTGCAGAAACGGCGAAATGATATGCGTCAGATTGCCTTCGATGACGTGGACAAGCGCAAGTTCATCGCTGCCCAGCCGTCCATTCTTCAATCTCTGGAGATAAGGCGCAATCAACTCTCTTATATTAGATAGGACTTTTCTCTCGAGGTCGACCCTGTCCGCTTCTCTCTGCTTCAGTAACACCTTCAGGGCAATATTGGACTCAGAGAGGGATCGAGACTGAATCTCAAGCTCCTGTTCTTTTTTAATGATTTCATTCTCATACATTTTGCGATTGGTGATGTCGCGCGAAAGATTCATGAAGGCGCTTTTCAATGAATCCCTTATGAGCGAGGCAGAGGTCTGTCGATAGGTCTTCCGGCCATCTTTTCTAATGATGCCATATTCAAACGTCAAAGCCGGCTGCCCGGTCCGGTATATCCTGTTGTAGATTTGAAACAATCGGCCATAATCTTCCTGGGGAATATATTGGCGCGAGTTCATGCCCATGAATTCTTCGGCACTGTAACCCACCATCTCCAGAGCCGCTCTGTTAAAGAACGTTATGTTCCCGGCTTTATCAAGCTCGAAGTACGCTTCGTCCATTTGTTCCAGCATCTCTTGGTACTTCGCCACACCCGGATTCACGTCCCTGAATGCTTCCGCGGCTGCTCGCTGTAATTCTCCGGCGGGCGCTTCGACCTGCTGACGCAATTCCACGACCTCCCTCACCAACTGTTCCCCGCTTTTTCCCTCATCAATATTATTCATAATGAATACGCTATGATAAAGTATTGCAGATCAAATCCACCGGATTACGGGTCAGGAATCCGGCCATACGACAGAGAGAGAAAGACAAATGCGATCAAAAAACAATATTCCCAGGGTGATACGGTTTATCTGTGTGCTCCAATTCAGACGTCTCCGATGATCTCTGATCATTTCCACGTCGGTTTCGTCTCGTTCTGCACCGCTTGGAAATTGCGGAGGCCGCCGGTTCCTCCAGGGCCGCGGGGTCCATGAACTTGCGGGGTTGGGGTGGGGTCGGGCTGAAGCTCGGCCGGGGGCGCCATGTGGAGTTGATTCTTCATTTGCGTCGCCATGATTCGTTCCTCCTTTCCAGAATGAAAGAACCCTGGTGAAGATGCGGCCGGTCGGCGCCGGGCTTTTGCCCTGCGCTGCGACCCGGAATCCGTCATCCGCTTCAGCCAGAAGGCCGCGGCGACAAAGAAATAGAGCGAGCAACCGCCTCTCCGGCAGCCATTCGCTAAAGATATCGGGTCAGTTTCCGTTGGGGACGATACTGAAAAGCCGGTGGGATTTCAAGAAAAAAAAAGTAGGAGTCTACACAGCGACGCATGGTCCCCTTGTTGGAGCCAGTTTTCCCCGGCTGTCCAGAGCGAAGCCGCCCGGGAATTCGGCTTCAAGGATACGCGCACGGCCGTTTTGCGGAGTGGTGCGGGACGGCACTTTTGCCGCTTTTCAGGGTTCGATCACGACGGCGTTTGCGGGGCAGAGCGCGGCAGCCTCGCAGACCTTTCCCGCGAGCGCGGGTGGGATGGGATCCCGGGTGACCTTCGCCTTCTTGCTGCCTTCCAGAAAGCGAAACACTTCGGGGCATGTCTTGACACACTCGCCGGCCGTCCTGCATTTCGATAGATCGATATGAGCCCTCATAAACCTCTCCTTCATCGTCCCCGGTGCACGGTTTCAGACCGCGACCGTTTGTCTCATCCTATGGGCAAAGCGGTTCGGCGGCAACCCCGATCGATCGTCAGGATATTGGTAGGCCAAATCAGCGATACCGGGCCGGGGAGCGACCTGAGACCCGTTTCTCCGATCGTCATTCCCCGGATTCCAGACAGGGGTGAAGGGAAAAGCGTTCATTCAATAACCGCAGCCGTGATCGGGGGATAAGATGGGGGGTAGCCTCGGGCCTGTCTGAAATATCCTGCATCCTTTTCTCCGCTCCTCAGGCGCCTGCACAAACCGTTTGAAAATTAAAACAATTAATTAATGCGCTTAGCCCATGCTCGCCTTCTATGGAACATGCCTTGCAAAAGCCCGATTGTTTCAGCACCGAAGCAGGCGCAATGCCGGTGCCACCGGTACGGGGTGGTCGGTTTTCAACAGGAGGAGGAAGTGATGAAGGAACAGCTGATTGCCCTGATGATCCTGTTCGGCGCCAGTGCGGCGCAGGCCGCAGACGTCGGCGTCTCCGTCAGTATCGGCCAGCCCGGCTTTTACGGCCGGATCGATATCGGCGACGTTCCCCGCCCGGAGATCATCTATCGGGACCCGATCGTGATCGCTCCGCCGCACCGTCGCATGGGCGGAGAGCCGATCTATCTGCGCGTTCCCCCGGGCCACGAGAAGAAGTGGAGCAAGCACTGCGCGAAATACAACGCCTGCGGGAGGCCCGTCTATTTTGTGAAAGACCGCTGGTACAACGACGTCTACGTCCCCCGGCACCGGGCAGGCGGGCATCACGGCGAAGGCCATGACCGCGACAGGGGCGATGACCGGGGCCACGGCCACGGCAGGAATTAACCGTTTGTAGAAAGCCGCCCGTCCGCCGAGTTTCCCCCGCCCTCGAGTTTCCCCACCCTGCGCTCTTCATATTCCGGGGACGTGTTCCCGTCCCCGGACCAACAACCCCCGGGTCCGCCATGGGGAATTCCTTCTGCAACTTCAACAAGCTCATCATTTGACGGCCATCGGGTTCGGTGGTTAGAATAGACGCGCCTGATCGGCGGCGGCCGGCGCAAGTCGGCTCGACTGCCGTGGAGGCCGGAGGAGGAGAGATGGCGGAGAAGGAGATCAGAGTCCGGTACGCGGCACTGGTCGATGCGGTCAGTCGGGTGCTTGCGCGGGAAGGGGTGACCGAAGCTGTCCGCTGGGTCGAAGCGGACCTGATGGCCGAGGCCGATCTGCTGGGCGTCCCCTCGCACGGCGTGCGGATGCTGCCGGGCCTGGTCCAGGCCATCCGCGACGGACGATGCAATTCGGCACCGGAACTCACGATTCTGCGGGAGCGCGGCGCAATCTGCGTCTGCGATTGCGACCACGGGCCTGGGCGCCACACGGCCGTGCAGGCCATGTCTCATGCCATGGAGAGAGCCCGGCGCTTCGGAGTGGGCGTCTGCCTTGCCGTGAAGACCACCCATTGGGGCCGCGCGCATGCCTATGCCCGCCGGGCGGCAGAGGCCGGCATGATCGGACTGTGCACCACGAACGCGATCCCCAACATGCTCGCGTGGGGGTCGAGCCTTCCCCTGCTCGGCAACAATCCACTGGCGATTGCGGCGCCCCGCGGCGCAGGCCGGGAGCCCATCGTGCTCGACATGGCGATGAGCCAGGCGGCCGTGGGCAAGATCGGCACGTACCTGCGCGAGGGGAAACCGGTCCCTCCCGGCTGGGGCCTGGACGCCTCCGGCCGGCCGACGAGCGATGCAGCGGCCATCCTCGAGTGCGGAAAGCTTCTGCCCTTCGGTGATCACAAGGGCGCGGGACTGGCGTTCATGATGGAGCTCCTGACCGGCGTGCTTGCAGGCGCACCGCTTTCCCCGGAGATCGTGCAGAGCGATTCCAGCGGCCTGGACCGCGGCGCGACGAAGCTGTTTCTGGCGCTGGACATCGGGGCGTTCGTGGACCGGGAGAGATTCGGCCAGCGGGTGGAAGAGCTGATCGCGCTCATCCAGGCCATCGAGCCCGGGCTTTCGATCTCCCTGCCGGGAGAGCGGGGCGGGCGGACCCGAGAACGCTATCTGGCAGAGGGCATCCCGATCCATGCCGACATCATGGCATCGCTGCGGGCGATCGACTTCCCCCTGTGAAAGGATTCCCTGTCTCGGAAAAAGCTATTGAAAATGCGAGGCTGCCTCATGGAGCCGTGATCCGGAAGATCGAGCCGGTCAGGTAGTCGGCGACGTAGAGCTCTCCGGCCTCATCCTCGCCGAAGGTCGAGATGGCGAGCGCCGTGTCGATCAGGAGCTCCGTTTTGATCCCGGTTGCGGTCTGCCGCAGGCCCCAGATCCGGCCGCTGCAGAAATCGCCGTAGAAGTAGATCCCCTGGAGCGCGGCCGACGATCCCCGGTAGACGTACCCGCCGGCGATCGAACAATCGCCGCTGCCGTGCGGGTATTCGGCCACCGGAAGGGTCAGCCCCGTGCGGCTGCATACGGGCGTGAGGAAACAGCGGCTCCCTTCCATGATGTTCCAGCCGTAGTTGGCGCCGGCGCCGCTCCCCGCAGGCTGGAAGTCGACCTCCTCCACCGCCGCCTCTCCCACATCGGCCAGGTAGAAGTCGCCGGTCTGGCGGTCGAAGGAGAAGCGCCAGGGGTTGCGCAGCCCATAGGCCCATATCTCGTCTCCGAAGGGGTTGCCGAGGGGAATGGCATACGGAACGGCGCCGGAGAGGACATCGATGCGCAGAACCTTGCCGAGGAGCGAGGCGAGGCTCTGCGCGTTGCCCAGGGGATCTCCGACGCTGCCGCCGTCGCCCGTGCCGATGTAGAGGAAACCGTCGGGACCAAAGGCGAGTTGGCCGCCGTTATGGTTGGTGAAGGGCTGGACGATGGTGAGCAACTCCTGGCGGGAGAGTGGGTCGGCAACATTGGCGTTGGCTGTGAGACCGTACCGGGCAACGATCGTGTTGCCGACGCCGGTCCGGTCGGTGTAGTTGACATAGAATTCGCCGCGGGTGCTGTAGCCCGGGGGAAAGGCCAGCCCCAGCAGCCCCTGCTCGCCCACGGCGGCGGTAACCAGGCTCGAAATGTCCAGAAAGGGGACGGCTTTGATGAAATTGTTCTGAAAGATCCGGATGCGTCCTCCCTGTTCCACGATGAAGAGCCGGCCGCTCCCGTCCCCCGCATGGGTTATCCCCACCGGCTGAACAAAACCGGCGGCAACGGGCCTGAGAGATATGGTTGGGGGAAAAGAGGTGGAGGTGGAGGTGGAGGTGGTCTCGACGGAAACCTGGCCGCACGCAGCAAGCAGAAGGAGCAGGAAGAAGGTTCCGGCCGCCCGCAGGGTGGCGGAGATGCCCTGTACGGCAGAGCCCTCCGCTGCATCGAGCCGTTTCCTGTGAATCGACTTTCCCATGCCCATACCATCGCCTTTTCGCCGGACAAAACAAGAGTAAGAAAATGGAAGCAAAATGGTAATTGAAATCTCTCACTTTTCTGGGGCCGCCCAATTGACTTCTGCCGATAATGCAGTATCCTGATCGCGGAACGGCACGATCGGCACGACCACGGGGGATGAAACATGGAAGGGAGGATCGTCCAGAAGTTATCTCGCATGTGGAAACCCAGGTTTATCCTGCCGATATCGATTACCCTGATCTCCCTTCTGCTGATCTACTATTTCGTCCGGCCCATACCGCCCGATACCCTGAATATGACTACCGGGATGGAGGGCGGGTCGTTTGTCGTCTTCGCCGAACAATACCGGCAGATCCTGGCCCGCGACGGGATCCGGGTCAACCTCGTTCCGTCGTCGGGGATGGTGGAGAACCTGCGGCTTCTGGGCCACGATTCCCACGGGGTCGATGCATCTTTCGTCCAGGGGGTGATCGACAAGAAGGCGGCCGCGAAGAATCTGATGTCGCTCGGCAGCCTCACCTACACCCCCCTGTGGGTCTTCTACCGGGGCGAGGAAATCCTCGACGACCTGTCGCAGCTGAGAGGCAAGCGGATCGCCGTCGGCCCCAAAGGAAGCGGCATCCAGAAGCTCTCCCTGAACCTGCTCAAGGCCGCCCATGCGGCCGATCGCCCCACGATCCTGTATGAATACTCCTATAGTGCCGCCATGGAGGCGATCCTGGCGGGCCGGACCGATGCGGTCATGGTGCTCGGCTCGGCCGACAGCCAGGTCGTGACGAAGCTGCTCCACACGAACGGGATCAGACTGATGAACTTCAGCCAGGCCGAGGCCTACACACGGCTTTTCCCGGTCCTGTCGCACGTGGTTCTTCCGCGAGGGGTTCTGAGCCTGGAGAAGCGGTTGCCCCCTTCGGACGTCCACCTGCTTTCCCCGACGGCAAACCTCATCGTCCGCAAAGGTCTGCACCCCGCCCTGGTGTACCTGCTCCTGGAGGCTTCGGTCGAGATCCACAGCGGCGCAGGCTGGGTTCACAAGGCGGGAGAATTCCCCTCGCTCAACAAGCAGGACTACCCGGTGAGCGAGCAGGCCGAGCGGTATTACCGGTCGGGCGGCTCGTCGCTCTACCACTACCTTCCCTTCTGGGCGGCCACGTTCATCGACCGGATGATCCTGGTTCTGATTCCCCTGGGAATCCTGCTGTTCCCCGTCATCGGCGTCCTGCCGCGGATCTACACCTGGCGGAACCGGTCGAAGTACTACCGCTGGTACCGGGAGCTGAGCAATATCGAAAGAGAATTATTGGAATATGGACGACCGGAATCGCTCGGGCGCTTTCAGGAAAATCTCGACCGTATTGAAAAAGCCGTCGGCGACATCCGCGTCTCCGTCGGTTTTTACGACCAGGTCTTCACGCTGAAAGAACATATCCAGATGGTCAGACAGAAACTGTTCCGCCTGAAGAGTGAATCGCCGGAAAAGCTCGACTGATTCTTCGGTTTCCCGGTCCGTTCGTCAGGGACGGCCTACCAATTCCCCCACAGTCAATCCGTGTTGTGCCCCATCCGATCCGGCCATACAATCCTTGTCGATCAACGGCAGGGACGAAGAAATCGCGGGAACATGCACCCTCGCGGGTTGCGCGGAAAAGAGTGTGCATCACGTTGAACGGAGGCTTGGGATTCCATGGCGGGCAGGGTGATCTGGAAGGGAAACATCCGTTTCGGGGGGATCGACGTGCCGGTGAAGCTGCACACCGCGGTGAAGGAAGAGCGGATCCAGTTCCACCTCCTGCACCGGCGCGACCACGTCAAGCTCCAGCAGCAGATGATCTGCGCCCATGAGAAGGTGCCGGTGCCCGCCGAAGAGCAGACCCGGGGATTCGAGATCGAGGCAGGAAGATACCTTCTCGTCGACCCGGCCGAACTCGAAGAGACGGAACCGGAAGAGAGCCGGTCGATCGAGGTCCATGAGTTCGTGAAATCGGCAGAGATCGACCCGATCTTCTGGGAGCGGACCTACGCCCTGGAGCCCGACGCTCACGAAAAGGGGTACAATGCGCTCGTCGCGGCGATGGCGGAGATGGGGGTGGAGGGCATCTGCACCTGGACGATGCGGAAGAGATCCTACCTCGGGGCCCTGCAGATCAGGGGCAGGGTTCTCCGGCTGAAGACCCTGCGCCATGCCGATGAGGTGATCCCGGCCGTCTCCCTCGAACTGCCGGAGATCGCCCTCTCCGAAAAGGAGCTCGCGATCGGAAGCGAGCTCATCAACCAGTTGACGGCCCCCTTCCAGCCGGAAAAATTCGAAGACGAACACCAGAAGAAGCTGCGGCAGCTCATCGATCGGAAGGCGCGCGGAGAGAAGATCGTCATCCTGCGCCCCCGGCGCCTGAAACCCACATCATCGGACAAACTGCTCGAGGCGCTCCAAGCGAGCCTCAAGAAGGTGGCCTAGATGAAGAATCCCCGATCCGTCCGGACCCCGCCCCGGCTGCCTGCGGCCGGCCGTCAGGAAGCGGCCGGCCCAGCCATCTGGAACGGGACGATCAGCTTCAGCCTGGTGGCGATTCCCGTCCATCTCGTCAGGGCCGTCGAACCCGGCAGGGTCTCGTTCCGCCTGCTCCACAAGACCGATTACTCCCCCCTCCTGCGGAGGATGGTCTGCCCGAAGGAGGGGAAGGTGGTCCCTCCCGAAGAGATCATCCGGGGATACGAGATCGGGGAGGACAAGTACATCCTGGTCACGGACGAAGAGCTCGAATCGGTCTCGCCCGAACGGAGCCGGACGATCGAGATCGTCGAATTCGTCGACTTGGCGGAGGTCGATCCGCTCTATTTCGACCACCCCTACTACCTCGTTCCCGCCAAGGGAGGCGAAAAAGCCTACCGGCTCCTGGTCGAGGTGATGCGCCGGACCCGCAAGGCGGGAATCGCCAAGTTCGTGCTGGGCGAGCGGGAGTATCTCGTGGCGGTCAGGAGCACGGCTGGAGTCCTCTCTCTCGTCACCCTCCATTACCGCGAAGAGGTCCTCTCCGATGACGAGATCGCCCCCTCGCAGGAGACCGTCGATCCCGGAGAGAAGAGCCGCATCCGGAAAGTCATCGGGAAGATGGCGTCGGGCTTCGATCCGGACAAGTATGCGGACGAACGCCGCCAGAAGATCCTCAAGCTTCTGAAGAGGAAGGAGAAGGGTCAGGCGCTGGTGGAGGCCCCCAAGGTCGAGGAGGAGGAGGGAGAGGGTCTCGTCGACCTGGTCGCGGCCCTGGAGGAGAGCATGCGGAAGGTGAAAGGGGGCCGGTCGTGAAGCAGATCGCCGAAGTGGCCGGCCGGCGCCTTTCCCTGTCGAACCTGGAGAAGGAGCTCTATCCTGCCTACGGTTTCACAAAGGCGCAGGTTCTCGAATACTACCGCCGGATCTCCCCGTTCATCCTGCCCCATCTGAAGGGCCGGGCGCTGACGCTCAAGCGCTACCCCAACGGCGTCGGTGCAGAGTATTTCTTCGAGAAGCGCTGCCCCTCCCATCGCCCCCCCTGGGTAACCACCGCGGAAATCCCCCAGCACGACGGGGAGCAGATGACCGTCTGCCTGGTCAACGATCTCAATACGCTCATCTGGGTCGAAAACCTGGCCTCCCTCGAACTGCACATCCCCCTGGCGCGGGCCAACGCTCCGGGAAGGCCCGATTCGGTGGTCTTCGACCTGGACCCGGGCGAACCGGCGGGTCTCCGCGATTGCGCCCGCGTCGCGTTGATCCTCCGGGGACTCCTGGAGCCGCTCGGGCTCAAGGGCTTTGCCAAGAGCTCCGGGCAGAAAGGGCTCCACGTCTACATTCCGTTGAACGGCCGGGAATCGACCTTCGAAGATACGAAGAGATTTTCGAAATCGGTGGCCGAGGTCCTGCAGCGCAACTATCCGGATCTGGTGACGGCGAGAATGGTGAAGGTGGAGCGGAAGGGGAAGGTTTTCATCAACTGGTCCCAGAACGACCCCTCGAAGACCATGGTTTCGGTCTATTCCCTCCGGGCGCGGGAGAAGCCGTTCGTCTCCTTTCCCGTTTCCTGGGAAGAGTTGGAGAAACTGGAGGCGGCCGGCCGGGGAGATCCGGACAAGGTGCTCGTTCTGGCGCCGGAGGCCATGAGCCGGCTGGAAAAGGCAGGTGACCTCTTTCGGGAGGTTCTCGTCATGAAGCAGAAGCTTCCCTATTTGTGACCGGAGGGATTCGCTTTCCAACACAAACTTGAAACGAAGGATCCATGGGACTGAAGGACTACGCGTCGAAACGCAAATTCGAAGAAACACCGGAGCCGAAGCCCCTCCCGCGCCCGGGTGGCGGGCCGCTCGCCTTCGTCGTCCAGAAGCACGCGGCGCGTGCCCTTCACTACGATCTCCGGCTCGAGATGGAGGGGGTGCTGAAGAGCTGGGCCATACCCAAGGGGCCATCGCTCACTCCGGGCTCGAAAAGGCTCGCCGTCATGGTGGAAGACCATCCCTTCGATTACCGGGATTTCGAGGGGAAGATCCCGGAGGGGAATTACGGCGCGGGAAGCGTGATCGTGTGGGACCGGGGGTTCTACCATCACCCGTCCGGCGCAGATGGAAAGGCGGGCGAGCAGTTTCTCCTGGAGGGGTTGAAGAAGGGGGATCTGAAGTTCGTCCTCGAAGGGGAGAAGCTCCGGGGCGAATTCGCGCTCGTCAAGACGCGGCAGGATGAGAAGTCCTGGCTCCTCCTGAAGAAGAAGGACCGTTTTGCGACCGATGCGGAGGTCCTCGGGCAGAACCGCTCCGTGGTCTCCGGCAAGACCCTGGAGGAGATCGCCGCAGACGACCCGAATGAGCCTTCCGTGCAGAGAAGGATGGACCGGGTCCGCCTCCGGGAGGCGCTGGAGGGGGACGAACTCGCGGATGCGCCGGTGAAGCCGATGCCGCACCGGGTCCGGCCGATGCTGGCGACGCTGATCCGCGAGCCCTTCGACGACCCGGACTGGATTTTCGAGGTGAAGTGGGACGGCTACCGCGCCGTCGCCGAGGTCCGGGCAGGAGAGGTTTCGCTCTACTCCCGAAACGGGATCTCCTTCCGCCGGAAGTTTCCGCCCATCTTTGACGCTCTCGGGAAGCTCGGGTTCGAGGCCGTTCTCGACGGCGAGATCGTCGCCGTCGACGACCGGGGGAACCCCGACTTCCAGACGCTGCAGGATTATCAGAGGACCGGCAAGGGCCGCCTGGTCTACTACGTCTTCGACCTGCTCCACTTCGCGGGGCGCGACCTGACCGGCCTCCCCCTCGTCCGGAGAAAGGAGATCCTGAAGAAGATCCTCCCTGCTCTTGCGGAGGTCAAATTCAGCGACCACGTCAAGGGCGAGGGGGTACTCTTCTTTCGGGTCGCCCGGGAGAGGGGGCTCGAAGGGATCATGGCCAAGCACGGCCAGAGCGCCTACCGGATGGGGCGGAGGAGCCGGCAGTGGCTGAAGGTCAAGACGAAGCTCGTCCAGGAGGGGGTGGTCGCGGGCTTCACCGAACCGCGGGGGAGCCGGAAATATTTCGGCGCCCTCATCCTCGGGGTCTATCGCGGGGATGAACTGATCTACATCGGCCATACCGGCGGCGGCTTCGGAGCGGCCGCGCTCCGGGAGATCCGCAAAAAGCTGGATCCCCTGATCCGGAAGCGTTCTCCCTTCCGTGTGGCGCCGAAGGCCAATACGCCGGTCACCTGGGTCAAGCCCGAACTGGTCTGTGAAGTGGCTTTCCAGGGCTGGACCGACGAGGGGCTTATGCGGCAGCCCGTCTTCCTGCGGCTGCGGGAAGACAAATCCGCCCGCGAGGTGGTGCGCGAGATGGCCGATTCGACGGCGCCCGCGGACCGGCCGCCGGGCGGCGAAGAAGGAGCGAAAGAATGAAGATCGATGTGGGAACCAGCGGCTACGGCTACAAGGAGTGGAAAGGGATATTCTACCCCGAAAAGATCACCGCCGGAGAGATGCTGCCCTTCTATGCGGAGCGGCTCCACGCCGTTGAGATCAACAACACCTTCTATCGCATGCCCACGGAGCCTCTTCTGAGGTCCTGGGCGGCGCAGGTCCCGGATAACTTCGTCTTCGTGCTCAAGGCGCCGCAGGTGATCACGCATCGAAAGCGGCTGAAGAACGCGGAGAGGGAGACCGCCCACTTTTTCGAAATGGTGCCGGCTCTGGCGGGGAAAGCCGGCCCGGTCCTGTTTCAGTTTCCCGCGAATTTCCGGGCGGATCTCACGGTCCTTGGCCATTTTTCCACCCTGATCCCCGGCGACCGCCTCTGCGCATTCGAATTCCGCAGCCCTGCTCCGCTTGATCCCGGAATCGTCGATCTTCTCCGGGAGAAGCGGCACTGCGTCGTCGTTTCGGATACCGACGAGCGCCCGGCCGGGGAGATCGTGCCGACCGCCTCCTGGGGTTACCTGCGGCTGCGCCGTTCCGACTACGGGGAGGCCGATCTCAACGGATGGCGGGAGAGAATCGGGTCGCAGCCCTGGCAGAGGGCGTTCGTCTTCTTCAAGCACGAAGAGAAGGCCAGGGGGCCCGAAATGGCCATGCGTTTTCAGGAACTGATCCGGACGGCCGGAGGGCCGGAGGGAATGAAGCGGCAACCAATCGAGAACTGATGGAAAGGGAGGCAGAATGTCATGGCAACGTCGACTGGAGAACAGCTTGCGGCAGGCATCCGGGAAAAAATTGCAGAGCTGAAGAAGGTCTGCGAAGGGGTCGATGAGGGCACGGCCGCTCGCGCACCCGCAGGACGCTGGTCTCCGAAAGAGATCCTCTCACACCTTCTGGGGCCCGAGGAGAAAGGCCACCTGCCGGCCCTGAGGCTATTTCTCGACCAGGATACCCCGATGATCGGTCTCGATCCCGGCAATCCCCATTTCACGGCAAAGCGCGCTCGGATGACCTTTCGCGAACTCTTCTCCGAGGCGGAGAAGGAGTACGAACGCGTCTGCGGGTTTGTGGAGGGACTCTCCGCGGAGCAACTGGGCCGGAAGGCACACGTCCCCGTGCTCAAGGATTCGCCGTTCGGGGAATATCCCACGCTGGAAGGATGGATCATCGGGATCTTGGATGACCACATTCAATTCCACACCGGCCACCTCCGTGAGATCCTGCAACAACTCGGCACCCCACCTCCACCCCAGCCGGCCGGGTGAATACTCCCGTGAGCGTAATCCCGGCGGTGCCGCTATCTCCTTTTCTTCTTCCTCGTTTCCGGAGCGATCGCGTGAGCCGAGGCGATTTCCACCCCTTCGAGGAGCGCTTCAGCGGCCCGCCGGCCCCTGGGTTTGGAGGCACGGCCGGTACCGCCGACGATTCTTTCGCCCTCAACGAGTTCCTCCTCGATGGGCATATCGTCGGCGAATTCACCGGCTTCCTGCGGTGGCACCTCGTTTTCGAAGTCGTTGAGGCTCCAGATCAGCGCGTCGAGGTCTTTGTCGCATTCCCTGTCCTCTCCGCTGTTGAATTCATTGCTCTTCTCGTCGATCAGCCTGTCGAGCGGCTTGATTGCGTCAACGTCACGGCATCTCATGGTCTTCCTCCTCCAGCATGTTCGGGTTTCCCGGTCGCGACGATCGGTGGCCCGTTGGTATCGCATTCTATGGACAGACCGCTCCGGCGGCAACGGGGATTGATTGTAAGGGGATTGGTAGGCTGAATCAGGGGTCGGGGCGGCCGCAAGGAAAGAGGTTTTCAGGCCGGAATTTATTTGACACTCGGGGCTGTTCTTCATATGCTTCCCCGCGGGAAAGGGACTTGGCAGGGGCTTTCCGAAGATGGAACGTTCATGATTGGAGAGAGGAGGAGGGAGCTATGAGATATGCAGCCATTCTGGCGTCGTTCCTTTTCACGGCAGTCTTTCTGGTCACCGGCGATCCCGTTCTGGCCGCCCCGCCGGACAATTTCACGGCGATCATGGTCTCTTCGGGAATGGAAATGCCGATGGCGCGAATGGGAACCAGAAGCCGCACGGAGAATCCGGCCATGAAGGGCCTCGTGACCATCACGCAGGGCGATGCCAGGAAGACCATCATGATGAACACAACCGCCAAGACCTACTTCGAGCAGCCGATGAGAGAGCGGGATACGGCGCCAAACGTCTACGACTCCGATGTGGTGCTCGACAAGAAAAAGGTCGGAAGCGAGACCATCGACGGCCATCCCTGCACCAAATATGACGCGATCTTCTATCGCAAGAACAAGCCGGCGGAGAAGAACAAAGCCACCCTGTGGGAGGCCCAGGATCTCAAGGATTTCACGATTCAAACTGAAGTCGACATGCCTGCGAACCCGAAGTATCCGGGGTCCGGTGGTAAGATGGTCATGAAATTCAAAGAGGTCAGGCTTGGCGCGGCCACGCCCGACCTGTTCGAAGTGCCGAAGGATTACAAAAAAGTCAACAGCATGCCGGAAGTGATGGGTGCAGAGGGGATGGGGAATACCGGCGACATGATGAAAAAATTTCCCAAGGGACAGCGTCCGCCCAAACCGTGACGGCATCGTTTCACCCGGCCCTCGTGCCTCTTGCCGCTCCTGCATCGAAGCGGTCGTTCATTGAATCGGACGTTGGGAATCAACGCGCCATGATCTTGGCTGCTTTCTATTGTGCTGATACTCTTTTGTCACGATATGCGAATTCGGGGAGGATGCCATGCGGGAACAAAGGGTTCTGTTTGGTGAGATTCTGTCGCGGGCGGGCATTACCATCGACGGCCCGAACCCCTGGGACATTCAGGTCAAGGATGAGACGTTCTTCGTGCGGCTGCTCCGGGACAACAGCCTCGGCCTGGGCGAGGCCTACATGGAGGGGCTCTGGGAGTGCCGGCGAATCGATGAATTCATCTGCCGCATCCTCCGGGCCAATCTCGACGAAGAGATCAGGGGCGGTCTGAAATTTCTCCTGCCCTACATGAGCGCGCTGCTTTTCAATTCCCAGACCCGGAGGCGGGCGCACGTGATCGCCGATCGCCACTATGACTTGGGCAACGACCTCTTCTTCTCCTTCCTGGACCCCTACAATCAGTACAGTTGCGGCTACTTCAACGGCACCGACGACCTGGCCCAGGCCCAGCAGAACAAACTCGCCCTGATCTGCCGGAAGCTGGACCTGAAGCCCACGGACCATCTCCTGGACATCGGGTGCGGCTGGGGAGGGCTCGCGAAGTATGCCGCGGAGCACTACGGATGCACCGTCACGGGCGTCACGATCTCGCGGGAGCAGGTCCGCCACGGCGCGGCTTACGGCAAAGACCTGCCCGTCCGGATCCGGGAGTGCGAATACCGCGATATCCAGGGGAGCTTCGACAAGGTCGTCTCCGTGGGCATGTTCGAGCATGTGGGACAGAAGAATTTTCCAACCTTCATGGGGGTGGTCCATCGCTGCCTGAAGGATGACGGCATATTCCTCCTCCACACGATCGGAGGGAATCGGTCGCAGGTCAAATGCGAACCGTGGATCGGCAAATACATCTTCCCGAACAGCATGCTGCCCAGCATCGCCCAGATCGGCAAGGCCACCGAGGATTTTTTCGTCATGGAGGACTGGCACAACCTCGGGCCGCATTACGACAAAACCCTGATGGCCTGGCACGACAACTTCCAGAACAACTGGGGCCGGCTGGAAGGCAAGTATGACAACCAGTTCAAGCGGATGTGGGAGTACTATCTCCTCTCCTGCGCCGGCGCTTTCCGGGCGCGCAACATCCAATTGTGGCAGATCGTTCTGACCAAACGCGGCAGGCTTCAACCCGATTGCCGCAAGCAGTGAGCGGATTCGGGCGTGGCTTTCCCGTCCCCCGATCCGCCCTTGGCTTCAGTGCGGCGCATATGCTAATGGGGCTCGCCGACGCCATAGGCTATGGCCAGGTAGCGGCAGATCTCGAGCGGCGCGGCGACGAAGCGGTTGCCTTTGGCATCGCCCACCTGGACTCCTGCGGGGATCGGGTGTTCTCCTCCCAGGATGAGCTTCGGACAGCCCTGGTTTTCGTCGCCGATCTCGGCCACGAGGCTGGGGCGCGGTCTCGGGAATTCGATGTAGCGTATCTCGATCTTTTCCCGGAGAGCGGGATAGAATGAGAGCATCCCCTCGACCTGAGCGCATCCGGGGCAGAAGTAAGCCTTGCCTTGATCGATGAAGCCGGGTTTCAGCAGATAGAGTCTGTCTTTCATAGTCCATTTCTCCTTTCGATCACGCGTGGCGTGAAGATTGGCGGACAAACCGGAACATGTCAAGGAGATTTCGGTACGGCCCGAACGCCCGGCTTGACATTCAACGCAAAGCGGAGCATGAAAGCGCCACTGCCTTCCGGAGTGCCCGACCGCCGTTCGCACATCCCGGTTGAATTGGTCTTGGTCGTATCGCTTCGGAGCGGAATGAAGGCGTGAGGATGTCGGGTCCGCAAGACGTGCCAACAAGAGAGGGAAAGAGCTCCAGCTATTGCTGGGTCATCGTCGGGGTCCTGTGGCTGGCTCACGTCCTCTCCTTCGTGAACTTCTCCGGTTTCGGTATCCTGGCTCCGTTCATCAAGGAAGAGCTCCAACTCTCATCGTTCCAGATCGGATTCCTGATATCGGCGCTGTCGATCGGTTCGGGCGTCTGCCAGATGCCCGCGGGGCTCCTGGTCGACTTTGCCGGCGTGCGCCGGATGATGACGCTGGGAATGGTCGGAATCGGACTCTTCCTCGTCCTGTTCTCCCTGGCGCCTTCCTTTCCGGTGGCTCTGGTCGTCCTTCTGTTCTATGGGGCCGCAAACAGCGTCATCGGCCCCGGGTCGAGCAAATGCGTCATGGAGTGGTTTCCCGCGGTGGGCCGGGCCACGGCCATGGGGATCAAACAGACGGGCGTCAACTTCGGCGGGATCCTTGCCGGGCTTCTTCTGCCGGCCGTTGCGGTCCTCTATTCCTGGCGCCAGGGACTTTTTGCGATCGGCCTGGTCGAAGTGGCGGCGGCCATCCCGATCTACTGGCTGCTTCGGGTATCGCCGGTCCGTTCGGAGGCTCCCGCGGCTTCCCTCGACTGGGGGAGAGTCATGAAAACGGCCCTGCGCCGGGATATGCTGATCCTGGGGGGTATCGGGTTCTGCTTCATGGCCAGCCAGTTCTGTTTTTCCACCTATCTGACCCTGTTCCTGATCCAGGAGATGAAATACCCCATTGCCCGGGCAGGCCAGTATTACGCCCTCTCTTTTTTCATCGGCGCCGCCGCCCGCGTCCTCTGGAGCGCGGCGAGCGATTATCTGTTGGCCGGACGGCGAAAGGGGGTCCTGGTCCTGATTACCGGGCTCCTCTTCCTTTCTTCGCTTGGGCTGGGGGTGATCTCCTTCTTCCCGGTCCTCTCACCGCTTCTGGTATGCGCCGTTCTCGCCTTCGGCATGAGCGGGATCGGCTGGAATGCGATCTACTTGACGATCATGGGCGAGTCCGCGGGGAAAGAATCGGCGGGGTTGGCGATCGGCATCGGATATGGCTACGGTTTCCTGGGAGGCCTGATCGCTCCCCCGATTTTCGGTTTCCTCGTGGATCGAACGGACACCTATGGCTGGTCCTGGCTTATCCTGACCCTGTGCACGGTGGGCATCATGCTTCTGCTGACCTGCTTCCGGGAGAAGCCGGCAGCCGCTCCCTGATCGTCGCCGCAGTTCTTCGGATGCACAGCCCTGGCGATGATTTTTCAAGTAATTTCCCGACGTCGATGCTTGATGTCGTCTTCATAATGTGCGAGCATTCCGAAAAAATGCATGGAGGCACCCATGGAAGCTTCGAAGAGATCTCCCCGAATGTTCCTCCTGCTGATCATGGCGTTCATCGCGGTCTGCGGCATGGTCCTTTGTTCCTGCGATGAAAATGGCGAACCCATCGACAAACCGGATGAATACACCCATATCTATCGGGCGAAGGAGAAGTACATCCTGCGGGCCATCTATCAGACCTTCAAGGACAAAGAGTTCGGGCGACCGACCATCAATGAAGAAAAGCATCAGGTCACATCCGACCACGCCATCCGGGGCGAATGGAGGATCAGGGGGCTGGCCATCGTCCGCGAGGTCAGCCGGAATGAAAGAGAAGTGGTGCTCTCCATCATCACCGAGAAGAAGACGCCGGCAGGATGGGAGCTGAGGCGGCTCCTTAAAAAGGAGCAATACGAACGGATCTTTGATGCCATCGACACCCAGATCTATCGGGAGATAGCCAAACCCGACTGACAGCGATTCGTACATTCGGGTGATCCCCGTCGTTCGGCCGAACGGATGGCAATAAAAAACCCGCTGTTTCCAGCGGGTTTTTTATTTGGATCATCCCTTGGTGGAGATGAGGGGGGACGATTGAATCCCCCTCCTCGAAATCACACTGGACCTA
>JAJFTY010000079.1 GCA_021372695.1 Deltaproteobacteria bacterium
ATCGGGGCGATCAGCCTGTTTCTCCGCCTCTTCCGGCAGCCCGGCGCGCCGGATATGGCCAACATTCTCGGGGGGTAATGCTTCATGGAAGCGGTCCGCATCCGTCTCGAACAGATCCACAAGACTTTTCTCCACCGCGTCAAGGGAGAGGTCACGGCCGTGAAGAACGTGAGCCTCGAGGTGGAGCCCGGGGAGTTTCTGACGCTGCTCGGCCCGTCGGGCTGCGGGAAGACGACCACGCTCCGGATGATCGCCGGCTTCGAACGGCCCAACCGCGGCCGGATCTTCATCGGGGATGAGGACGTGACCGACCTGATGGCGAACCAGCGCAACATCGGCTTCGTCTTCCAGAATTACGCCCTGTTCCCGCATCTGAACGTCTTCGAGAACGTGGCCTACGGCCTGAAGGTGCAGGAGAAGAGCGCTTCCGAGATCGAACGGCTGGTGGCCAGGGTGCTCGAACTGGTGGGCCTCGCCACCTATGCGAAGCAGTTCCCTCACCAGCTCTCCGGAGGGGAGCAGCAACGGGTTGCCCTGGCCCGGGCGGTCGTCATCGAACCGCGGGTGCTCCTGTTCGACGAGCCGCTGTCGAACCTCGACGCCAAGCTCCGCGTCTACATGCGCAGCGAGATCCGGCGGCTTCAGAAGGCGCTCGCGATCACGGCGGTTTACGTGACCCACGACCAGGAGGAGGCGATGGCGATCTCCGACCAGATCGCCGTGATGAACGAAGGGAGGATCGTCCAGACCGGCACGGCCGAGGAGCTCTACCTGCGGCCCGCTGACGCCTTCGTGGCCCAGTTCATCGGGCGGATCAACACCCTCCCGGCCAAGGTTCTCTCTACCGCCGACGGGACAGTCACCCTCTCCCTCTTCGGACGGAGCTTCAACCTCCCGGCCCCTGCCGACTGCACCGCCCCCGGGCGGACGATCCAGGTCTTCATCCGGCCCGAGGCGATCACGCTGACCCGTGAGAGGGCCGGCGATCTCCTCCCGGGTGTCGTGGTCGAGCGGACCTTCCTCGGCGAGAAGGCGGACTATCTGCTGGAAATGGATGGCGGACGCATATCCGCGACCGCCTACGACCCGCTCCGCCACGGGACCTTTGCCGTGGGCGAGACGATCGGGGTCGGCATCGAGCCTTCCGTGATCCACATCCTGCGAGAGGAGGAGGGATGACGGGAAAGGTATCCCTCCGCGCGCTGGATATTTTCCGACCCTGCACCTCCTCGCTCCGCTGCAAAGACGAAACTCGCGCTTCGCGCTCAAACAGTCGTCTTTGCGGCCGCTCCACTGCGGGGGCAGGGTGCCCCGGAAAATCTCCAATGCGCGCTTCCGGGATACGATTTCCCGATTTTGAAGGGAGAAACGTTATGGTCACCAAGGTTTCAGGAACAGTGGCCGGTCTGGTTCTGATGATCCTCCTGATGGCCGGAACGCCGGCCTGGGCCGCGACGGAGATCCACGGGGCAGACTCCTCCTTCCGGGCGCAGGGGATCACGATCCTCTGGGCGATCCTGAAGGGACCCGCCGAAGAGAACTCCTTTGTCTACGTCCGGATCCTGCATGACCGGGCCGCATCTCCGGCGCTCCGGTTCTACCGCGTCGAAGCGGTCGACCCCTTTTCGAAAGAGAGGGAGTGGGTGGGCACGGGCGAGCCTCTCGGGGCGGTCCAGACCCTGAAGATCGTGCGGACCGATTTCCGGGACAAGACGGAGCGGTGGCTCCATTTCTACGCGGACCGCGAGTCGCTCGATAAAGGCAAACCCATGCTCACGATCTTCTACCATGGCGTGCCGGACACGGCGCCGGAGTTGCTGACGGAAAAGGAGTTGGAGGCCTATCTTGCCCAAGCCCTCACACGGATCAAGTGATGGATGACCCGAGCAACAACGATGCGAACATAACGATGGCCCGGCTGGGCAGCCGAATCCTCGTGGGCAGCGGTGCCATGGGCACCGTCCTGCGCCAGGGGCAGGAGCTCTCCGGGGAGCCGGTCGAACTCCTGAACCTGCGCCGGCCGGAGGCGGTCCTCGACCTCCACAGGGCCTACCGCGCAGCCGGCTCGCAGATCCTGGTGACCAACACCTTTGCCGCAAACCCGCTCACGCTTGCCGAATGCGGGGTGGACGCCCTCTGTGGTGAGATCAACGCAGCGGGCGTGGCGCTCGCCCGCCAGGCGGCAGGAGACGCGTGCCTCGTCTGGGCCTCCGTCGGCCCCCTCTCCCTGGGGCTCCGCCACGAGGATTTTCCCGATGACCAGCTCGACGAGATCTATGCCTCGCAGTGTGCCTCTCTCGTTGGAGCGGATGCGATCGTCCTGGAAACCTTCACCGACCCGCGGGAATCGCGTGCGGCCCTCAAGGCTGCGGCCGCCACGGGGCTCCCGTTCGCCTTCCAGGTCGGCCACACCGGCCGCGGCCGGAACCGCTGGACGACGATCGACCTGCTTCTCGCCCAGGCCGAATCGGCAGGGGCGGCAGCCGTGGGGGCGAACTGCCAGCACCCCGACGACATCGTGGACGTAGCCGCCTATCTGCTCTCGAAAACGCGCCTCCCGGTGACGGCTTCGCCCAATGCCGGCAACCCGGCGATCGAGCGGGGTCTCGTCCGCTACGAGCTCACGCCGGCGGATTTTTCAGGAATCGCGGAGCGTCTCGCCACGCTCGGCGTCTCCGTGATCGGCGGCTGCTGCGGGACGAGCCCGGACCACATTCGGGAGATCGCGCCCCTGATCGAAGGGCGGCCGGTTGGGCCCTTGGCCCGGGTTGAGGTCAGGGAAGCTGTTGTCGCGGAAAGCCGGCCCGCGCGCCCGGCAGCCAGAAACGCGATCCGGGAGCTGATCGGCGGCGACCGTTTCCTGATCAGCGTGGAGATCCGCGCCGACCGCACATGCAGCCTGGACGATCTCTGCCGGAACGCCGAGGGGATCGCCCGCGCCGGAGCGGACCTCTTCGACGTGCCGGACAACCCCGGGGCCACGGTCGGCCGGGATGCCGTGATCACCGCGGCGCGGCTCCAGGACGTCCTCCGGGTGCCGTCGATCTGCCACAAGGCCGTGACCCAGTCCAATCTCCTCCAGCTCCACTCCGGACTGATCGGGGCCTGGGATATCGGCCTGCGAGGGATCCTCGCGGTGACAGGTGATCCGCCGTCCATGGGCCCGCTGGGATCGCTGGCCGAGCGCGTCACGGACCTGAAGAGCTCCGTGGAGCTCCTGCGCCTCATCCGGAAGCTGCGGGCAGGAGAGCTGATCAACGGCGACCGGATCGCCGACCCGCCCGACTTCTGCGCGGGCGCAACGATCGGCTGGCCTGCCCCGGCGCAGATTGCCTGGCTCAAGAAGAAGATCGCGGCCGGGGCCGAGTACATCTTTTCCCAGCCGCTCTTTTCGGTGGAGGCCTTCCGGGAGCTCCAGGATGCAGCCGGCCAGCTGGGTGCGCGGCTCTTCCCGGGGCTGCTGCCTCTGACCAGCCGCCGGAACGCCGAATTTTTCGCCAGCGGCCGCATCCCGGGCATCCGGGTGCCGGAATCGGTCGTGGCCGCCCTGGCCCGCCACGAATCGGCCGGGGACCAGCGAAAAGCAGGCCTGGAACTGGCGCTGGGGCTCGCGGGAACCATGGCCGCCGAGGCCCGGGGAATCTACCTGATCATGCCCTTTGGCGGATCGTCCCATGAGGATACGGCCCGCATCGTCCGCCACCTGCGCGCCCTTCGGCCGGCCGAAAATAAAGGAGGTTGAGATGAAAATCACCCGAAAAGAGCTGGCGGGAATGATCGACCACTCCCTGCTGAAACCCCCATCCACGCGGGAAGAGCTGAAGAAGCTCTGCACCGAGGCCGTCGCGTACGGCTTCAAGGCGGTCTGCGTGAACCCCGTCCATGTGGCCGATGCGGCGGCCCTGCTCAAAGGCGAGAGCCCCCTGGTCTGCTCCGTCGTCGGCTTCCCCTTCGGGACCCACACCCCGGCGGCGAAGGCCTTCGAGACAACAGAGGTAATCCGCTTGGGGGCGCGGGAGGTGGACATGGTCCTGTGGATCGGTGCACTGAAGGAAGGGCGGGACGCCGAGGTGGAGGCGGACATCGCCGCGGTGGTCCGTGCCGCTGCCGGCTGCCCCGTCAAGGTGATCATCGAGACCTGCTACCTGACCGATGCCGAGAAGGTCCGGGCCTGCGAGCTTGCGGTGAAGGCCGGGGCGGCCTTCGTGAAGACCTCGACGGGCTTCGGGAGCGCCGGTGCCACGGTTGCCGATCTCCGGCTGATGCGGAAGACCGTGGGGCCGGGGATCGGCGTCAAGGCTGCGGGCGGCATCCGGACCTTGGCCGACGCGCTCGCGATGGTCGAGGCGGGCGCGAGCCGGATCGGCTGCAGCGCCTCGGTCGCCATCGTCAGCGGGCTCGACGAAAAGTGATCCCCGGGAGGAAGCGGGCCGGAGGAACGCGATCCCTCCCCGTGGGCCTTGCCCCGGTCAGGAGGCGGCCTCCACGCGGTTGCGCCCGTTTTGCTTCGCTGCGTAGAGGGCCATGTCCGCGGACTTGATCATCTCCTCTGCCTGCTGATCTCCGGCCAGCGTGGCCACCCCGATGCTGAGCGTCACGTGGAGCGCCGCACCGGAAACCGCGAAAGGTTCCCCGGCGACACGCCTGCGGATCTTCTCGGCGACGATCATCCCCCCGGCCAGGGGCGTCTCCGGAAGCAGAATGATGAACTCCTCGCCGCCCCAGCGCGCCAGAAGATCCTGGCCGCGGATCAACTCCTTCATCCTCCGCCCCGCTTCGATCAGGACTTTGTCCCCGGCATCATGGCCGTGTTCGTCGTTCACCTTCTTGAAGTGGTCGAGGTCGAGCATCAGGATCGTGAGCGGCGTCTTTCCCCGCCGGCTCCGAACGATCTCATGCTGCATATGGTCCGCCATCGTGCGCCTGTTCGGCACGCCCGTCAGCGGATCGGTCATCGCCGACTCTTCGAACACCTTTGCGACGCGCATGCGCTCTGCGATTTCGCGATTCAGCTTCTCGCCGGCCTCCCGGAGGTCCGCAGTCCTCTGTTCGACCCGGATCTCCAGTTCGTCCCGCGCCTTCAGCAGGGCGTCGTAAGCCTCGCGCCTCTCCCGCTCCGACGAGGCCAGGGCGGACTGCATCCCGTTGAAGGCGACAACCAGTTGGTCCATCTCGTCGTTCGTCCGGATCGCGACCTCCTCATCCAGGCGCCCCTCCGCGACGGCGTGGCAGCGATCGATGAAGAGCCGGATGGGGCGGACGAACCGGCGCGCCAGCCACCAGCCGAACAGCAGCGCCAGCAGGACCGAGGCGGCCAAGGATGAGAGTCCGGCGATCCGGAGCCGCCGGTACTTGGCGTAGACCTCGTCGGCGCGCATGTCGATGCCGATCAGGTATTCACCCGCGCCGTTGGCCAGGGGCGCATAGCCGGACAGGAAGTATCCCCACTCATCCCTATCGATCTCCTCGTCCACCGAGAGGCTCGTGAACCCCCGGACCATCGTGGGGGCCGCGTTGTATTCCCGTCCGGGCAAGGCCTGGCGGTTCGATTCGTCCGAATCGATCACGAAGAGCACCTTGTCCCCCTCGTGCCGCATGATGTAGAGGTATGCGATATCCGCGTTCATCCGCCGGAAGGTCCGGAGCAGCTCCAGGTTGCGAAGGTAGGAGGGGCGGGCGGCGTCCGCCGCTCCGCGGATCTCGCGGAGCTCCTTCGCATCGATGGTCCGGCTGAGGATGGCCGCGCTGGATTCGAGCCTCTCCTGGATGCCGCCCAGCAGGCTCTCCGCGGCGCTCAGGTAGAAGTAGGCGCCGATGCTTCCGGAGACCAGAAGGATGGCCAGCAGATGGCTGAGGAACAGCTTCACCCGGATGGAGAGTGGGAAAGTCATCTTCAGGGCGCTCCCGTAACGGGAACCGGGGACGGCCCCTTCTCCTCCCCCTGGAGGTACTGCCGGATCTTCCCCCGGATCGACTCCGGAAGCTTGATCCCGACTGCGGAGAGCCGCTCCTCATACTTGCGGAAAGAGCGGACGTGCTGGGAGGTGGTCGTGAAGATCTTGAAATAGGAGCGGATGCTTCCCTCGAGCTCCTTGCGGTACGCCATGTCCGCATTGAGGAGGTCTTCGATCGGGGCGATCACCCGGTAATGGATCGGGCGGCCGAGCGACCGGTAGGCGACGAACCTCTGGGTCACCTCGCACTCGTAATTCTTCTCCCGGATGCTCTTCTCCACCCGGTTGAGATCGATGCAGTCCAGGATCTCCGCCCGGCAACGATCTCCCAGCGTCTCCCGGATCATCGCCTCCGCCTGGCGGTAGCGTTCGCATTGGGAAAAATCCTCGCCGCAGCCCGAATCGCAGCGGAGATAGAGCATCAGATCGATGTCCGAACTCTCCCCGGACATGCCCACGTTCACGGAGCCCACCACATCCATGGCGATATCGTCCCGGACCTTCTCCTCCATCAGGAGCGCCACCTGCTCCAGCATGTCCAGACGTTCCTCCGTCTCCTGCGTCTGGAACATCCGGTAGAACTCCTTGATTTCGTTGTAGAGCTCTATTTCCGGGATGTGGGAGAACTTCAGCGTCTTCGTGTCGTAGTTCTCCCGCCGCCGGAACGCCTCATAACGTTCCCGGTCGATGATCTGCTCCACCCACCGGCCGTCGCGGACGAAGTAGTCGGCGATATCGTGGATCCGGTGCTCGACCAGCTTCTTCAGGATCACCTTGACCACCTGCCGCCCCTCGACCTCGACGGCATAGAAGAACCCGCCCTCGTAGACCTGGGCCGTGATGTCCGTGACCTCGCCGAAGTTGGAGGGATTCAGGTGAATCACCCCCTCGACCGTCTGAAATCCCCAGGAGGCGTGGATGTGGCCGGAGAGGGCCAGGAGCACGGGATTGCTGTCGCAGAAGGAGCGGAGCGCCGGGGAGCCGGAGGGGCCGGTGGAGGGGACGCCGTCGTGGATGCCGTACGGGGGCTGGTGGGTGACGACGATGTCCGGCTTGACCGCCCGGAAAAAGCGGGACATCTCGTTGTGCTTGTCGTCCACGCCGATCCCGGCCCCGTACCTGACGATGTACCGCTCGGGGATCCCGCCCGTCCAGACATCCGCGCCGCCGTAGCCGGCGATCTTCAGATCGCCCTGTTGATACCAGTGTAGATGGAGGTCGTGCTCATGGAGGGAGGTGTAGCGGAGATCCATGTCGTAGTTGCCCGGAAGGCAGAAGACCCGGGAGTTGGACTTGAGCGAGATGATGTTTTCGAGCACCTTGTACTGCTGCTGCATGACCCGCCGGGCGCGGATCGTGTACTCCTGGTAGGTCGTCCCTTGGCGCTGGATCTCCTCCGGGATGTCGGGTTCGTCGAGGAGTTCGTCGACGAAATCCTCGATGACCATCTCCGTCTTCCCCATCCTCCCCCGCAGCCCGTGGAAATAGCTCTGGATCTCATGGTAGCGGATGGCCGTCTCCATGCTGTAGAAGGGGATATCGATCAGATCGCCCGAAATGACGTAGGCGTCGGCAACCGTCTCATAGAGGAGGGTCTTGACCTTCTCGAAGGCGCCGTGGATATCGGCTGCGTAGATCAGCTTCATCAGGCGCGCTACCGCCGGATGGGAATGATTTCGATCCAGTAATCGTCCGGATCGTTGATGAAGTAAATCCCCATCTTCTTGTTTTCAAAGCAGATGCACCCCATCTTCTCATGCAGGGCATGGGCGGCGGCAAAATCGTCCACCACGAGCGCCAGGTGGAATTCGTTGTCTCCGAGGTTGTAGGGCTCTTTCCGGTCCCTCATCCAGGTCAGCTCGAGCTGATGTCCGGTTTCGCCGTCGCCGAGGAAGACGAGGATGAAGCTGCCGTCGGCGGCTTCTTTCCTGCGGACCTCGGTCAGCCCCAGCGCCTCCTGGTAGAAGCGGACGCTTTTCTCCAGGTTCAGGACATTGAAATTGTTGTGGGCAAAGCGGAATTTCATGACTTTTCTCCTCGTATGCGACGTTATTCGATACTCATGAGCGACTGCCAGCGTTCCCATTCCGTTTCCCGGGGAAGACGCAGCTTCGCCAGCAGTTTGACGAGGCCGGGCTCGTTGAAGCGGAGATAGGGGTTCATCTTCTTCTCCTCGGCGAGTGTCGAGAAGACGTGTCTGGGGTCGTGACGCCGCAGATATGCGCCGATCGCCCGGTTGTCCGGTTCGAGCCGTCTTGCGAAGGCCATGGAGCTCTTGACGTAATCGTGGCCCGCGTAGACGACGGTTTCATCGGGAAGCGCCATCAGCCTGCGGATCGAACCGTAGAACCCTTCCAGATCCCCGGAGAAGCAGTTCCCGATCGTCCCGTTGAAGAGAGTGTCCCCGGCGATGAGCGCCTTGCCCGTATAAAAGGAGCGGGAATCCCCCGTGTGGCCGGGGGTTTGGATGACCCGGACCCTGCCCCCGTCGATCGGTATCTCCTGGCCGTCCGGAAGCTCCGCCCCGGTCATGAGGCGCGCGTTCGTGGCTGCGACCAGGTCCCCGTTGCCGCCCGTGTGGTCCTGATGGTCATGGGTGTTGGCCACAAACTTCAATTTGAGCTGATGTTCGCCGAGGAATGTGAGGATTTCGGCGGCCGCCCCGCCGTCGATGGCCATGGCGCTTTCCGTTCCATAGACGAGATAGCCGAGGTTGTCGGCGCCGTAGCGAAACTGCTTTACCTTCAACATGAAAATCGCCTCGATGAGAAGTCAGCCCTTTTTGCAGTCGGTTGGATTATCCAGCCAATCGGGGCGTCCTGTCAAGCCGTTCCTTCGCATGGCCGGCGACTCGTATTTGGCGCGAAGATGCCTCGCGCAGCGCGATTTAGAGATTTTTCGTCGAAAAATGTCTCTGAGCGCAAGTCGAGGCCAATCTTTGTGATCGAAACTGAGTCGCCGTGCTTCGCCCCTTCCCTCCGCTCCTGCGCCGCCCCGTGGAAATTCATTCTTGTCACGGAGGCCGATATCTGATAGTTCCACCCCATGACAAACGGTAACTTGAAAGAGATTCTGACCGTTTCGGCGCTCAACGACCGGATCAAAACGCTTCTGGAAGAGGAGTTCGCCTGTGTCTGGGTAGAGGGGGAGGTGTCGAACCTGCGCCGTCCGGCGTCGGGCCACACCTATTTCACCCTCAAGGATGACAAGAGCCAGATCCGGGCGGTCATCTTCCGAAACCCCTTTGCCGCGGGATGGAAGCGGCCCGCGGTTTTTGCGGTCGAAGAGGGGATGAGCCTCGTCTGCCGCGCGCGGGTGACGGTCTATCCGCCGCGGGGCGAGTACCAGCTCATCATCGATGCCGTCGAACCGAGGGGGCTCGGCGCGCTGCAGAAGGCGTTCGAACAGCTGAAGGCCCGCCTGGAGGCGGAGGGTCTTTTCGCCGCAGAGCGGAAGCGGCCTATCCCTTTCCTGCCCGCGTGCATCGGCGTTATCACCTCCCCCACCGGCGCCGTCATCCGGGACATCCTGACCGTCACCCGCCGCCGCTTTCCGTCGGTGGACATCCTGATCGCCCCGGTCCGCGTCCAGGGGGTCGAGGCCCCGGCCGAGATCATCCGCGCGATCGGCGACATGCAGGCCGCAGGCCGCGCCGATGTGATCATCCTCGCCCGGGGGGGAGGATCGCTGGAGGATCTCGCGCCGTTCAACGACGAGGGGGTCGCACGGGCCATCGCCTGTTCGCGGATCCCGATCATCTCGGCCGTCGGCCATGAGACCGACTTCACGATCGCCGATTTCACGGCGGACCTCCGCGCAGCGACCCCGTCGGCGGCGGCCGAGCTGGCCGTTCCGCTCCGGTCGGAGCTCCTGGAAACCGTGGAGTCGATCCGCCTCAGCCTGACCCGCTGCCTGCTCCGGGGGACGGAACGGAGGCGCGAGCGGACCGCCGACCTGCAGGGAAGGCTCCGGGACCCCAAGCGGCGCCTTGCCGATGCCCGGATCGCTCTCGACGACCATCTCGAACGGATGCGGCTCTCCATTGTGCGCATCCGGGAGACCGGAAACCGTTGTTGGATGCATCTGGCCGTCCGTCTCGAACAGCAGAATCCCCGCTCGCGAATCGCCGAACAGCGTCTGGGGCTGGCAGGCCTCGGAAAATCCCTGACAACGGCGTGGGAGAGATGGGCCGGGCAGGAGAGAAACCGCGCGCAGACGGCGATGGCACTTCTGAACTCGCTCAGCCCGCTTTCCGTCCTCGGCCGGGGCTACAGCATCACGCGGCTTCTGCCGGATGGTCTCATCCTCCGCCGATCCCGCGATGCCGCCTGCGGGCGGGAGGTCGACATCCGCCTGGCCGCGGGGGAGCTGCGCGCCCGAATCATTGAAATATGCAAGGAGCCGTCCGATGTCCAAGGAAAAATTTGAAGAGGCGTTGGAAAAACTGGAGGAGATCGTCCGCCGGATGGAGGCGGGAGAGATGACCCTGGAGGAGTCCCTCAAGGCCTTCGAGGAGGGGATCAAACTCTCCCGTTTCTGCGTGAAGAAGCTCGACGAAGCCGACCGGCGCGTCGAGCTCCTCCTTCGGGAGGAAGGGGAGCTCGTGGCCAAACCATTCGCGGGGGAAGAGCGTGAGTGCTGATTTTGTCCTGAAGGAGTACCTTGCCGAGCGCAAGAAGCTCGTCGACCGCACGCTCGACGATCTCCTCCCCTGCGGAACGGGAGACCCGCCGCTGATTTTCGAGGCCGTCCGCTACAGCGTCTTCGCCGGCGGAAAGAGACTCCGGCCGATCCTCTGCATGGCCGCGGCGGAGGCGGTCGGCGGCAAGAAGGAGTCCGTCCTGCCGGCGGCCTGCGCACTCGAAATGATCCACACCTATTCCCTGATCCACGACGATCTCCCGGCCATGGACAATGACGACTTCCGCCGGGGGAAGCCGACGTCGCACAAGGTCTTCGGCGAGGGGATGGCCGTCCTGGCCGGCGACGCCCTCCTGACGGAAGCCTTCCGCCTGCTCTGCAACCGGGAGCGGATGCCGGACATCCCGTCGGAGCGGATTCTCCTGGTTGCCCACGAGATTGCCGAGGCGGCGGGCTTTTTCGGCATGGTCGGCGGACAGGTGAAAGACCTGCTCGCCGAAGGGGAAAATATCGACCTGCAGGGCCTCTATTCGATCCACCGGCTGAAGACCGGGGCTTTGATCCTGGCCTCTCTCCGGTCCGGGGCCATCCTCGCCGGGGCCGCGGAGGAGCCGCTTGCCCGGCTTTCGGACTATGGCCGGCGGATCGGCCTCGCCTTTCAGATCGTCGACGACATCCTGAACGTGGAGGGCGACCCTGCCCTGCTCGGAAAGGGGACGGGAAGCGACGCGGCCCGGGGGAAGGTCACCTTCCCCGCCCTGATGGGGGTCGAGGCATCGCGCAACCGGGCGGAAGAGCTTGTCCGGGAGGCCCTGGTCGCGCTCGAGCCCTTCGGCGAAGGGACGGCGCCGCTTTCGGCCATCGCCGGCCACATCCTGGAACGGAGGTCCTGAAGCGGCCATGACGGAGAAAACAGACCCCAGCGTGTTGGCCAGAATCGATTTTCCCGAGGATATAAGACGTCTCGGCATCGCGGAGCTGACCAGCCTCGCCGAGGAGATCCGGGAGATGATGATCGCCACCGTCTCGAAGCGGGGGGGGCATCTCGCCTCGTCGCTCGGCACCGTGGAGCTCACGCTCGCGCTCCATTACGTCTTCGACACGCCGCGAGACCGCCTGATCTGGGACGTCGGCCATCAGGCCTACACCCACAAGATCATCACGGGCCGGAAAGACCGCTTCGACACGTTGCGCCAGAAAGGCGGGATCAGTGGATTCCCCAAGAGGGGGGAGAGCCCCTACGACACCTTCGACGTGGGGCACAGCGGCACCTCCATCTCCGCAGCCGCCGGTATGGCGGAGGCGCGCTGTCTGACGGGCGACAACTTCCGGATCATCGCCGTCATCGGCGACGGGGCGATGTCCGCCGGAATGGCCTTCGAGGGGCTCAACTGGACTGGCGACCGCCGCAAGAACCTGATCATCATCCTCAACGACAACGAGATGTGCATCTCCCCCAACGTGGGAGCCCTCTCCTCCTATCTCAACCGGATCATGACCGGCCAGACCGTGAAACGGGTCAAGGCCGAGGTCAAGACCTTCCTGAAATCGGTGCCGGGCATCGGCGAACAGATGCTGAAGTTCTCCCGCCAGGTGGAGGAGTCGCTCAAGACCTTCTTCGTGCCCGGAGCCATCTTCGAGGAGCTGGGCTACACCTACGTGGGCCCCCTCGAAGGGCATCGCCTCGACCACCTGATCCGGAATTTGAAGAACATCAGAACGCTCGAGGGGCCCGTCCTCGTCCACGTCGTGACCCAGAAGGGAAAGGGCTACCGGTTCGCCGAAGACGATCCCTCCCGGTTCCACGGCATCGCCCCGTTCGATATCGACACCGGCGAGACGGCCGCTTCCGGCGGCTCGCCCGCGGCGCCCTCCTACACCCAGGTGTTCGGCCGGACCGTCGTGGCCCTCGCCCGGGAGAATCCCCGGATCGTCGCGATCACGGCCGCCATGTCGGAGGGAACGGGTCTCGACCACTTTGCCGGCGAGTTCCCCGACCGGTTCTACGACGTGGGGATGGCGGAGCAGCACGGCGTGACCTTCGCCGCGGGTCTGGCCACGCAGGGGTTCGTCCCCATCGTCGCGATCTACTCCACCTTCATGCAACGCGCCTACGACCAGGTGATCCATGACGTCTGCCTGCAGAAACTGCCCGTGGTCCTGGCCATGGACCGGGGGGGGTTCGTGGGGGCCGACGGCCCCACCCATCACGGCGCGTTCGACCTCGCCTTTCTCCGGACCGTCCCGAACATCATCATCATGGCGCCGAAGGATGAAAACGAGCTTCAGCATATGCTGAAGACCGCCGTAACCTGCGGCTGCCCGGTCGCACTGCGCTACCCCCGGGGCGCCGGGGTCGGCGTGCCGCTGGATGAAGCTCCCCGGGAGTTACCCATCGGCAGGGGGGAGCTCCTCTTCGATCCGCCGAATGCGACCGCCGCCGTTTTCGCCGTCGGAAGCTGCTGCCATCCGGCCCTGGCCGCCGCCCGGACGCTTCAGGCCGAGGGGATTGCCGTCCGGGTGATCAACGCCCGCTTCGTGAAGCCTCTCGACAGGGTGCTGCTCTGCGGCGCTGCAAGCGAGCTCAAGGGGATCGTCACCGTGGAGGAGAACGCCCTGATGGGAGGCTTCGGCAGCGCCGTTCTCGAACTCTTCGCGGAACAGGGGATTCGCGGCCCTTCCATACGGCGGCTCGGAATACCGGACGAGTTTGCCCAGCATGCCACCCAGAAGGAACTCCGGCGGCAGTACGGGATCGATGCGGAGGGGATCGCCGCCGCTTTGCGGGAGCTGGTATCAGATCTTGGGGCCTGAACCTCTGCATACACATCCGTCCTTTTTGAATCGAAGAAAGACCGTGGGCTCGACCTGGGGGTCCGGATCCCGGAAGCGCGCATTGGAGGTTTTTCGGGTCGAAAAAGATCCAGCGCGCGGAGGGATCGCGATCCCCAGAAGTCACAAGGAATTCAGCTCCCTGGACCTGACCCCGACAGGATAGGCTGGGAATGACGACTCCGAAAACTGAGAGAATTCGCCTGGATTGCCTGCTCGTGGCCCGGGGTCTGGCCGAGAGCCGGCAGCGGGCGCAGGCGCTGATCCTGGCCGGAGCGGTCCTGGTCGGCGACCGGCCGGCGGACAAGGCGGGAAGCCTGGTCGCGGCCGACGCGGAGATCCGGATCCGGGGCGAGGAGAACCCCTATGTCAGCCGGGGCGGCCTCAAGCTCCGGGGCGCCCTGGAGTCGTTCGGCCTTTCCGTCCAGGAGATGGTTGCCCTCGACGTCGGGGCCTCCACCGGCGGCTTTACGGACTGCCTCCTCCAGGCGGGGGCAGTGAAGGTCTATGCGCTCGACGTGGGCTACGGCCAGCTCGCCTGGAAACTCCGGCAGGATCCCCGGGTTGTCAGCATCGAACGGACCAATATCCGCCATTACGACGGCCACGACATCACGGACCGGGTCGGCATCGCCGTCATCGACGCCTCGTTCATCTCGCTTCGCCTGGTCATTCCCCCGGTCGTGAAACTGATCGGCGCGGGCGCCGCGATTCTCGCCCTGGTCAAGCCCCAGTTCGAGGTGGGAAAGGGCGAGGTCGGCAAGCGCGGCGTCGTCCGGGACCCGGCGCTCCATGAACGGGTCCTCGCGGAGACGGCATCCTTCTGCCGGGAGATCGGCCTTGAGGTCCTGGGGAGCTGCACCTCCCCGATCACGGGTCCGGCGGGAAACCGGGAATTCTTCCTCCATCTGAGAAAGCCGCCAGGCGAGGGATCATGAAAGGAACGGGTCCATGGGCATAATCCTGGCAAAGACGGCCGGCTTCTGCATGGGGGTGAAAAGGGCCGTGGACGTAGTCCTCGACATGGCCGGCCGCAGGGACAGGCAGGCCATCTACACCTATGGTCCGCTGATCCACAATCCCCAGACGATCGAACTCCTCCGGAAGCGGGGGATCATCCCGATCCGGAGCCTGGACGAGTTCGACCATGCCCCTCCCGGGGCCGCGATGGTCATCCGCGCCCATGGCATCTCGCCCGCCGAAAGACGAAAAATCAAGGAAAAGGGGTTCCGCATCATCGACGCCACCTGCCCCAAGGTGGCACACGTGCAGTCGATCATCCGGAAGCATGCGGCGGCGGGATTCGCCGTGCTGATCGCGGGGGACCGGGAGCACCCGGAGGTGAACGGCCTGCTGGGATTTGCCGGTACGGCCGGCACCGTACTCGGCGAACCCGGGGACGTCGACCGCCTCCCCGATCTGGCAAAGGTCTGCGTCGTGGCCCAGACAACGCAGAGCCTGGAGGACTACGCCGCCATCGTCCGGCGGGTGAAGGAGCGCTTCCCGGAAGCGATCATCTTCGACACGATCTGCGACTCCACGGAGACGAGGCAGACCGAGATCAAGGCGCTCGCCGCCCGGACGGACGCCGTCTTCATCGTGGGCGGCCGGAACAGCGCGAACACGAGAAGGCTCGCGGAGCTTGCGAAAATCCAGGGAAAGCCGGCATTCCACATCGAAATCGCCGATGAGCTCTCCGGGATCGACATCGAACCCTACGGGAAAATCGGCATCTCCGCCGGGGCCTCGACCCCGAACTGGATCATCGACCGCGTCGTGGACCATCTGACCGGCCGCCTGGGGAAGAAAGAGGAGTTCCTCCGGCACCTCTTCAAGATCTGGGTGTTCGCGGTCCGGATGGACATCTACTCCGCCGCGGGAGCGGGCTGCCTCTCGCTCGCCGCCATGCTCCTTCAGGGGCTGCTGGTGAATCCCCTCTTCATCGTAACCGCCTCCCTCTACGTCTACGCGATGCACGTCCTCAACCGCTTCATCAACCGCAAGGCGAGCAGCATCAGCTCCTTTCGCGAGGAGTCCTATCTCCTCCATGAAAAAACCTACGTCACCGTGGCCGTGGTCTCGACGCTTCTCGCACTCGGCGCCGCCTTCCTCGCCGGACCGGCCACATTTATTCTCCTGTTCCTGATTTCCCTCCTTGGCATTCTCTACAACATGCCGACCCTGCCCACGGGCTGGAGGTTTCAGGCCCTGAAGGATCTTCCCGGATCGAAGAACATCGCCACGGCCATCGCCTGGGCGGCCGTCACCGCGCTGCCCCCCTGGATCGAAAGCGGCCGGATGGACATCTACGGGATGGCGACGGCCTTCCTGTTCATTTCCGGCATCGTCTTCATCCGTTCGGCCTTGTCGGACATCCTGGACATCCAGAGCGACCGCCTGATCGGACGGGAGACCCTTCCCGTCCTGATCGGCGAGCAGAAAACCCTCGTCCTCCTCCAGGGAGTCTCCGGACTTCTGTTTCTCCTGCTCTTTGCGGCCTATCCGGCCGGGTGGTCGACATCACTCAGTTTTTTTCTTTTGACGTGTGTATTTTATATATGGATATGTTTCAAACTTTATGATAGAAGGTCCGGGTTTTCCGGGGTGGTCCTGGAAGGCCTCCTGGAAACCGGTTACATCATTGCCGGGGTCAGTGCCCTTTTGTGGCTTCTGGCCACCCGGGGCATGGCCACCTGAAACCGAGGCGACCTGATGTTGAAAAAATGGAAAGCGGTCCTCTCCGTCCTCCTGATTGCAGGTATCCTGAGCTGCGGCGGCATCCGCTATTCGGAGGTTTCTCCGGAGGCCAGGGATTTTCATCCCCGGCGGATCGCGGTGCTGCCGGCGGACGGCATGAACTTTCCGGAGGCCAGGGGCGACATTGACCGCCTCTTTGCCGAGGTCCTGAGCGATCGTAAGTGGTTCGACGGCGTGATCGGCGGAGAGGCCATCGGCCGCCGCATGGAATCGGATGCAGGTTTCCGGCAGGTGGTCACGGACTATCTGGCGAAGCTCGCGAACGTGAGTTTCTCCGATCCGGTGCTGAGCGCCAGGATCGGAGAGCTGACCGGCGCCGAGGGGTTCCTCCTTGTCCGGATCGACTATTGGAACTATACGACGGAGCAAGACAAGAAGGTCGCCAAGGTCAGCCTCACGGTCCGGCTCGTCGAGGCGAAAACGGGGAAGATCCTCTGGACGGCATTCCACCACAGGATCAGCGACTACCTGATCATTAAGCCGGACCTTCCCGACGTGGCCAGGGATCTCATCCGCGAGATGGTCGGCCACTTGCCGCATTGACGGTTTTCCGGGAAACGGGACGGAGGATCTTGAGATGAAGGAAGAGGTGCAGGCGGTCATCGACCGGATCAGGCCCAACCTCCAGGCGGATGGCGGGGATGTGGAACTGATCGACGTGGGAGACGACGGCGTGGTCAAGGTGAGGCTGATCGGGGCCTGCCACGGTTGCCCGATGGCCCAGATGACGCTGAAGAACGGCATCGAAAAACTCCTGAAGCAGGAGATTCCCGCCGTCCAGTCAGTGGTTTCGGTGTAAAGACCGGACCGGAAGGTCCGGCCAACATAAAAAGAAAAAGGAGAAGAATATGGCGTATATCATTACCGATGAATGCATTGCTTGCGGTTCCTGTGAGGACGAATGTCCCGTGGAGGCAATCAGCGAGGGGGAAGACAAGTATGTCATCGATCCCAAACTGTGCACCGATTGCGGCACCTGCGCGGAGCAGTGCCCGGTCGAGGCGATCACGCCCGGCGAAGAGAAGTAGTTCCAAGAGCGGAGTTGGATCGAGAAAGAGGGGGAAACGCCAAGTCATCCAAGGGCTGGGGCTTTCCCCCTCTTGTTTCAGGGATCATCCGGCTTCGTATCCGGAGCGGAATGCAGGCGGGAACCGTTTCTTCACGGGGAATGCCCTGTCAAGGTCATCGCGGAAACGGATGAGCCAAGAGTGGGGGATGAGGCGGGCAGATGGGTCGATTCATCACGTTCGAGGGCGGCGAAGGATCGGGGAAATCCACCCAGATCAAACACGCGGCGGAGTGGCTGGCGGAGTGCGGGATCCCCGTTCTCGCCACGGCTGAACCCGGGGGAACGCCGCTCGGGCGCAAAATCCGCGAGATCCTGCTGAATCGGCGATCCTGGACGGTCGGCGCCGAGGCGGAGCTCCTGCTTTTTGCGGCCGCGCGTGCCCAGCATGTGCGGGAGACCATCCGGCCCGCGCTGGAGGCGGGGAAATGGGTCGTCTGCGACCGCTTTTCCGACGCGACCGTAGCCTACCAGGGTTTCGGCCGGGAGCTCGACGTCGCATTCATCGGCGCGTTGAACGATTTCTCCGCAGGTTCGCTCAAGCCGGATCTCACCCTGCTGTTCGATCTCCCCGTGGAGGCCGGTCTGGAACGGGCAAAGAAGCGAACGGCGGGCGTTCGATCGAATGCAGCGGAGGATCGTTTCGAAAGGGAAGACAAGGCGCTCTATCGGAGCATCAGAGACGGACGGCATACCCAGCTATCCCTCCCCTTCCTGGACCGGTCACGCTTTCACGAGAGGGTCCGCAACGGCTATCTCACCCTGGCGGCGGCAGAGCCCGAGCGGTTCAGGATCGTCGACGGGTCAGGCGACGTCGAGGCGGTTTGGCGCGCGGTCAAAGGCCACCTGGAGGGTCTGCTGTAAGCCTCCGCAGCGGGAAAGGGCGCATGAGATTCAACGAAATCTACGGCCACGAAAAGCCGATCTCCATCCTGAGAAGCGCGATGGCCAGGGAGCGCGTCGCCCACGCCTATCTCTTCTCCGGGATGGAGGGGATCGGGAAGAGGAGCACGGCGGCCCTCTTTGCCGAAGCTCTCAACTGCCGCGGAGAGGAGCCGCCCTGCGGCGAGTGCCCCTCCTGCCGGAAAGCGGCTCACCGCAACCACCCCAACATCATCACGATCAAGTCAGAGGGGCAGTTCATCAAGATAGGCGCCATCAAGGAACTCCAGGGCCGCATGGCCTTCCGGCCCGAAGAGGGGAAGCGGGTTTCCATCATCGAGGAGGCCGACCGGATGAATGCGCCCGCGGCCAACGCCCTCCTCAAGACCCTGGAAGAGCCCTCCCCGGAAAATGTCCTCGTGCTGACGACCGCCCGTTCCCATGCCCTGCCCATGACGATCCTCTCCCGCTGTCAGCTCCTGCGCTTCGCGCCGCTGCCGAGGGAAGAGGTGTCCCGCTTTCTCCGGGAAAAGGCGGGGCTCGATGACCGGACGGCGGCTCTGCTCGCTGCCTCTGCCGGCGGCAGCATCGGCCGGGCGATCGAGATGAACCGGGAAGACTACCCCGCCCTGCGCGACGGCATCCTGGAACTCCTCGCCCAGGACGATCCGGCCGACCTGCTCAGACGGCTCGCCGCGGCCGGCCGCTTTGGAACGGAGCGGGAGGAGATCCTGGAGCGGCTCCGGATTCTCCGAGGCGGCTACCGGGACGGGTTGATCCTCCGGGAGACGGGGGAAAAGGAGCGGCTGATGTTTCAGGACCGCGCCGACGTGATCGAAGCGATCGCAGGGCGTCTCTCGGGGCGCGACCTTCTGCACAATATCTCGGTCGTGGAGGCGGCGATGAGCGCCATCGGCCAGAATGCCAACAAGTCGTTGACTTTGGAGGCGATGCTGATTAAGCTCGCCTGAAAAAATACAGATCCCGGGGGTGACTCGGTTTGAACAATGTCGTAGGTGTTAAATTCAAGAAAGAAGGGAAAATCTACACCTTTCATGCGGGGGACCTTCCCCTGAAGCCAGGCGACCTCGTCGTGGTCAGCACGGACAACGGACCGGCGATCGGAACCGTCGTGACCGGGGTCAGGGAGGTGCCGGCCGAACAGCTGCCCGCCCATCTGAAGAATGTCCTGCGCGTCGCGACGGCAGAGGATTGCCGGATACGGGAAAACAATCAGAACCTGGAGCGGGAGGCCATGCAGTTCTGCAACCGGAAGATTGCGGAACGGAAGCTTCCGATGAAGATGATCGACGTCGAATGTCTCTTCGACAAAAGCAAGATGCTCTTCTCCTTCGCAGCGGAAAACCGGGTGGATTTCCGCGAGCTGGTGAAGGACCTCGTGCAGCGGTTCAGGACCCGCATCGAGCTTCGGCAGATCGGCGCCCGGCAGGAAGCTCGCGTGATCAAGGGTCTCGGGATCTGCGGGCGGGAGGTATGCTGTGCGACCCTGCTGCACAACCTGGACCGGGTCTCGGTCAAAATGGCGAAGGAACAGAACATGTCCCTGAACCCCGAAAAGATCTCCGGGCTCTGCGGGAGGCTGATGTGCTGCCTCGGGTTCGAATACGAGGCCTATGCGGACCTGAAGAAGGAGATGCCGAAGTGCGGAAAGATCGTCCAGACCCCTGAGGGGAAGGGAAAGGTGATCCGCCAGAATGCCCTCCAGGGCGAAGTGGTTGTCCTGCTCGAAAGCAGGAAGGAGGCGACCTTCAAGGCGAAGGATGTACAGCGCATCACCGACGTCAAATAGCCCATCGGGCATTTTTCGATACCTGCCAGCGGAGAAAAGGAGACTATGGAAACCGCTTTTTACATCACGACACCCATCTACTACGTGAACGCCTCGCCCCACATCGGCCATGCTTACACGACCATCGTCGCCGATGTCCTGGCGCGCTATCACCGCCTCCGGGGCGACCGGACCTTTTTCCTCACCGGAACGGACGAACACGGCGACAAGATCGCCGAGGCGGCGAAGAAGTCGGGCGTCACCCCCCAGGCGTACGCCGACCGGATCAGTGCCCAGTTCAGGAATCTCTGGCCGGAGCTGGCCGTGACCAACGACTATTTCATCCGCACGACCGATGCGAACCACGTGGACACGGTCCGGCGGATCCTTCAGAAGGTTTACGATGCCGGGGACATCTACTTCGGCGAGTATGAGGGGTTTTACTGTGTCGGCTGCGAGCGCTTCTACATGGAGAAGGAACTGGTGGACGGGAAGTGCCCCCAGCATGAAACGGTTCCCGAACACCGCAAGGAGAGCAACTACTTCTTCCGGATGGGCAAGTATCAGGAGTGGCTGATCCGTCACATCGAAGAGCATCCCGACTTCATCCGGCCGGAACGCTACCGGAACGAGGCCCTCGCCTTCCTGCGCGACCCCCTCGAAGACCTCTGCATCTCGCGGCCCAAGAGCCGCCTGACCTGGGGGATTACGCTCCCCTTCGACGAGAATTACGTCACCTACGTCTGGTTCGACGCCCTGATCAACTACGTCACCGGGATCGGCTACCCCGACGGCGAGAATTTTGGGACCTTCTGGCCGGTGGCACAGCATCTGATCGCCAAGGACATCCTGAAGCCGCACGGCATCTACTGGCCGACGATGCTGAAAGCCGCGGGGATCGAACCCTACCGGCACCTCAACGTCCACGGCTACTGGAACGTCGACCAGAGCAAGATGTCCAAGAGCCTCGGGAATGTCGTCAACCCCCTCGACCTGAAAGACAAATACGGCCTCGACCCCTTCCGCTATTTTCTGCTCCGCGACATGGTCTTCGGCCTCGATTCGAGCTTCAGCGAGGAGGCCTTTGTCCAGCGGAACAACTCGGACCTCGCCAACGACTTGGGGAACCTCGTCAGCCGGACGATGCAGATGGCCGTGAAATACGGAGATGGGAAGGTCCCGGCGCCGGACACCGACGAGGGCCGGATCCTCCGCGAGACGGCGGCGAAAACCGTGGCCGAGGTGGAATCCTGCTTCGAGAATCTCGGCCTCCACAAGGCGCTCATCGCCATCTGGGAGTTCATCAACGTCACGAACAAATACATCGTGGAGCGGGAGCCCTGGGTCCTGGCCAAGGATCCGGCCAACCGCGCGCGCCTGGACACCATCCTCTACAACCTTCTGGAGTCCCTGCGGATCGTCGCGGTCCTGGTGACCCCCTTCATGCCGGGTTCGGCGGCAAAGATCCTGGATCAGCTCGGGGTGACCGATCCGGCCGGCCGCGATTTCACGGGGATCGGAACGTGGGGCGGCCTCCGGCCGGGGAGCGTTCTGAAACGGGGGGAATCCCTCTTCCCCCGGGTGGAGATCAAGGCCGAGGCGGCCAAGCCGGAGCCTGTCCAGGCCAAGGTCGCACCGATCAAACCGGAGATCACCTACGAGGAGTTCGAGAAGGTCGACCTGCGGGCAGCCAAGGTCCTCGCCGCCGAGCGGGTGCCCAAGTCGAGCAAGCTCCTGAAGCTGACGGTCGAGATCGACGGGGCAAGAACCATCGTGGCCGGCATGGGAAAGGATTACACCCCCGAGGAGATCGTGGGGAAGACCATCGTCGTAGTCGCCAACCTGAAGCCGGCGAAACTGATGGGGGTCGAGTCCCGCGGGATGCTCCTGGCCACCGATACCGAAGGGGGGCTCACCCTGCTCGGATTCGACCGGCCGCCCAAGACCGGCGCGAAGATCCACTGACGGTCGGGCGGGATCGACCCGCCGGACGCTCTTCCGGCGTGAGGGGTGAATCGATGAAAAACGGCCTCATCATCACGGACATCCAGAACGATTTCTGCCCCGGCGGCGCACTGGCTGTTGCGGAAGGAGACCGGATCATCCCGGCGGTCAACGCGATTTCGGCCAGATTCGACAAATGCGTGGCGACTCAGGACTGGCATCCCCCCGGCCACGTCTCCTTCGCCTCGACCCACGGCAAGAAACCCTTCGAGGTCATCTCCGTGGACGGCCGCCATCAGGAACTGTGGCCGGACCACTGCGTCCCGGGCACGTCCGGGGCCGACTTCCACAAGGACCTGGACACGCGGCCCGTGGACCTGATCATCCGCAAGGGGAGCGATCCCCGAATCGATTCCTACTCCACGTTCATGGAAAACGACAGGGAGACCCTGACCGGCCTCCACTACTACCTGCGGGGGATGGGGATCGGCCACCTCTACTTCTGCGGCCTTGCCACGGACTACTGCGTCCACTTCAGCGCCATCGACGCGCTCAGGATGGGGTTCGAGGTGACGATTCTGCTGGACGCGTGCCGCGGCGTCGACGTGCCGGCAGCGAATGTCGAACGGGCCGTCTCGGACATGCGGGACCGGGGGGTTCACGTCCTGAGCGGGATCGATTTTTCGCGCTTCGTTCCCGGATAGGCCTTTGCCAGCGGCGCGGGCCGGTATCTTTCGCCGGCCGGTCGATGGTCGTTACCGCTCATCCAACCCCAAAAGCCTTGCGGGGTTTCTGCAAACCATCACGTCGATCTCTTCCCGGGTGACGCCCAGTTCCATCAGCTCGACGATGAACGTCCGCAATCCCTCTACCGGCGAGGGGTTGCCGATCTGCCCCAGATCCGTGGCGAGCACGCACCGCTCCGGACCTGCTGCGCGGATGACGGCGTACACCTCGTCGACCCGGGCGTTGAAGAACTTGGGGGTCGTGGCCGCGAAGCAGTGCTCCAGATAGGCGCCTTTCCGGGCAAATTCCAGCTGCGTCTCCGCGGAGAGGTTCGGGACCACATTGTGGGGATGGGTGACCAGGATCTTCTTCACCCCCCGGCGGAAGGCCTCGTCGATCAATATCCGGCTCTCCTCCTCCGAACAGTGGGAGGTTCCCAGGATGATGTCGGCCTGGGCGATCATGTCCAGGATCTCCTTCACAGCAGGCAGAAGTCTCCCCTCATCGTCCAGGACCGAGATCCCCTTCTCCGGCCACTTGACCCTGCCCGGCAGGGCCGCATAGGTTTTCCCCCCGAAATGTTTGATATGGGCATCGGAAAAGATGGAGGGCATCCAGACCTCCTTCCCGCCGAAGGCGATCGCGGCCTCCACGGCGCTCGGGTTGAGGCCGCCCACGGCGGGGTTGAGGACCACCCCGCCGAAGGCGTGGATGCCGGAAACCGCCTTTCTGACATAATGCATCCGGCCGGCGTTGATCCCGTAATGGTCTTTCGAAAGCAGAGCCCTCATTCCGGCTTCCCGGGCGGCGCGGGCGATTTCGATTTCGTCGAGCGGGCGGTCATGGAGATCGGGCGCTGCATGAAAATGAAGATCGACGGCCCCTTCCAGAATATCCACCTGTTTGTTCATCCTGACTTGCCTCCTTTTCGGGTCCCTGGTGGTTTCCACACCACCGGCTTCAATCGTACAGCCTTCGCGTCTTTTCCCTGAGGCGGAGCAGGGCCGGAGAGATCCGGACGTCGTAGGGCGGATCTGTCTCAAGCCGCCGCAGGTTGCCAGGAAGCGCCTGGAGCTGCTCCCCGGTGTACCGGGCGATCGCCGCAAGATCGAGCGCCTTCTCCAGCCGCCGGCCGTTTTCCATGACCTTCCGTAGCAGCGGCTCGCCTCCTGGCGTTTCCCCATCGAGCGCGATCGTATCTCCGCTCATCACGCATCCCTTCATCCTCCGGAAGACCTGTTTGCGCCCGGGCAGCGTTGCCTTGCCTGTCGAGGTCTTCAGACGCGGTCTCCCCGCATATTCGACGAGTTTGTAGGCGCATTCAAGATAGGGTGCATCTTCGGAGGTGTCGAGTTTCGTCCCCACGCCGAACCCGTCGATGGGCGCGCCGCCGGCGAGGAGCCTGCGGATTTCCCGCTCATCGATGTTGCCGCTCACGAAGATCTGCACCTCCCCGAGGCCTTCCCGGTCGAGGAGCGCCCGTACCTCCTTCGACAGGGAGAGGATATCGCCGCTGTCCAGCCGCACGGCACGGGTCCGGATGCCCTCGGCGGCGAGCTTTTTCGCCGCGGCGGCGGCACGGCGGGCGCCGCGGAGGGGATCGTAGGTATCGATGAGGAGCGTGACGTTGTCGCGGTTGGCCCGGGCGTAGGCGATGAAGGCCTCCTCTTCGTTGTCGTGGGCTTCGATGTAGGAGTGGGCCATCGTGCCGAAGACCGGTATCCCGTATTGCGCCCCGGCAAGCACCGTCGCGGTGCCTGCGAATCCGGCGATGCGGGATGCGCGCGCCGCGAGAAGGCCCGCTTCGGCCCCGTGGGCCCGTCGCAGCCCGAAATCGACCAGCATGGCCCTCCCCCCGGACGCGAGCATGCATCGGGCCGCCTTGGTGGCGATGAGGGTTTCGAAATGGAGAAGATTGATGGCGCGGGTCTCCACGAGCTGCGCCTGACCGATTGGGGCGACGACGCGGATCAGGGGTTCGCTCGCGAAGAACGCCGTTCCCTCCGGGAGGGAGTAGAGGTCGCCGGTGAAGCGGAAGGCGGCGAGGCGATCGAGGAGCTTCCGTGAGAACCTTCCCGTCCCGTCAAGATAGGCGATCTCTCCGGCCGAAAAGCTCAGATTCTCCAGGAAGGAGAGCAGAGACTCCAGGCCCGAAGCGATGAGGAACCCCCGCTGCGCGGGGAGATCGCGAACGTAGAACTCGAAGGCAGCCGTCTCCTCCATCCCCTCGCTGAGATAGGCTTCCCACATGGTGAGCTGATAGAGATCGGTCAAAAGGGGACTGGTCAAGGCATCCATGGCGATCGATCCTCCTGAAATGGGTTCCTCCGCCGGGATCTCCCTCCGGCAGGTCGGGCGCAATCCTACCACATCACCCCGTTTTTTTGATAGACCGCTTCGCGTTTCTTGTTGCAGCGGCAACCAAACAGATAACACGTCATGCCGGACCTGATCCGGCATCGCTCCTAAAATGGTTCCCGACCTGCGTCGGGACGACGTCTGGATTCCGGCTTTCGCCGGAATGACGACTTTGACATATGCAATTGCCGGAGTAACAAGTACGGTAATTCATCCGCGCGACACCCACAGGAACGGGAACGCCCCCGGGGCTGGTTCGTTACGGCACGGATTGGTAGTTTGACCCCACCATTCGGCTTCCATTGAATCCTCATTGTGGACTTCGGGTCCGGACATTAGATTGAAACACATAATCTATGCCGGAAATGGCATGATCTCGTGAATCCAGCTCATGCGGCTGGAGAGAGATGGTCATTCTTTTATTTGGATGCCGACGATGAAAAAACGTATCGCTCTCGTCCTCCTGGTCCTGGTGATCGCCGTCGCCGCCCTGGCCGCCGTCAAGATGCTGCAGTTCAGAGCCATGGGCGAGCAGGCCAAGAAAGCCGTGCCTCCTCCGGAGCCGGTGACCACGGCCGTGGCCGGATCGGACTCCTGGGAAATCTCGCTGTCGGCGGTCGGAACGCTCGTTCCGGTCCAGGGGGTCACCGTGGCGGCCGAGCTCACGGGAAAAGTCGTGGAGATCGCCTTTCAGCCCGGGGAAAAGGTGCAGAAAGGGGATCTGCTGATCCGCCAGGACACGAGTTCGGAAGAGGCCCAGCTTTCCGGCGCCGCAGCCCAGGCAGAGCTGACCCGCACCGTTCTGGCCCGAAACGCCCAGTTGCTTCCGGACCGGATCGTCTCCCAGACGGACTACGACGCGTCCGCCGCGAACCGGGAGCAGGCGACGGCCCAGACCGACAACATCCGCGCCCTCATCGGCAAAAAGACGATCCGCGCCCCTTTCAGCGGGCGTCTCGGCATCCGGCAGGTGAATTCCGGCCAGATCCTCCGCGAGGGTGATCCGATCGTCACGCTGCAATCCCTCGATCCCATCTTCGTCAACTTCGGCCTCCCCCAGCAGGATCTGTCCCGATTGCGGCAAGGCCTGCCGGTGCGGGTCACCTGCGATGCCCTGCCGGGGCTCACGATCGCGGGGCTCGTCAGCGCAGTGAACCCGCTGGTCGATGCCGATACACGAAATATCCAGATCCAGGCCACGCTGGCAAACCGTGAAGAAAAACTGCTGCCCGGCATGTTCGTCAATGTGGCGGTCCGCCTCCCCGTCCGGAAGAAGGTGCTCGTCATCCCGGCAACCGCCGTGCTCTATGCCCCGTATGGCGACTCGGTCTTCGTCGTCACCGACGTCAAGGAGGGGGGCAAGGCGGTTCGCCAGCAGTTCGTCCGGCTGGGCGAAAAGCGCGGCGACTTCGTGGCGGTGGCCGACGGGCTCAAAGCCGGTGAGAATATCGTCAGCACAGGCGTGTTCAAGCTGCGCAACGGCCAGTCGGTCGTGATCGACAACCGAAAGGCCCCGACCTTCAAGACATCGCCCACGCCCGGGAACGGCTGACCATGAAATTCACCGACCTTTTCATCCGCCGGCCCGTACTGGCCATCGTCATCAACCTGCTCATCATCGTCGCCGGCCTTCAGGCGATCAAAAACCTCAACGTCCGCCAGTATCCGCGCAGCGAGAACGCGTCTGTGACGGTCACCACCGTGTACGTGGGCGCAAGCGCAGATCTGGTGCGCGGCTTTATCACCTCGCCCCTGGAGCGGGTCATCGCCGCCGCCGACGGGATCGAATACCTGGAGTCGCAGAGCACGCTCGGCCTCTCCACCATCACCGCACGCCTCAGGCTCAACTACGACTCCACCAAAGCCCTGGCCGAGATCAGCTCCAAGGTCGACCAGGTGCGCAACGACCTCCCCCCGGAAGCGGAGGTGCCGGTCATCAACATCGAATCGGCCGACAGCCGGTTCGCTTCGGCCTATCTGAGCTTCAGTTCCGACATCCTTGAGCAGAACGAGATCACCGATTTCCTGGTCCGGGTCGTCCAGCCGCGGCTCTCGGCCATCCCGGGGGTGCAGCGGGCCGACATTCTCGGGGCGCGGACCTTTGCCATGCGCATCTGGCTCAAACCCGACCGGATGGGCGCCCTGAACGTGAGCCCGGCCCAGGTGCGCCAAGTGCTCGCGGCCAACAACTTCCTGGCCGCGCTCGGCCGGAGCAAGGGAGAGTACATCCAGGTCAACCTGACCGCCGACACCAACCTCAACACGATCCAGGACTTCCGGCGGCTCGTGGTCAGCCAGCGCAACGGGATCATCGTCCGGCTCTCCGACATCGCCGATGTGGCTCTTGGAGCCGAGGATTACGATACCGAGGTCCGTTTCACCGGCCGGACCGCGGTGTTCATGGGAATCTGGCCGCTGCCGAACGCCAACTCCCTGGATGTCATCAAACGGGTGCGCGTCGAGATGGAGTCCCTCCAGCGCGACCTGCCCGTCGGACTCAAGGGGCTGGTCGCCTACGATGCCACGGATTACATCTCGAACGCCATCCATGAGGTGCTCAAGACTCTCAGCGACACGCTCGTGATCGTGATGGTCGTCATATTCCTCTTCCTCGGCTCCTACCGCTCGGTTCTTGTGCCGGTGGTGGCGATCCCCCTGTCGCTGATCGGCGCCGTCTTTCTCATGCAGATGTTCGGGTTCACCGTCAACCTGCTCACCCTCCTGGCCATCGTCCTCTCGGTGGGGCTCGTGGTCGACGATGCCATCATCGTGGTTGAAAACGTCGAGCGACACCTGCGTGAAGGGAAATCGCCGAAGGATGCCGCATTGACCGGCGCGCGCGAACTGGTCGGGCCGATCATCGCGATGACCGTCACCCTCGCGACGGTCTACCTTCCGATCGGACTGCAGGGAGGGCTGACCGGCTCACTCTTCCGCGAATTTGCCTTTACCCTGGCCGGGGCGGTTGCCATCTCCGGAGTCGTGGCCCTGACCCTGTCGCCCGTCATGTCGGCCAGCCTCCTCAAGCCGGGTGGCGAAAAGCGAGGCCTGGCCGGAATGATCACCCGCCACTTCGACCAGTTCAAGAACTTCTACGGCCGCCTCCTCGACGCCACCCTGGCCACACGTCCGGCGGTCTACGCCGTCTGGATCGTGGTCACCCTCATCGGGCCGGCGATGTTCATCATGTCCGCCAAGGAACTCGCGCCGACGGAGGACCAGGGGGTCATTTTCGGAATCCTCGACGCCTCGGCCAACTCCACGGTCGACCAGAACAGCCGCTATGCCGCGGAGGTGAACCGGGCCTTTGTGAGCGTCCCGGAGACGGAGTTCACCTTCCAGATTACCTTCCCCAACTCGGGGTTCGGCGGCATGGTCGTCAAACCCTGGGATCAGAGGAAGCGCACGATCTATCAGATCCTGCCCGAGGTCCAGCAGACGCTTCATGCCATCCCCGGAATCCGGATCTTCCCGACGCTTCCGCCCGCCCTGCCCGGCGGCGGCGACTTCCCGGTCGAATTTGTCCTGGCATCGACGGCCGAGACCACGCAGATCCTGGAATTTGCCAACCGGCTGCAGATGAAGGCGATAGAGAGCAAGATGTTCGCCTTTCCGCCGCTCATCGACGTCAAGATCGACCAGCCGGAGTCACGATTCATCATCGACCGGGACAAGGTGGCCTCCCTGGGGCTGAACCTGGGCCAGGTCGCCGGCGACCTAGCCAGCATGGTCGGCGGCAACTACTTGAACCGATTCGACATCGCCGGGCGCAGCTACAAAGTCATTCCGCAGGTCCAGCGCGTCGACCGCCTCAACCCCGGCCAGCTCGCCGACGTCTATGTCACCGGCCCGAACGGGAAGTTGGTCCCGCTTTCCACCGTCGCGACCCTTCGCGAATCGGTGGTACCCCGTTCGCTCAATCGCTTTCAGCAGCTCAATGCCGTCAAGATCAGCGGGGTGGCCATACGGCCGCTGGACGAGGCGCTCCGCTTTCTGGAGGACGAGGCCGCCAAGATCCTGCCCCAGGGATACGTCATCGACTACACGGGGGAGTCCCGCCAACTGCGGGTGGAGGGGAGCCGATTCGTCCCCGCCTTCAGCTTGGCGGTCATCCTGATTTTCCTGGTCCTGGCCGCCCAGTTCAACAGCTTCCGCGACCCCCTCGTCATCCTGGCGGGTTCGGTGCCGCTGGCCATGACCGGTGCACTCCTCTTCACCTTTCTGAAGATCCCCGACCCCAACGTCCCGTTCTGGACCTATGGCTGGACGACCACGCTCAACATCTACTCGCAGGTGGGGCTGGTGACCCTCGTCGGGCTCGTTTCCAAGAACGGCATCCTGATCGTCGAATTCGCCAATCAGCTGCAACTCACGGGGCTGTCGAAACTGGACGCGGTGCGCCAGGCAGCCGCCATCCGCCTCCGGCCGATCCTCATGGTCAGCGCAGCCACGATCGCGGGCCACTTTCCATTGACCCTGGTCACCGGCGCCGGTGCCGCGGCCCGCAACTCCATCGGTCTGGTACTGGTCGGCGGGATGTTCGTCGGCACCTTCTTCACACTGTTCGTCGTGCCGTCCATCTACATGCTCATCGCCCGGGACCACGGCAAGGACCGTCCCAGTGACGCGCACATCGCACCGCCGGCCTGAAAGGAGGCATCCATGATTTCTTCCGATGTGAACGGGAAGGGTACACCGTAGATGCCGGCCCGGAGATGATGTTCCTCTGTATCCGCAGTTTGAACCTCCCATTGCGCTTCCATTCAATCCTCATTGCGGATCCCGAGTTCCGGCGATTAGAATCCATCGAAACGAGATACCGATCCATCCATGGCTTATCGCACGCACAGATACGAGGAGATATCATTGAAGAGAGCACCGGGAAAGATGAGAATACCTTTGTCCGCGGCACTTCTGCTCATCTCCGCCGTCATGGCGCCGATGGTGCCCGATTTCGAAAGGGGGTTGCGGCTCGAGGGCTCACTGTCTCCGGTTCCGGGCAGTGAAACGGTAAGACACGCCATGGTGAAATCCATCCGCTGGGCCGATGACGAGGTGATCCGCGGGTGGGTGCAGAAGGCAAATCTCAAGTATGGCCGTCACATCGATCTCATATCTGCGGAAAACGGGATCAGCCAGGCGGAAATCAAAGCGATCGCCGTCGTCGAGTCACTGATCTGCGAACGGGCGAAGTCCGGCGAAGGCGCCATCGGACTGATGGGCATCAAAAGGGGAACCGCCCGGGATATGGGGTTCAACAACATCGATCGTCCCGTCGACAACCTGAAGGCGGGAGCCAAATATTACCGGCGGCTCGTCCATCGGTTCAAGGACAGGGAACTGGCCATGGCGGCTTACAATCTCGGCCCGGCCCGGCTTGAGGAGAGGCTGGGCGGGGGTTTCGACCCCCAGACTATGGACTACATTTGGAAAATCCGACGCGTCATGAACATCATCTCCCGATCCGCTCCAGGGGTCCCGGTCTTTCGAGAGCGGCAATCGATGGCCTTCAATTTTTCGACCCAATCAAAGGAGGGCATACCATGAGTTCCATCACAACCAAGGGCGGGAGGAGTGTATCAGTTTGTGTCAGTCTGGTGCAGAGAAGCCTCACGTAGCGCGATTGAAAGGTTTTTCGGGCACCCCGCCGGCAAGCGAAGCGGCCGCAACGGCAACTGTCTGAGCGCCGGCAAGCGCGGAATTCGGAGAATCAGCGGAGCGAAGCGAAGCTGATTTTGCCGTTGCAGCGCAGCTAGCCGTTGCGGGGTCGAAAAAGAGGTGAGCGCCAGTGAGGCGTCGGCACCTCAAATTGAGACACCACCAGGACGTGAGACCTGATCAACGCGGATCTGCTCGCGTTCATCGATACAGCCGCAGGCCTCCGTGATCCGGGCACGCTTCAGGAAATCGGCATCGGTCCGGGCGGTGACCGGGATGACCGGAATATCCAGACGGGCGCGGATTCGTTCGGCGATGGCCACGCCATCCATCTCTCCCGCAAGCGGGATATCCACCAGGATCAGGTCCGGATGTCCCGACGCCGCTTCGCGAACAGCTTCGCCTCCCGGGATCGCGATGGCGGGAGCAGAGTATCCCAGCCGGGTCAGCGCGTCTTGCAGGCCCAGCGCGCAAACGCCCTCGCCAACGATCAGGATCCGTGAATCAGGCACTGTTGTTCTCCCTCCTTGATCGCCGTGGATTGTCTCTTCGCGGCGGACAGGACCATCCGGCGGTTGCTCTGCCGCAGAAGAGGGGTTGCTGCCGGGTGGATTTGACTGCCCCGAAGGGTGTGGGGTTTTGCGGCCCCCCACCCTTCGGAAACGGAGAAGAGAGGAATAGAGGTTAAGCCAATCCTTTCGGGACCTTCAACGGAACAGCCACCGGGCTTACGAAACGGTTCACGATCTTTAGGGTGTTGCCCACGTTGAGCTTCCGGAAGAGCAGGCCGAACTGGGCCTCGAGCTCTTTTCCCAGGGCTCCTCGCACCGGCCATGAGAGATCCCACATCTCCCGCTTGAAGGGGCCGGTCCCCTTCTTCCGGGTCTTGTAGAAGAACTGTTCTTCCGTATCCCCCTCCTTGCGGTCGCCAGCGGCTTCCCGCTTCAGGTAGTCATAGATCTGAGCATGGAGGGCGGCCGGGAAGTTCGGGCTGTCGAAGATGATGTTCTGGAATCCCGTGGCAAGATGGATCTCCGCCGTCCCCGTCGCCGGGAACCGGTCGAAGGCCTCGTCGGGCAGGGTCGAGGCGCCGTGCTGCACGGCTCCCGCCAGACCGTACCGGGAGCGCGCTTCGCGCGAAAGCTTCTCCAGGGTATCGAAATCGAGTTTCACCTTGGCGACGCTGCCGTCGGCGAGCGGAATCCCGCCGTGGGTCGTCCCCGTCTGGACGCTGATCTTGCTGATCCCCTTCAGATTCGGTCCGCTCTTGCGGAGGGTCTCCAGATACCCCTCCATGAATGCCTCAAGCTCCTCCACCGTGCTGTTCTTGCCCCCGACCTCTCCGATCTCGCCGCCCACCGAAACCGTGATTCCCGCCGGCTCCAGATCCCGGATCAGGGTGGTCATCTCGGCGGCCAGGCCGTAGTTGAGCCTCTGCTGCTTTTTCACCGTCGGCTCCGAGAGGTCCACAAGCGTCGAGGAATCGATGTCGATGTTGTAGAAGCCGGCTTCGATCGCCTCCCAGATCAGGTCCTTGACCGCCTTGACCTCGGCCGCCGGGTCCTTCGCATATTTCTTTGCGCCAACCTGGAAGTGGTCGCCCTGGATGAAGAGGGGCCCCCGGTATCCCGTCCTGATGGCGGCGGCCGTGACGGCGCAGGTGTACTCCTCGGGCGGCTGCTGCGTGTAGCCCATTTCCGACCGGGCGATCTCGAAGATCATCGCCCCCGTGCCCGCAGCCAAGGCGGCCCGGAAGACCGCCTGGGCGGTATCGTAAGTGAGGGCGCGGATATTGATGGCCGGCACCGTGAAACCGGACACCTCGCCCCGGCCCATCGCCTCGTACAGCCCTTGGATCGAGGCGGCATGGATGCCCAGCGCCGCCGCGGCCCGGCGGATCAGCCAGCGGGCGGCCGCCCGCGTCTCCTCGCTCGGGGAGAAAACCGCCGTCCGGATCAGATCTTCGATCCTCTCCTCCCGGAGCCGTTTCTCGTCCACCCGTACATCGCCGCCCTCAACCGCCAGCACGCCCTCCATCGCCTTCTTCAGCAAATCCACATTCTCGAAGATCATGGTCTCACCTCGCTCATGCATTGAAAAGGCCCCGGTCCCTGGGCCGGTCGTCTCCGCTACGGCGCTCCCGCCGCAAGGAATTCCATCGCTTTTCCCACTTCGAAGCGGCTCCCGATGTAGATCGGGCAGCGCTGTTCCAGATCGTCCACCCGGATCGAGAGGATCTCCTCCTTGCCGTCGGTGGCCACCCCCCCGGCCTGTTCGATGATGAAGGCCATCGGCTGAAGCTCGAAGAGCAGCCTGAGTTTTCCCCGGGGGCTCTTCTTCAGGGCGGGATAGGTGAAGATCCCGCCGCGCTTGATCAGAATCTGATTGATGTCCGGAACGAACCCGCCACTGTAGCGGAGCTTGTAGCCTTCCGCTTCGAGATACTCGAGAAACTTCAAATGGCTTTCCGTGTAATCCTTCCGGAGCCCTCCGGGGCTGTAGATGGAGCCGCGCTCCTTGATGTTGATATTCTCCTCGGAGAGGACGTACTCCCCTTCCCGGTTCAGGACGAACTCATGCGCCCCCTTGCCGGCCGAGTAGACCATCGTGATGAGCGGACCGTAGGTGATGTAGAGGGCAGCCACCATGGTGTCCCGGCCCCGCGAAAAGACCGACTCTTTGTGGATGCCGATGATCGTCCCGATGGCCAGGTTGGTGTCCACGAGCGACGAGCCGTCCAGCGGGTCCGCGGTGACGAAGTATTTCTCCCGCCCCTTGCCGAGCAGGACGACCGCATCCTGCTCCTCCGAGGCGTACTCGCGGACAAAGCCGGAAAACTGGAGCTGGTTCTTCATGATCTCATCGGAACTCCGGTCGAGGGAGAGTTGCTCCTCCCCGTAGAGGTTCTTGAAACCGGCCAGCTTCCGGTTCGATTCATGGATCTTGGCGGAAATGTATTTGCCCGTGACCGCGATCTGCCAGATCAACCGGCGGAGTTCCTCCTCCACACCGGCCATCCACATCTGGCGCCGCAGATCGACCACAAACTTGGTGTAATCCGATATCCCCTCGCCCATTGTTCGCTTCCTCCGTGAATTGAAAAGAGAGATACAGGCTTCGACCTGTTGCAAGAGTATTTCCAAGAGCCCGGGAAAAGAGCGCACCGGTTTTGCCCGATGCATTTTCGCCGTAATAGATAGAAAATTATCGGCAAGAATGCAATCTCTTTTTGCCGTCCGGCACGGCAAACGGGCCGGCAGGGCCGCGTCAATGTTGCGTGTATGTGGCTGGACAAGTGGTCCCACAGCTCACCGGTGGAATTGCTGGCCCGTTCTAAAGCTCGGCCGCTCCACTTCCCAAGCTCGCCCTACGGCCTTCGAACATGGGAAGTGGCCGCACCGCCGACGCCCCCTCGCCAAGACGGGCGCCCCATCAATGAGCTTCGCTGCGCTCCGCAGATTCTTCGAATTCCACAAAAGGTTCGCTCAGGAACCATTTGCCACCGGCTGTGACGGCGGCCTGAACGGGCGGTTCGCCGATTGACAACCGCCGGCAACCGTTATAGAGAATGAATCATCTTCGCAAACCCCTTGAGCGGCCGGTTCCGGCCGAAAGGATCCCGGCGTTCCCGTCTGCGGATCGGAAAGGAGACCATGGACCCGTTTCTGAAAATCGCCCACCGGGGTTATTCGGCGCGCTACCCGGAAAATACGCTCCTGGCATTCGAGAATGCCGTTGCCGCAGGGGCCGACGTGATCGAGCTGGACGTGCACCTCTCGAGGGACGGACGTCTCGTGGTCATTCATGACGACAGGATCGATCGGACGGCCGATGGAACCGGGGCTGTGTCGGCACTGACCCTGGCGGAGCTGAAACGGCACAACTACAACAACGGGATGTCGCAGGGTTTCGTCGAAATCCCAACGCTTGATGAGGTGATCGCCTGGGCGGGAGACCGGGTGATGATCAACGTCGAGATCAAGAACCGCCCGATCCCGACCGCGGGGATCGAGCAGAAGCTGGCCGATCTCCTGCGCGAGACCCGTTTTGCGGACCAGGTGATCGTCTCCTCCTTCGACCATTGCGCGCTCGCCGAGATGAAGCGGATCGCCGGCTCCATCCGGAGGGGCATGCTCTACGATTCGGTCTGGCTTCACTTCCAGGAGGAGGTCCGCGCACTCGACGTCTATTCCGTCCACCCCGGCGCCGATGCGATCGATGCAGATCAGCTCCGGTGGGCGAAATCCCGCGGAATCCGGGTCTATCCCTGGGTCATCAAGGACGCGGAGACCCTGAAGGCGTGCCGCGACTCGGGATTGGCGGACGGCGCGATCGTGAACGACCTCGCCCTGTTTGAGCAGTTGTGAAGCGGCTGCGGGCGGGTGACCCGCAGAGCGAGCCGGCGCGGCCCGGGATTGTTCCGCACTGCATTGGGCGGGAAATCAGGCGGGCGGCTCCGTTTGGGGGCCACCCGCCTGACGGTACAGTTTTCTCTCCTACTTTTCGACAATCACCGAGACGACCCGGTTGTTCGTCGGGAAAGACGGGAACATCTGGGTCTGCTTCCCCGGACCGCCCGTCACGACGATGTGGATCTGATCCGTCGTCGTGAAGCGCGGGATCATCGTATCAGCCGTGAAGGGCCCGAATTCCTTCGGGGGCGTGCACAGCTGGGCCCCATAGGACCAGTAAGGGGCGACGGCCTTCTTGAGCACATACTCCTCGGCCGCTTTCTTCGTCTTGAAATCGGTGAACACCGTGTCCGCGTGTTCGGGACCGAGGAAGATAAAGCCATATTTGGACTTGTTGTCCAGGCCGTATCCCTTTTCGTAACGGGTCAGGCAACTGCCGATGCCCGAGGCCGACCCTGCCAGACCGTAGGAGATCGTGTCGAGCAGGGCCTTGCCCGTGCTGCTGGAGTGGTCCACGTCGCAGTTGCCCGTGTAGCCGGCAAAGACGGAGACCACGTTATCCGTGGACTTGAACCCCTTCTCCACGGCGTAGGACTGCTTCCAAGGGTTCGCCTTCTCGTTTTCCCCCACGATGAGGGCGGAGATGTCGGCCCGCGTGCCGTGGGTGCTCTTGTCGGGATCGGGGGCGACGGAGCCACCGACGATGTCCCCGACGAGGTTCACGAAATACCCGAGCGCGATGTTCACCGGCTGCTCCCCGCCGAAGACGCCGGTTCCGTAACCGATCCCCAACTGATCGAGGATCGGGCCGTTGATGATGGCGACGGGGACGGTGGGTCCCGTTGTGGTGTTGACGCCGCGCCAATCATAATCGGGATGGCTGAAGGCCTTCACGAGGGCCAGAAGCAGGGGCATATGCTCCGGCTTGCAGCCCGCCATGGTGCCCAGGGTGGCCACCCCTTCGACGGTCAGCTGACCCATCCGGGGGGGCACGATCCAGACGACCTCGGCGGGGTTGCGGGTCGTGCCCTTGAGCATGGCCGCCACAGCCCCGGGGGTCGGCGGGATGATGGGCATCCCCAGGGACCAGCCCTTGTCGTAAAACATCTTGTTCAGGGCCGCGTAGGTCCCCTGAAACTTGATCCGCGGGGCCGGATAGGGGGGCTTCCCCAGACCGGCGATGGACGTGCGCGAAGGCTTCCACTTGATGGCCTTCTCGACGATCTCGTTGAAGGTTTCATCCGCCCGGGAGCGGATCTCGGCCAGGGGCAGCATGCCCATCGGGTGCTTGGCTTCCACAAAAGCCATGTCGGCCAGGCCTATGCTCTCCATGGTGGCCCGGGAGAGCGAAATAAATGCGTTGGTGGTTACGGTAACGGTCGGTATGCCAAGTTTTTCAAGTTGGGACTGGTCAACTACCAGCCATGAGGTGCAGGACCCTCAATCGGCCTGCGAGGCGATGACAAGATCCGCCTTCATCCCCTTGATCACGTTGGCGATCCGCAGAGACTCGGCATTGGAACTGCTGGTCCGCACGGTGGACTTGTCCAGCTCGTAGAGCTTGATCACCTTGGCGCTCGGGACCTTCTCCGCCAGGAGCTCCGCAATGCGGTTGAGGTAGTTGTCCCCGTTGTGTTTGCTGTTCCAACGCAGGACGATCGTCTTTCCCTCCAGCGTCGTCAGCCGCGGGGCGAGCTTGATCTCCTGGATGGCGATCGTACCCTGCGGATTGATGACCTCCCATTCCTGCGCCGCCTCAGTGGCGAGCGCGGGCAGGGGAAGGGCGAGGCAGCCCAGGAGGGCCGCTCCCCAGAAACCTTTCTTCCATCTGTCCATTGCAAAACCTTCCTTTCCATTTTTTCCAGAAACCCGGCACCCCGCAGGGCGCCATCCACGCCAACCTACCGTTGCGGGAAGGCGTTACACCCGTTCATGCTTCTACCAGACCAGATTCCACTTCTTCTTCCACGCCTGCGGCAGCCAGGTTCCAAAGGCGGCCCAGTGGCGGACCGATGCCGGGGCAACCATGATCACGAGCCCCATGAGCAGCATCGGGATATCCATGTAGATGGTCACCGACGCCATGGTGCTCATGAGGGCGCCGAAGCACCCGCAGTCAATCTGCCGTCCCTGAATGAGAAGGACGTGCGCCTTGACGATAAAGAACGCAACGCTCATGATCGAGGCGCCCAGGGCTGCCAGACGTGTGAAAACCCCGAAGAGAAGCCCCAGCGACATAAACAGTTCGATGAAGGGCACCACGAGGCCGGCAAAATGGGCAAAGGCGAGCGGGAAGACATTGAAGCCATACACCGCGTCCACCGATCCCTGCAGATCCATGAGCTTGCCGATGGCCGACAGGAGAAAAATCAGCCCCAGAATCAAGCGGCAGGCCAGCACCAGGTACCGATTGCCGACCAGTTTACTGGGCCACCCTTCTTTCTGGGCATCCATTCGTTCGACATGTTCAACTGTTGTATCCATATGTCCGCTCCTTTCTACTTCGCCGGCTGCCACTGGGTAGCCGCCTGGAGGATGCCGGCAAATGCCCCATCCACCAGTTCCTTCGTCTCGGCGTCATTGCGCCCGCCGATGGGGTGTTTCACCACGACCACCGCCATATCCGCGACCCCTTGGTCTTTCAAGGTCGCCCTGACCAATTTCTCGTAAGCCGTCGTCGTAACCGTCACCGTGGGGATTCCCTTCTTCTCTACATTGAGCTGGTCAACTACCAGCATTCCGGTGCAGTGCCCTCAATCCGCCTGCGAGGCGATGACGATATCCGGCTTCCGTTCCGCGATCTTGGCCGCGACCTTCATACTTTCGGCCATGTCTTTGGAGACGGCTACGGTTGAGGGATCAATTTGATACATCTTGACGATCTTGACCTTCGGCACCTTCTGGGTCAGCAGCTCCCCCAGGCGATCGAGAAACTTGTCCCCGTTGAACTTGCTGTTCCACCGCAGCACGACGGTCTTCCCTTCGAGGCTCTTGGGGTGGGCGTTGAGGGTCACCGGCCCCACCAGGGGCACCTGCTCCTTGGCCGCCGAGACCGGCGAGCCGCAGAGGAGACCTCCCGCCAAAAAGGCTGCCAGCACGGTCATCAGCAGCCACTGCCTTGTGATTTTCATACCTTTCTCCTTCCTCCCTACTTCTTGTCTACGGGATAGCCCAACTGTTGCCACTTGGACCATCCCCCTTCCAGCAGCTTCACATTCTTGTACCCGAACTTCTCGATCAGCTGCGTGGCCGTATCGATCGAATCCTCCTCATGGGCACAGTCGCAATAGAGGATGAGCATCTTGTCTCTGGGAAGATTGCCGGAATTCTTCAGCTCCGTCTCCCAGGGGAAGCTCACGGCCCCCTTCACATGGCCCTCGTCGTAGACCTCCTTGGGCTGGACATCGACGACCAGGAAATCGGTCCCTTTGGCCTCGATCATTTTTTTGACTTCGGCCGGGCTGATCGACGGGATATCCAGCGCCGCCGCAGGCGTCGCCATAAACCAGAAGACCAGCGCCCAGAGGCACGACAGCCATGTCCGGTTCAGCTTCGTCTCTCTCTTCATCCGTCCCTCCGCACGTCTATATGAACCCCGGCCCCCGTTCGGGGGCCGGGGGTTTTACGGGAGAACAGGGCAGCCGCCCGGTACTCCCGGTGGGGGGCTTCGATGCCCCAGATCTTCAATCCCTTACTTCACCGTGATGGGGGTCTCCCATCCCTTCAGATCCTTGAGCAGAGACTCCCAGTTTTTCGGCACCTTGATCTCTTTGGTGACATAGCGCGAGTTGCCGAAACCCCACCGGTCGATGAGGAAGCTGACCCCCCCTCCCTTGCCGCCGGCGACCATGATCTTGATGTCTTCGGGGTTCGGGACAACCGGGACCAGGGCATCGTCGGGCAGGTCATCGATCCATTTCGGGATCCCGCTGGTCACCGCGAACGTTCCCAGAGGGCGCGGACCGAACACGTTGCGCGGGATCCTGCCCTTTTCATACAACTCCTTCTGGATCTTTGCCGGGTCGTATCCGATCTTCTTGAGATTCTCGGCCATGGTCGGGCTGAAGGCGATCACGATCTCCTCACCCCACTGCTCTGCCGTGGCGTTGAGCGAATTGCTCATCAACCTCGCGATCATGGGATCGACGATCGGTTCCGGCTTCTTCGACGTCGCCAGGTACTTCTGGCTGTCGTGAATCTGCCTGAAGCTCTGGGCTGCATAGACGCTGACGGTGCTGGCCTCTTTGCCGAAGCCTTCCCGCTCGCGCATGGTTGCCCAGCCGGGCGGCGTCTGCCGGTCGTTCTCGGCCATGACGATGCCGAATTTGGCGGGGTTGCCCAGGTCCTTCATGTCGTTGATCCCCGGCCAGGCCTGGCCCAGGTTGACCAGGGCAAGGCGGGTTGCGCGGCCGATCGTGCTGTTGGCGCGCCATCCGGGACCGATCGTGCTGAAGCTGAAGTTGATGTTGAGCTCATCGATGATCGGGCCGCTGACGATCACCAGCGGCGCATTGAGGCCGGTCGTGACCTGCACGCCGTAGAGGTCGAATTTCGGGTCGGACAGCGCCTCGACGGCCGCAAGGATGACCGGCATATAGGCGGGCCTGGCTCCGGCCATGACCGCATTGATCGCGATCTTCTCCACGGTCGCGATGCCGTGCCTCGGGTCGACGATGCCGACCACGTGATCGCGCGGCAGGTCGGTCCCCTTGAGCATGGCGTTGACCGCTTCGGGCGTCGGCGGCACCATCGGCAGGCCGTCGCTCCATTTGTTGGCCAGGAAATGCTTTTCCATCTTTTCCGCGGCCTCGGCTGCGGTCCTGCCGGTGAACTTGAGCACGGCCGCCGACTTGGCCTGCAGGGGCTTGGCCTGGGTGACGACCTTGTTCTTGGGTTCCCTGGTCAGTGCGTCGACGACCTCCTGGCGCACCTGCCGGGCCACCGGCAACAAGTCTTCTGCGGATTTGCCCGCCGTCGTTGCCACGGGGAGTGCGATGATCGGCAGATCCGGATAACCGGCGCCGAACGCCGCGTTTTTCGAATCATCCTTGAAGGGGGATGTGACCATGAACATTGAAGGCTTCCCGAGCTTTTCGATTGCAGCTACGTCACGCGTAGCCTTGGCTGTGCAGGAGCCTCAGTCACCCAACAAACCGATGACCCCGTCGCTCCAGGCGGCCAGGGCCTTCAGTTCATCGGCCTTTTTCGGATAATCGTTGTAAGAGATGTTCCATGCCTTGAACTCGATCGTCGGATAGGTTTCCTTCAGCACCTGCATGAGGTAGGGCTGAAAATAATCCGCGCCCGGTTTGGTATTGTTCAATATCCCGATTTTCTTTCCCTCGAGGGTCTTGAGGCGGGTATTGATCGGTGCCGCCGGCGCGCTCATAAGCTCTGCGCGCGGGTCCAGCACCCTCAGTTCGACCTGCCTGGCCGCGAAGGCATCCTGGCACAAGGCGACTGCCAGGATGGCCAGGAACCCGGTCAGAATCCCGTTGGTCCACCGCGTTCCAATAATTCGTTTTCTCATCGCTTTTCCTTTCTCTCCATCTGCTCCCTGTTCATTCGTTCCCGATCCGGTCTAAAGCGACCTGGCACGGAAATGCCTGGATTCAAGCCATTCCGTGAAGCATGCAGAATAAGATAAATAACCCGTTCATTCCTCTCTTCTCCTTTCTATCTATCGGATCCCGATTCCCAACCATGGGGAATCGTTCTATGAATCTTCGGAAAGCAACGAATGTGCCAGTATCGGTTGAATGCTTAACGAATCGATATTGATTGACTATTTTGATTCGACCCAGGAGAGGCTCAATCCGGCCATAACTTCAGGAATCAAGACCGTCCGGGCAGGAGGAAACTTTCATATGATTTTCAAGGGGATTCCGCCCATGACCCGGGTTATGGATTATAACCCGGGTCATGGGCGGGAAACGGGCGATCGGCAGTCTATCCGGGCAGGTTCTTTTTGCGGGAATGGAGGCGCTTGCTCAGGCCGGGCTGCGAGATTCCGAGCATCCGGGCCGCGAGGGTCTGGTTCCCCTCGGCTCTCCGCAATGCGGCGTCGGTCAGGATCTCTTCCATTTCGGCATAGGTGGGCAGACCCTGTACGCTTAGAAACGCTTTCAACAGGGCGTCCCTGTCCGTATCGCTGAACGGGGCCGACTCGACGGCTTGCCTGCCGCTGAGGATCGTCCTGAAGGCGTCGCCGGAGAGCGCTCCCCGGTTGCGGCTCATGGCGTCATAAACGATGGACTTGAGTTCGCGGACATTGCCGGGGAAATCGTATTGTGACAGCAGGCTCGGGATCTGTTTCGGAATCTCCGGCTTCTCCCGGCCGAGCTCCTGCGCCACCTGCTCGACGAAGTGGCCGAGAAGCGGCGGGATGTCTTCCCGGCGCTCCCTGAGCGGCGGGACGACGATATGGTGCGTCTGCAATCTGTAGAAGAGGTCTTTCCGGAACTGGCCGAGCTGCTGTTTTTCGAACAGATCCTGATTGGTGGCGGCCACGATCCGCGCTTTCGAACGCATGAGGCGGTCGCTTCCCACGGGATAGTACTCGCCATCCTGCAGAAGCCTCAGCAGCTTGACCTGGGAGCCCGGGCTCAGGTTGCCGATCTCATCCAGAAACAGGGTCCCGTCGCCCGCCTGCTCGACCAGCCCGCGGCGCATCTCTTCCGCGCCCGTGAATGCCCCGCGGGCGTGACCGAACAGGGTGTCGGAAAACATGTTGTCGTCGAGCCCCGCGATGTTGATGCAGATCATCGCCTGGTCCCGGAGGCTCGCCCTGTGGAGGGCCTGGGCGATCAGCTCTTTCCCGACCCCACTTTCGCCGGTGACCAGCACCGGCTGACGGCTGACGGCGATGGCCTCGACATACTGAAAAATCGAAAACATCTTCTGGCTAACGGCGACGATGTCGGCAAAGGCCTCGGGGTTCTCCAGGCGGTCGGACAGCAGCCGGCTGCTCACCTCGCGGCTTTCCCGCTGCAATTCGATGATCCGGACCGCATGCAATATTCCGGTGACGATGCGGTCTTTCTCCGTCGTCTTGACATAGTAATCGAAGGCCCCCGCTTTCATGCAACGGACTGCGCCATCGACCTGGTTCAGCCCGGTGATGACGATCACCAGGACGGACGGAAACGTCTCCGATATTCTCGCGAGGAGCTCTTCCCCGGAGATGTAGGGCATCGTGAGGTCCAGAAGGACGAGGCCGACGTTCTGCCGGCCCAGGATCTCCATCACCTGACGGCTGTCCTGGCACTGGATGGTGTTGGTGATGCCGCCCTCCCCGCTGAGTGCCATGCTCAGCGAACGCAGCCAGGGCAGTTCATCGTCGACCAGCAGTATCGAGAAGGAGGGATAGAGGTTTCTTTTCATGAAAGGGCTCCTTTTTCGGCAACGGGCAAGGACAGTGTCACGGTGGTCCCCTTGCCGGGGGTCGAACGGAAAACGAGGCGGCCTCCATGTTCTTTGACGATCGCGGCGCTCACGGAGAGGCCGAGGCCGGTGCCGCCTCGGTCGCGCTTGGTGGTATAGAAGGGATCGGTCACATACTGGAGTTGATCGGGTGCGATGCCGATTCCCTCATCGGCGATCTCGAGTTCGACCATGCGATCTTCGCGGTTGAGGCGTGTCGTCAGCGTGACGCTCCTGCTTCTATCCGGAAGAGCCTGGCAGGCGTTCAGCAGAAGATTCACGATGACCTGCTCGACGCGCTGCGCATTGCCCCGGATTCTGGGCAGCTCCCCTGCATAACGGACGAGAAAGGAGTCAGTGAATTTCTTGATGTTATTGTCCATCAGCCGTAAGGCAGCCTTGGCCACGGCATTGAGGTCCACCGGTTCGTCGAGGCCGGAACTGCCGGGTCGGCTGAAATTCTTCAGATCTTCAACGATGCGCCCGATCCGTTTCGAGGCCTCGATCGTTTCAGTCAGCATCTGCTCAAGATTTTCCCGCACCTCCGAATACCGCCACTTTCCCAGAGGGAAATCACCTTCGCTCTTGTACCTCTCCTCCGTGACCTCCCGGAGGTCGTCATGCATGTCTGCCAGCATCGACGTGTTCAGAAGGATGAGACCGTTGGGGTTGTTGATTTCATGGGCCACACCGGAGACGAGGGTTCCGATAGCCGCCATTTTGCTGGCCTGCATCAATTGTTCATGATTGCGCCTCAGCTCTTCCTCGGCGCGCTGGCGTTCCTTCACTTCCAGGGCCAGCGACGCAGTGCGCTGGGCCACCTTCTTCTGCAGGGTTCTCGACCAGAGGAGCGCACCCAGGAGGATGGCCAGAAAGAGGCCGGTGAGTATCGATCCAATCCGGATCACCTGGTTCCAGGGCACCCCCGCCGGTTCGAGGACGCCGAGCCATTTGCCGTAAATCTCGTCGTACTGGCCCGTCTTCTTCACGATGGCCAACCCTTCGCTGAACTTGGCCAGAAGCTCGCGGTTTCCTTTCCTGACGGCAAAGCAGTATCTCTGGTGATCGACCTCCCTGATGACGACGATGTTGGAGAGCCCGTACTCCTTGATGAGATAGATCGCGGGAAGTGTTCCCATGAACATGTAGTCATATTTCGCCGAAGCCAGTAGCCTCAGACCGTTTGCGTAGGTATCGGTGAAAACGAGGCTGTCGCCGAACCCCTTTTCCCTGAGCAGGCCCTGCATCCGTCCTCCCGCCATGACGAGGATTTTCTTCCCGCGCAGCCCCTCGAGCGATCTCAGGGGCGGAGAATCGTTGCGGCCGAAGATGGCGAGGTTGATGATCGTGTGGGGCGGTGAGAAATCGAACAGCGTGGCCCTCTCATCGGAATAGGAGAAGCCCCCCATCGCATCGATCCGGCCTTCCGCAAGCGACATGATCCGCTCCTCGTACGTGCCGAGGCGTATCTGGACGTTCATGCCCATGACCTTGGCGACCGCCCTCGTCAGATCGATGTTGAACCCCGCCGGCTGACCGTCCTTGCCGATGAATTCATAGGGCGGGTAGTTCGAGTTGCCCCCGACGATGATCGGTCTATCTTCCGGCGCGGGCTCTCCGGCGGCTGTGGACGGCGCAAACCCCGCCATGCACCAGATGGCCATGGCGATGCCCGCCCAGCGGATCGTCTTCATCAAGGATGCCCGTTGACGTCCGGGATCGGGTCCGGCCGGCTGTCCGGAATTGCGGTGGAGATGTCGGTTCAGTGGCAGGATGCGGAGAAGAAACCGATGATCCGTGAAAAGGCTTTCTGACATCAAGACATTTTTTTCCAAGGGCATATGTGGCCCTCTGAGTACTCCTCAAACGGGACGTCGACCGGGAAACGGGCTCACCGAACGGCCCGGCCGGTGCCTTTATACTGCGATTCAGAGAGATTCGCAAGCGATATCCTTCTTTTAGGCGACCGGTCTGGAGGGACCTGTCGGAGAGAGATCCGGCGCCGTGAAGATGAACGGGCGCGGCCGGGCGATTTTCAGCTTCTCCGGGAGATGACAGAGGCGTTCTCAGACCCGGAGGAAACGGTCGATCGTCCAGACCGTCACCCGGGGATGCTGAGCCGCCTGCTCACGCTGAACCGGCGTGTTGTAGCCCCAATCCGCCAGGTAGAGGCAGACGCCATCTAGGAGAGGATTCTTGGTGACTTCCATCAGCGTGTCGAGCCTGTCCTCGACAAAATGGATCCGGCCGCCCCGCAGCGACGGCTCCGCGATCAACCGTTCGAGCATCTCTCCTTTGCCGAGATTCCGCTCCAGCCCCCAGACCCCCTCCTCCGGTATCCGCACTCCCTCGGCGTCGAGCAGTTGCCGGGTGAAGCGTTCCTGCTTGGTGGTGAGGATGAAGACCGGATGTGAAACGAGGGCCTCCCGGAGGCGTGCGGTTGCGCCGGGATAGAAGCGGTGTCGGCTCAGCCAGTCGCCGCTGTTTTCGGCGATCCATTCGTCCCGCGTCCGGCCGAAAAGCTCCACCAGCGGCCGTTTGTTCAGTCGATGCCGGCTCATCAGGGCATCGCAGAGCGGCAGGAAGCCGTCCAGGATGGCGGCATCGTCCACGCCTTCATGGATCAGCTTCATCAGCGGGATCATCTGGTATCCGGTCTCGACCACGGGGCGCAGGTGCACGAAGCGTGCCCGGCACTCCGCGGGAGGTTCGTCCCGTTGCCACTCTGGCCAGATCCGGCTGCCGGCCCGCCAGGCGGTTACCGCGCACTCACCGGCGCTGTCGCACAGCACCCCGTCGAAATCGAGCGCGAAAACATCCACGTCCATGTGAAATCCCCCGTATTCCTTTGACGGTCATCCACGCCTTCGCCCCCGGCGATTCGAGCTCTCCCCTGCTACCCGGAACGCCGGCGTGAGGTCACAAGCCCCCCTTCCCCAGCCGCGTGGCAGCCTTCTCTGCCCACAGCGGGTCGGCCAGCAGGGCTCTGCCGACGGCCACCAGGTCGATCCTTCCCTCCCGGATCAAACGATCGGCATAGTCCGCATCACGGATGTTGCCGACGCCGATCACCGGAATGCCGGCCGCCCGCCGGACGGTTTCCGCGAGGGGAACGAAGAAGCCCTGCTCCGTAAAACGGTCGCGTCCGGTGCCGCCGTACCCCCCGGAGATGTCGATGACGTCGATCCCGGCCCGGGCCAGAAGCTGAGCCGCCTGCGCACCATCCGCGGGAGTCAGCCCGCCCGGCGTCAGGTCGTCGGCCCCCAGCCGGCAGAAGAGGGGAAAGTCATGCCCCACGGCCTCCCTGACAGCGGCAATCACCTCACGGGCGAAGGTCAGCCTTGCGTCCAGGTCTCCTCCGTAACGATCCGTCCGAAAGTTGGTCAGGGGGGAGAGAAACTGGTTGAGCAGATAGCCATGGGCGGAGTGGAGTTCGATGACGTCGAAGCCGGCCTCGGCAGCCCTCCTGGCTGCCTGGGCAAAGGCAGCGACGATGGCTTTGGTCTCACCCTCGGCGAGCTGACGCGGGGTTTCACCGCTCTTGGGGTCCGCGACAGCGGAGGGGGCAACCGGCTGCCCGCCGGCGGCAGCGGTCGTGGTTCTCGCCCCCGCGTGGGTGATCTGGATGCCCGATGCGGCGCCCGCGGCGCGGATGACGTTCGCAAGACGGCGCAAACCCGGAAGGCAGCCGTCGTCGTGTATGCCGAGCTGGGTTTCTCCGGCCCTGCCGCCGCTTTCGACGTAGGCATGTTCGACCATGATCAGGCCGACGCCGCCCTCGGCTCGGGCCGCGTAGTGACGGATGTGCTTTTCAAGGACCCTGCCGTCTTCGGCCATGTGGGTGGCCATCGGCGCCATGACGATCCGGTTTTTCAGGGTGAGGCGTTGGATGGAGATCGGGTCGAAAAGTCCTGGCATGGCTGCCTCTCTCAAAGGGAATCGAAACGAAACAGCGTGCTGCGCCGTTTCCCCGGTCCGACGGCCGCCGGGTCCGGTTGACGCCGCGCCCATTCCGCCTCCCTCGTGTAAGGCAAGTCACGCCGTCTGTCAACAGATTCCGGCTGGCCGTCGTCTCCGGCCCCACCGGGACGGGCGGTAGGACGACATTGCCGTGCGGCGGCAATGTCCGGGGTCTAGAGGTCATAGTCCCCGGCAGCCTCTGGCTGATACAGGACTTCCCTGATCTCCAGGTGACGCACGCCGGAAGGGACCTTCCACTCGACAATGTCACCGACGCGATATCCCAGCAAGGCTGTGCCGATGGGGGCCAGAATGGAGATGCGGTTGAATTCGATGTTCGCCTCCGAGGGATAGACAATGGTGTAGGTAAATTCCTCACCGGAGGCCATGTCGCACAGGAGGACCCGGGAATTCATCGTGACCACCTCTTCGGGAATCCGTTTTGGATCCAACAATTTGGCCCTGTTCAGCTCCTTTTCCAGATCATCGAGATCGGGCCTCGGCCTGGAGGAGGATCCCCTGATGCCGTCGATGAGCCGCTTTACTTTTTTCATGTCCGCCTTGGTGATGCATATCGTCCTGTTTTTCATTTTTCTTTCCTTTTATTCATTGCTGTCCCAGCCGTTCCAGGATCTTGTCCATCGTTTTCTTGGCATCCCCGAGGAGCATAATCGTGTTGTCGTTTCGGTAAAGAGGGTTCTCCACGCCGGAATAGCCGGGGCGGGCATCGAGATTGAACACGGCGACCCTTTTGGCCTCATGGGCCAGTAGAATGGGCATCCCGGAAATAGGCGTTCCTTCCACATGGATGGCTGCCGGATTCACCACGTCGCAGGCGCCAATGACGAGGGCGAGGTCAGTTTGGGAAAATTCGGGATTCACCTCGTCCATCTCCCGGAGCAGTTCATAATCAACATCCGCTTCCGCCAGCAGAACGTTCATGTGGCCGGGCATCCTGCCGGCGACCGGATGGATGGCGAACTTGACCTCTTTGCCCATTCCAATGAGCCTCGTGGCGAGCGAAACCACCCCGAACTGGGCCTGGGCCAGAGCCATGCCATAACCGGGGATGATCACGACCCTGCGCGCCTCTTTAAGAGCGGCCACGACGTCGGCCAGCCTGTCTTCGGGACTCCTCTCCGCGGTAGGCGCGGCGGCATGGGTATTCCCGGCTGCCCGCCCAGGCGCCGCCTGAAGCGTGCGGCGCTTGGAAAACAGGAAAACGCCCGGAAGCGATCGGTTCATCGCCCTGCACATGACGTGGGTCAGGATCGATCCGGATGCGGCGACGCAGGCGCCGCAGGCGATCAAAAGCCGGTTTTCGATGACGATCCCGCAGAACGCCGCGGCCAGGCCCGCCGTGGCGTTCAGGAAGGATATCAGAACCGGCATGTCCGCGCCACCGATCCGGATGGAAAAGAGGACCCCGAAGGAGGCGGAGAGGACGATCAGCGCCATGAGTTCATAACGGATACCCGAGGCGCCGGGCGCCATGCCCAGGACCGCCAGAGCTAGGGCGACGACCAGGGCGCCGTTGCCCAGCAGCCACCACCCATGTCGGTCGAGCACCAGCGGCGTCTGACGTATCCTGTTGGCGAGCTTTCCGGAAGCGATCATGCTGCCGCTGAAGGTCGCGGCGCCGACGACCGTTCCCACGAGGCCCGAAACCTCGTTGAGCAAGGCCATCTGGCCAGCCCCGCGGGCCAGCTCCACATAGGAGACCAGGAACGCCGCGATGCCGCCTGCGCCATGCTGAAAGGCGATCATGGCGGGGATCTGAATCATGTTGACTCTCAGGGCCACGAGGAGGCCGATTGCGCTCCCGACGGTTACCGCCCCCATGACGATGACCGAGTCGAGGATGAGGTTGCGCACCAGGACCAAAACCAAGGCGCAGGCCAAGGCCATCACAGCGGTCAGGGTCCCCCGCTTGGCCCCGCCAGGGGTCCTGAATTGCCAAAAGGCCGCCAACAGGATCAGCACGATGGCCAGATCCAGAAGAAGACCGGTGGAGGAACTCGTCATTCGGACCCCGCTCCTTTCTTCCTGAAAAGCAGGAGCATCCTGCCGGTAATCGCAAAGCCTCCGACAACATTGAAGGCCGCCGTGAGCAGGGCCACAGCGCCGAGTGCCACCTCGAACGGGGTGGATGGGACGGCGAACAGGAGGAGCGCCCCCAGGATCGTCACCGCCGAGATGGCGTTGGTGAGCGACATCAGCGGCGTGTGGAGAAGCGGCGGGACCTTGGATATCAGGAGGTATCCGACGGCAAAGGAGAAGCCGAACACCCCGAAGAGCAGGAGCAGATCGGTCATATCGGTCCTCCGGATCCCGGATCGGGATTCTCGCCGAGCGCCTTGAGCGTGCCTGCGTGGACGATTTTGCCTGCATGGGTGACGAGCGACTCCCGGACGATCTCGTCGCTCAGATCGAACCCGTCGCCCTTCTTGAGGAGATTCGCGACGTAATGGTACATGTTGTTGGCGTACAGCCACGACGAGTGCACCGGGACGGAGCCGGGGATGTTTTTGATACCGCAGATGAAGACGTTGTGCCTGATGGTCTCGGTTCCCGGTTCGGTCAGGGCGCAGTTGCCGCCCTGGTCGATGGAAACGTCCACGATGGAGGAGCCGGGCTTCATGGCGGCGACCATCGAATCTGTGAGGAGGATCGGCGCCCTTTCGCCTGGCACCAGGGCGCTCAGCACGACGATGTCGGCATCGGCCACCACCCCGGCGATGGCGTCGCGCTCCAACTCCAGCCACTCCGCGGAAAGGGCCTTGGCGTATCCGCCGTCGGCCATGGCAAGATCAGCGGGAACGATGAAACCCGCAGCCTTGGCGCCGAGACTCTCCCCCTCCTGCCGGGCGTTCGGCCGGATGTCGACGACCTTGACCACGCCCCCGAGCCGCTTGGCCGTCGCGATAGCCTGGAGGCCCACGACGCCCGCTCCGATGACCAGGACGTTGGCCGGTCTGATCAAACCGATGGCCGTGCCAACCATGGGGATGATCCTGGGGAAGCGGTTCGCGGCGATCAGCACGGCCTTGTATCCGGTGAGGGTGCTCATGGAGGTCAGGGCGTCCATCCGCTGGGCCCGCGATATACGGGGGATGCTGTCCATGGAAAAGGCGGTGACGTTCCTCTCCCGCAGCGTCTTGACCATCCCGTGGTTGGCGGGCGCGGCGGGGTGGAGGAAGGTGATCAGCGTCTGCTTTTCCCGCAGCAGATCCATTTCATGGACGCCGCGCCTCTCGTCGAAGAGGGGCTCCTTGACCTTCAGAACGATGTCGGCCTTCCCGTAAACGGTTTTGGCATCGGGCGCGATCCGGGCCCCCGCCTTGACGTAGTCGTCGTCGCCGAAATAGATCCCTCCGCCGGCCTCGGACTCGACCAGTACCTCCAAACCAAGTTTGACGAACTTGGCCACGGTTTCCGGTATGGCTGCCACCCGGTTCTCCCCGGGCATTATTTCCTTCGGCACTCCTATGATCATGGCTCTATCTCCCTTCTATGCAAGAGGCTCAAGGCCGGCACGGCGGCAAAGAGGCTATCCGTTAACGATTTTTTCCAGTGACGCCTGCACCGCCTTGTGGAGGATCGGGGGCTGGGGATCATTGAGCAGGCGGTTCATGCCATCGAGGACCTTTCCGACGGGCTCCCCCGCTTTGTCGTGACCCCGCGAACCGGCCTTGGCCTTTTTCCTGAGGGTTTTGCCCAGGGCGTCAGCGGCCAGAATCCGGACGTCATGGTAGAGATCGTCGCACATCATGATTGCCAACGCCTCGTCGATGAGGGCGGGACTCGGCGCCTGAATCCGCGGCAGCGCCCCCAAGGCCGCTTCGCGCAACCGCCAGTTGTCGTTGTAACGCAGGAGCCTGATCAACTCGTCTTGATGGTCTCCGAGTTTTCCCGCCATTGCCAGCGCCTCCAGTTTCTCCAGGACGCCACCCCAATCCTTAAGATTTCCGAAACTCTGATCGTTCATGTTTCTTCTCCCCTTCCGATGTTTTGTGGATCTGCTCATCCCTTAGAGCACAGGGCGTGCCAGTCCGCGGAGACGTCGGGGATAATCACCTAAACATCTGATGTGATGTGATATTTTTGTGATGAGGGGTGGGTGGATTGCCTTTCGCTGGCGCACCAAAGGCATTGTGCGATGCAACGCGCGTTGCCTTCTGCAACGGCAGGGACTATTTCGGCAGGAACTCCCCGTCCGCGATCTTCAGCTTCTGCATCATGCGCCACAGGGTCGTCCTGTTGATGCCGAGGATGGCCGAGGCCTTGGCCTTGTTCCCTTCTGTGGCGCGGAGCACGTCGACAATGTGGTTTCGCCCGACCTGCTCCAGCGATCCGTCGGCCTCGCATGCCGCCGGGTCCTCCGGAGGCGGATGGTGGACATGGCGGGGGAGATTTGCGGGGGTGATTTCATTTCCCTCTGCCAGGAGCACGGCGCGCTCGATCACATTTTCCAGTTCCCGGACGTTCCCGGGCCAGGGAGCGGACTCGAGCAGCGCCAGCGCCTCCGGGGAGAGGCTGTGGAGCGGTTTGCCGTTTTCCGCCGCGTATTTGTCGAGAAAATGGCGGGCCAGCACGCCGATGTCCTCCCGACGCTCCCGAAGCGGCGGCAGATCGACGGCCACCACGTTGATCCGGTAATAGAGGTCCTCACGGAATTTCCCCTCCCGGACCAGCTGATCGAGATTCCGGTTCGTGGCGGCGATGACCCGGACGGACACCTTCCTGCGCTCTGCGGAGCCGACCGGCTGGATCTCGCCATCCTCCAGGACCCTTAGGAAGACCTGCTGCAGCCCCGGGCCCATCTCCCCGATCTCGTCGAGGAAAATGGTGCCCCCTTCGGCCATCTCGAAAATGCCACGCCTGTCCCGCAGAGCCCCCGTGAAAGAGCCCTTCACGTGGCCGAAGAGTTCGCTTCCGGCGAGGTTTTCGGTCAGGGCCGCGCAATTGAGGGGGATGAACGGATTGGCCGCGCGCACGCTGTTGAAGTGGATGGCCCTGGCGACCAGCTCCTTGCCGGTGCCGGTTTCACCCCGGACCAGCACCGTGGTTCTGGAGTCCTTGATCCGGTCGATCATCCGGTAGACGGCGACCATCGCCTCGCTGCTGCCGATCATGTTTTCGAACCGGTACTTCTTGCGCAGCTGGCTCTCCAGAAGGGCATTGCGCGCCGACAGTGCCTGTTTTTCAAGGGTCTTTTTCACGACCAGGCGGATGTGGTCGATGTTGAAGGGTTTGGTGATGTAATCCTCGGCCCCCGATTTCATGGCCGCCACCGCCGAGTCGACGGTGCCATAGGCGGTGATGACGATCACGCCGACATCGGGCCGGTACCCTTTGGCTGCCCGCAGAACATCCATGCCGTCCATCCCCGGAAGCTTCAGGTCGGATATGATCAGCTCGAAGTCCGCCGTCTTGAGCTTCTCCAGCGCCCCCTCGCCCGTGTCGACGGCGTCGACCGCGTAGCCCTCCTTGCGCATGATGTATTGCAGCGCCTCCCTCATTTTCGGATCGTCTTCCACGATCAGAATCCGGTACCCCTGCATGCAATCACCCCCTGACCGCGCCGTCGAGGTCGACGGGCAGCTCCACCGTGAAGATCGTCTCTCCCCGCCCCGCCACATCCCCCTGAGTGCTGATCACTTTCATCGCGCCTCCCAGCCTCTTGGCCATCTCATGGCTGACGAAAAGCCCCAGACCCGTACCTTCGCCCGGGGACTTCGTCGTGAAGAAGGGGTCGAAGACCTGCCCCAACAGATGGGACGGTATCCCCTGTCCCGTATCGGCAACGTCGATCCGGACCTTCTCCAGAACGGACATGTACCGGGCAGTCAGTTTCAGCGTTCCGCCCTGCGGCATGGCGTCGATCGCGTTGGCGACGAGGTTGGTCAGGATCTCCTGCACGACGCCGGTTTCGGCCCTGACCCTCGGCATAGACGGCTCTATGTCACTGACGATATTTATCTTCCTGGAATCGCAATGCGGCCCGACCAGGTTCAGCAATTTTTCGAAGGTCTCGGCGATGTTCGTCGTTTCCGCTCCGCTTTGCGTGTGACGCGTGTAGGCGAGCAGGTTTTTCACGACGAGGCTGCCGTGTTTGATGACCTCTTCGATCGTGGCGAGCCTCTTGCGGATCAGTTCCCTGTCGTTCTCCTCCAGCTCTTCCTGGATCATCTGCGTGTACAGCAGGGCGTCGGCCAGGGGGGTGTTGAGTTCGTGAGCCAGCCCCGCGGAAAGAAGCCCGAGCGCCGCGAGCTTGTCCTTCCGGGTGACCTGGAACTCGAGCTCCTTCTCCCGCCGGTACGTCATCCTCAGTCGGTTGACCAGAAGGGTGGCGATCCCGTAGGCCAGACCGAAGACGGCCAGGATGGTGACGGTCACGTAGACGAATGTGAATTTTCGGAATCGGTAAAGCTCCAGGAGTGCCTCGTCGCGGTCCTGCTCGGCGATGACGTACCAGTTGAAATCGGGGATTCTCCGGTAGGCGTGCAAAACATTTTTCCCCCGGTAGTCGATCGGCTCGTCGATCCCCGCGACCCGGTTCCCCGTTCTCTGCAGCGAAAGAGGAATCCTGTCTTTGAGGACCTCGACGCCGAAGCGGGACGAGGAGATGAAATAACCCTCTTGGTTGACCAGGTAAACCTCGCCCGTTTTTTCGATGACCGTGTTCAAGGCTTCCGTGGCCTGGCGAAAATCGATGACGGCAAAGAGGGTGGCCACCGGCCTCCCGTCGGAATCTGAAACGGGCGTGGACATCACAATGACCGGGATCCGCGTGCCGTCAACGGCGAGGAGAAAAACGTCGCCTACCGCCTCCCCGCGATCGGAAAGCCTGATGTCGGCTCTATGACCGATCAGCTCCTCCGCACGAATCCCGGGCTTCAATCCCCGGAAGGTAATTCGCCCCCTGGTGTCGACGACGAAGAAATCGATATAGGCCCGGTAGCTTTCCTTCATCCTGGCGAAGTGGCGCTTCAAGGCGGCATCCGAACCGATGTCGCCCGCGGGGACGGCGTGGGACAGCATCTGGATGTCGTTGCGACGTTCGAGAATGAAACGGGACATCTCATCGGCGCTCTTTGCCGACAGGCCCAGCAGGTGGGCGGAGACCTTTTCCTTGATAAGCCGTTCCCCGTCTGTCTCGACCAGATACACCAGTCCGGACAGGGGAATCATCGCCACCAGCAGGAAGGCGGCGATCAGGGATAATTTGAGTCTTTCGAACCGCACGGGACGGCCGCCCCTTTCTCCTCGAAATGTGTCAGTTGCAGAGTAAACGTCCTTTGCAGCTTACACGGAATTCGAATTTTCACAACCCCGGCGGGGACTGGCGGGGATGCCTCAGGGCGGATCCCGCCCAACGGTGTGCGGTTGACGTGGCTGTCTCGAGAGCTCCCCCGGATGGGCTGACCCTCTCTCTGCCTCTTCCGGGTGATCCGCTCGAGGCGCCGACGGCGGAGGACGGATCGGGCAACTGCACGAATGCGATCCAGCCCGCCAGCGTGACCCAGACGAGCCGGACATGGAGCAGCGGCAAAAGCTGGAGGACATGGTCATGCGGAAGTGCCTACAGCAACCCCTCGATTCCGGCGATGGTGTCGAAGACGTAGTCCGGCTTGATGGGAGAGGCTTCCAGAGTCTTTCGATCGGTGACGCCAGACATGACCAGGGCCGCCTTCATCCCCGACTCCAGAGCCATACGGATGTCCGTTTCGAGCCGGTCGCCCGCGAGAAGGCATTCCCCGGCTTTAAGCCCCATCACCTCCAGGGCCACCTGCACGGTGATGGGCGAGGGCTTGCCGACGATCACCTCCACCTTTTTGAGCGTCGTCGCCTCGAGGGCGGCGATAACCCCCGCGCAGTCCGGAAGCTCCCCACCCTCCACGGGGCAGGTCCGGTCGGGGTTGGTGGCGATGAAGTGGGCCCCTTTTTTGATCGCCTGGAAGGCGATGTTGAGCTTCCGGTAGTCGAAGGTCCGGTCGAAGGCGGCGACGACGTAATCGATCTCCCCCGGCTCCTCGGTCAGGCGGAAACCGGCGCGGGCCATCTCCGCCACGAACGGCAGCTCGCCCATGACGAAGATCTTCGCATCCGGCGCCCTCTTTTGCAGATAGCGGATCAGGACGAAAGTGGAGTTCACCACCTCTGCGGACTTCGTGGGAACGCCCAGGCGCGTGAGCTTCGCCGCGTAGTCCTCACGGGTGTAGAGCGGCTTGTTGGAGAGGAAGACGACCCTTTTGTCCGCCTCCCGCAGCAGGCAAATAGTTCTCTCGGCGCCGGGAAGCAAACGCTCGCCGAGGTAGACGGTCCCGTCCAGATCGAAGATGAACCCCTTGAACATCAGCCGAAGACGCCTCCCATCTTGGAGCCGGCCATCCGGTTGATGATGAAGAGACAGGCGGCACCGAGGATGATCAGGATGACGCCGAGGGCGGCAGCCTCGTTGACGGAACCTCCGATGTAGAAGTTGAAGATGCCCACCGTCATCATCTCATGGCCCGGAATCACCAGAAGCAACGTGGCCGAGGCCTCCTGAAGGGCCAGGATGAAGGAGTAGAGCGACCCCACCAGGACCCCCTTCCAGATCAGGGGAAGCGTGACATCCTTGAAGGTCCTGGGTTTGGTCGCGCCGACGCTCTCGGCCGCCTCCTCGAAGGAGCGGTGGACGATCAAGAGCGAGGCGAAGGTCCCCCGCACCGTGTACGGCAACCGCCGGACCGCGAGCACGATGGGGATGATGATCCACATGCCGATCAGGGCCGTGGTCATGAAGGGGGCCGGATCCCGGAAGGCCCGCATGTAGGCGATGCCGATGCCGGTCCCCGGCAGGGCCAGGATCAGCGTGGTCAGCGAGTCGAGGATCCCCCGCCCCGGAAGTTTCGTCCGGGCCATCACCCAGGCGACGGGCACCCCCACGGCGATGCAGATCACGACCGATATCCCCGAAAAGAGCAGGGAGTTGATGATGAATTTGGGTGTCTCGAAGGCCACCCGTTCGAAATACTGCAGCGTGTATTTCACCGGGAAGGGAGTCAGGGCCCACCCCTTGCCCAATGAATCCAAAGCCAACCCCAGGTAGGGGATGAAGGCCAGAAGCAGGATGAACGACAGGAAAGAGACCGCGCCCACCTGAGCCAGGGGGGAGAGTTTCCTGCGCTCGATCACCGAATAGGAGAGCGAGCTGTAATCCTTGATCGAGACGTACTTCTTGGCGATGATCAAAAACAGGATCGCCAGGATCACCATGATGGCCGAAATCACGATCCCCATCTTGAAGAGCCGCCGGTCCACGAACTGGACGATGTTCAGGTAGGCCTGGGAGGCCAGCAGGTCCGAGATCCCCACCACCAGCGGCGTGGCGAAATCGGCGAAGGTCCAGATGAAGACCAGCAATGCCCCGGAAACATAGCCGGGGGTGGTCAGCGGAAAGGTGATGTCCCAGAACTTGCGGAGTCCCCGGGAGCCGACGCTCTCGGCCGCCTCATCGAGCGACGGCGAGATCTTGCCCATGGCGTCGACGATGGAGAGGGTCATCAGGGGGAAAAGGTGCAGCGTCTCCACCAGGAGCACCCCGTGCAGGCCGTACATGAAGTTGACCGGTTGGGTGAAGCCGAAATAGTCCTGGAGGATGATGTTGACGGTCCCCGCCCGGCCCATGATGAAGACGAATCCCATGACGCCGACCAGGGGGGGCATGATCATCGGGATGATCGTCAGATAGGAGAAGAGGCCGCGGCCGAAAAAGTCGTAACGGAGCAAGAGAAATGCTATGGCGATGCCGATGATCGAGGTCGTGATCACGGTAGCCACGCCCAGGATCAGGGAGTTGAACAGGGACTTCAGGTAGAAGGCGTCCGTGAAGAAATCCTGGAAATTGGCGATGGTGAACACCCCGGCCTCGGTGGTGAAGCTGTCGTAGAAGAGCCGGATCAAAGGGTAGATCAGAAAGACGATGAAAAAGGCCCAGATAAGACCGTAACTTAAAAAGCCGCTGGGCTTCACCTCCGACCAGACGCCGGGCTTGGGCAGGGCAACGCTGTTTTCTGAGTTCACGTGGTCGTTCCTCTCTTCTCCTAAGCGGGAATCCCCAAGGTGATCTGGATGGGAAAGCAGACATGCACCTTCTCGCCGATGGGGAAGGGCTGCTGGTTCCAGGGATTCTGCACGTCGACCTTGAAGATGGTCTCCGGAGCCAGTTCGATGTCGTAGCGGATGGCGTTGCCGATGTAGGAGGCAAAGCTGACTGTCCCTTCGATCAGGTTCATCTCTGCGCCGATGTTATCGCCGGAGTTGCAGAGGGTGGCGACTTCGGGGCGGACGGTCACCTTGCAGGTTTCCCCCGTCTTGAACCGGGCTTCGAAGGTGCATTTGATGAGGCCGAAACGGGTTTCGACGGCCATCCATCCCTTCGACTCCTGGATCTCCTTCACGGTTCCGTCGACCATGTTGTTGATACCGATGAAATCGGCCACGAACGGGTTTTCCGGCCTCTGGTAGAGGTCCCGGGGGGAGCCGAGTTGCTGGATCTTCCCGTGGTCGAGGACGGCGATGCGGTCCGAGAGGGTCAAGGCCTCCTCCTGGTCGTGGGTCACGTAGATGGCAGTGATGGCCAGGTCCTTCTGGAGCTTCCGGATCTCGGCGCGCACCTGCTGGCGGATCTTGGCGTCCAGGTTGGAGAGGGGCTCGTCCAGGAGAAGCACGTCCGGATTGAGGACCAGGGCGCGGGCGAGAGCGACGCGCTGCTGCTGACCGCCCGAGAGCTGTCCCGGATACCGCTTTTCGAGGCCCGTCAGGTTGACCAGCGACAGGGCGTGGTTGACCTTCCCGGGAACGTCGCCGGAGGCTATTTTCTTGATCTTGAGGCCGTAGGCCACATTGTCGAAGATGGTCATGTGCGGCCAGAGGGCGTAGTTCTGAAAGACCATGCCGATGTTTCGTTCATAGGGGGGCATCCCCGAGACTTCACGATCGCCGAAATAGATCTCTCCGTGATCGGGTTTGTGAAAACCGCCGATGAGACGCAGGATCGTCGTCTTGCCGCAACCCGAAGGCCCCAGGAGCGTGAAGAGCTCGCCGTCCTGGATGTCCAGGGAGACGTGGCTCACCGCCTCCAGGGCGCCGAATCGTTTCACCATGTCTTTCAATTGAATATTCATCGTCTTATCCCATCCGACCTTTTGTCCAATCGCGCCGACCCCTCCCGCAAAAAACGGGAACCCGTGAATCCGTGTCCCATCGCCTCCTCCGTCGGCCGCAGCCCAGTTCCCGCCGCAGCCGTTCACTCGCCCCGGAGGGTCAAGAGCCCTCCGGGGCGGGCGGACAGCATGAGGTTTATCGAAAAAAAACTATTTTTTGATCAGTTCCTTGTGCTTCTCTGCGATCTCCTTGCGGAAGTAGGCGTTGACCTCTTCGTTCCGCTTCTTCTCACCCGCGACCTTGGGATCGTAGACGTTGCCGACCTGGATGTCATAGAAGGAGCGGATGCCGGCCGTGAACTCGACGGCCTTCTCCGCGGGGGAGTTGGGGGCACCTTTCACCTTGTATTTGGAGGTGATGGGGTAGAGGCCGCGCTCCATGAAGATCCGCTGTCCTTCCTCGGTCAGCAGGAACTCGATGAAGGCGTGGGCGGCCTTTGGATGGGGGGCGCCCTTGAGGACCGCCATCGGTTCGGGGGTCACATAGGCATTCTTGGGGTAGACGAACATCACGTCATAACCGCCCAGGACTTCGGCAAAGGCCATGTAGCTGGGGACGGCCACGCCGACGGCGAACTCACCCTTGGCCACGACGGAAGGCACGTCGCGGGAGCGGGCCGTGAAGATTCCCGTGTTGGTGGCCAGTTTTTCCAGCCAGTCCCATCCCTTTTCCCAGCCGTACATGGCGAGGATCACTTCGTAGCTTGCATGGCTCGAGCTGGAGCGGTCCGGCGTGCACTGCGCGATCTGGCCCTTCAGTTTGGGATTGAGCAGATCGTTCCAGTCCTTGAGCTCGACGCCGAGCCGTTTGAGCAGTTTGGGTTGGTAGATCAGGCCGTAGGGTTCCAGTGTCGTTCCCACCCAGAATCCCTTGGGATCCTTCAGCGGAAGCCCGACGGGCTTGCCGATCGTCGCCGGAATCTCATCCCACATTGCCTTGGGGATGGTCACCTTGTCGAGAAGGCCCTGCTCGGCCAGGAGGTCGAACAGCGTTCCCTCGCCGCCCCAGAAAACGTCGGCCTGCGGCTTTCCCTTCCACTCGACGATCTGGCCGTAGGCGACCGGCGTGCCCTGCGGCATCGCACTGGTTTTGAGATCCACATTGTACTTCTTCTTCGCGAAGGCCGCGAAGGCCTTCAGGGCCGGATCATGGACATCCTTGGAGACCGGGGTGATGAGATAGAACTCGTTCTCGATCGCCTGGGAGAACCCGACCCCCGTCAGACAGAAGAAACCCATGACCGCCAGGGCAATGACCACTGCAAAACGTTTCATGATGTCTACCTCCTGATTTATGGTTGCTGCCTGAGAACCTCTCGAACAATCGCTTTGCCCGCCGGGGTTATGTGGCTTTCATCCCCGGCGGGGAAGAAAAATGGAAACACCCTTAGCCTGATCGGCGCAAACTAACCCCAAAAAAGAGAGATTGTCAAGTCAAACAGGCAGCAGCGGCAATCCCGTCGTCGAGGAACTCGTCATGGAACCGACATCGGGTCGTCGGGAAAGCGTCGATGGAGGCGCATCTGCCCAGACTTGGGCGGAGCGTCAAAACAGAGGTGGAAGGGAATTTCATCGAGTTTGTCGAGTATCCCGACATCGCTTCCTACAGGCCCGATCGTGTAAAATGATTTGGACCATCGCCGCGGCGGCCGTTTTCCCGACCGCCGCGGCAAGCCGCATCTCTACTTCCGTTGCCGATGGTGACGCTATTTACATTCGCCATGTGGTCTACTATAATTCTGAGCCACGCCTGCATGGTTTAATCCATGACGAAAGGAGATCGGAAATGAACATTGTTGTGGGATACGACGGATCAGACGCGGCCAACGCAGCCTTGAATGTCGCCAAGAAACACGCCAAGGCTTTCGACGGCAAAATCTACATGATCACCTCTCTCGTGGGAGGGACTCAGGAGAAGGCGGAAGAGATCATCAAAACCCGGGACCGATTGGAAAAGGCCGCAAAATCGATCAGGCTGGAGGGCATTCCCTGTGAGGAACACCTCCTGATCCGAGGTCTGGAACCCGGGGAGGATATCGTCAAATTCGCCGAAGATCATCAGGCCGACGAGATCGTGATCGGGGTGATCAAGAAATCCAAAGTGCAAAAATTCCTTTTGGGCTCGAATGCACAATATGTGATCCTGCACTCACCCTGCATGGTGGTTGCCGTCAAGTAGGCGACGAGCCCGAGGGATCGCCGGCGAGGTTTCCGGTCCGCCGGGAAGACGATTGGTCTCGAATGCTCACAGACACCCCCGCCGGGCCTCCAGAGAGACACGACATGAAGTTCCGCTACAGCGTCGACGACCGTCCGCCGCTCCTCGAATCCGTTCTGATCGGTCTTCAATTTTGCGCCATCGTCATCCCCTGGATCATCATCCTGGGGACGATTGCAGGGGCCTTCCATTTCGAAAACGAAGGGGAGAGGACCGTTTACCTCCAGAAGCTCTTTTTTGCAGCCGGCCTCTTCACCCTGGTGGAGATCCTGGCCGGACACAGGCTCCCCCTGGTTTTTGGTCCGTCGACCGTCATCCTGATCGGCATCATTTCGAGCGTGGGATTCGATACGTCGACCATCTACACCTCTGCGCTGATCGGAAGCGTACTCTTGACGGTATCTGCTGTGACCGGAATTTTCGGGACGCTCCGAAGGCTGTTCACCCCGAGGGTCGTTTCCGTGGTTTTGCTCCTGGTCTCTTTCTGCATGACACCCACGGTGGTCCGTCTCGTGACCGATGTCAAAGTCGGCGGTCCCGTCGGATCGAACCTTTCCTTCGCGCTGGTCATGACCCTTGCCATGATCACACTCTACCGGTTCCTCAAAGGCATTGGCCGCTCGACGCTCATCGTGGGTTCCATGTTCGCCGCGACATTGCTCTACTTTGCCTTGTTCCCCGGCAGTTTTCACGGAGATGCAATGCTGGGAGCGGCCACCGTCGCACCCTTCTTCACGAACCTGACGACCACCTTTTCCTTTGACGCGGGCCTGACCCTCTCCTTCATCATCTGTTACATCGCGCTTTCCATCAACGATCTCGGTTCGATCCAGTCCATGAACGCGCTCGTTCTCCCGCCCGACATGCCCGAACGGATCAATCGGGGGGTCCTCTTCACGGGCGTGGGCAACATAGTGACGAGTTTTCTGGGTGTCGCCGGCCAGGTGAACTATTCCCTCAGCCTGGGCGTCGTGTTGTCGTCAGGCAGTCTGTCCCGCTGGACCCTTGTTCCGGCGTCGCTGATCCTGTTGGCGGTCTCCTTTTCGCCGATGACGATCGCGCTTCTGGGGAGTGTCCCGCCGGTGATCATCGGCAGTGCGCTGGCCTACATCCTCACGACCCAGGTCGCGGGGGGACTGACGGTCCTGATCCAGTCAACGAAGCAACTGGAATTCGAGGATTTTCTGGTGTTGGGGCTGCCGCTCATCATCGCGGTCGTCATTGCTTTTCTTCCGACTCCGGTGGTCGAATCCTTCCCCGCGCTGATCCGTCCGGTCGTCGGGAACAGCTTCGTCATGGGCGTCCTTGCCGTGGTCTTCATGGAGCATGTCATTTTCAGGGCATGAGCCCGGGGATGGCCATCGGGAAAGTGATGGTCTGTTGACTGGCCGCACGACCCATCGTATACTTCTTTCTACAGAGCACCCATCGGGGTGACATGGAAAACCATCCGCGGACGAGGGAACCGTCAACGTTGAAGATCATCGCTTTTTGCGGAAGCCCGCGCCCCGGCGGCAACACGGAGATCCTGATGAACGGGGCGCTCCTGCCGTTTCGGGAGGCCGGCCACGACATCACCGTCTATCCGCTCAACCGCATGACGATCCGGCCGTGCCAGGATTGCGGGGGGTGCGCCGAAACGGGGATCTGCGTCGTCCAGGATGAGATGGCCGGGATATTCGCGGCGATCCGCGAAGCCGAGCGGATCATCCTGGCCTCCCCGATCTTTTTCCACGGCCTGAGCGCCCAGGCCAAAGCGATGGTAGACCGCTGCCAGTGCTTCTGGTGTGAAAAATACCTCCTGAAAAGACCGATCCCCGCCGGACCCCTGGGCAGGAAGGGGCTCCTGCTTCTGGTGGGAGGCAGGAAGAAAGAGGATGCCGCCCATTGCGCCGGGGCCACGGCCACCGCATTCTTCAGGACGGTGAGCGTGCCGGAGCATGAAACGCTCTTTTTTGGCGGCGTGGACGGCCCGGGCGATATCGAAAAGCACCCTACCGCACTCCGGGATGCATACGACGCGGGAAAGAGACTGGGGCTGTAACCGCCTTGCCGGCCCGTTCCCCTGCCCCTGTTTGTCTCCCGGTTTCCCCTCCTTCCCCCTGACCGGGAGCGCAACCCGAAAGCCCCGCTTTGCAGGCGGGGTTAAGGGGCGCAACCAAAACAGGCGGCTTCCTTTCCGGGAAGCCCCGCCCTGGGACGGGGCACTTGGCTTTCATCGGCCCGTTCATATTTTTTCCTTGACAAAGATCTTTACCGGGGATAAAAGGACTAAAAAGGTCTTTTTAGGATTTTTAATGCTTCACCTCACGAGAAAAGGGGACTACGCGATCCGGGGCATGGTCTATCTGGCCACGCAGCCGGAGGGCCGTATGTCGCTCATCAGTGTGATGTCCGCGGAAATCGACGTTCCCCAGGCCCTGCTCGCGAAGATCTTCCAGAATCTCGGCAAGGTGGGCCTGGTAAAATCCTCCCGCGGCATGGGCGGCGGCTTCTCGCTCGGCCGTCCGGCGGAGGAGATCTCCCTGCTCGAGATCGTCGAAGCCGTGGAGGGCCCCATCGTTTTGAACCGGTGCCTGCTTCGGCCGGGAACGTGCGACCGGGATGCGGCATGCACGGTCCATCCCGTCTGGAGGGAGGTCCAGGAGAAGATGCGGGACATCCTGGGCCGCGTCACGTTGAAGCAACTGTCAGGCGGATAAACTGTCCGCCCAAATAGCGCATCAGGCGCTTTTGAGGACTCATCGGAAAGGAGCCGTTATGGACGTTCTGACCTTGAGCCGATGGCAATTCGCCGTCACGGGCATGTTCCACTTCATCTTTGTCCCCCTGACGCTCGGCCTCTCCATCCTCACCGCTTACTTCGAAACGCGCTACGTCATGACCGGCGATGAGGCTTGGCTGAAGATGACCCGGTTCTGGGGGAGACTTTTCCTGATCAACTTCGCGCTCGGGATCGTGACCGGGATCACCATGGAATTCCAGTTCGGGATGAACTGGGCGGAATATTCCCGGTACGTGGGCGACATCTTCGGCGCACCGCTGGCGATCGAAGCGACCGTCGCCTTCTTCCTCGAATCGGTCTTCATCGGCGTCTGGATCTTCGGATGGGACAAGGTCTCACCGAAAATGCACGCCGCTGCCATCTGGCTCGTGGCATTCGCCACCAATCTCTCCGCCCTCTGGATCCTGCTGGCCAACGGCTGGATGCAGAATCCCGTGGGGTATCACCTGGTGACGAGCGCAGCGGGGCAGGTTCGCGCCGAGATGATCGATTTTGCAGCATTGCTGCTCAATCCCTACGGCTGGATCAAGTTCTTCCACACCGTGACCTCGGGCTATGCCGTCGCCGCCTTCTTCGTGATGGGCATCTCCGCGTGGCATCTGCTCCGGAAGAACGAACTCCTCTTCTTCAAGCGCTCCTTCCGGGCGGCGGCCATTTTCGGACTCGTCTCCTGTTTGCTCGTGGCCATGACCGGCGATTTCCATGCCGTCGAAATCGCCAAGACCCAGCCGGCCAAATTGGCAGCCATGGAGTCGGTCTGGGAGACCCAGCGCGGCGCCCCTCTGATCGTGCTCCAGATTCCCGATGAACGGAATGAGGGCAACCTCATCGCGTGGCTTGAGATTCCCAAGATGATCAGCTTTCTGTCGTTTCGCGACGGCAACAGCGAGGTCCGGGGGCTGAAATCGTTTCCAAAGGAGCTGCGCCCCCCCGTCTGGCCGACATTCGCGAGCTTCCGGCTGATGGCCGGCCTCGGGATGGCGATGATCCTGGTCTGCCTCCTGGGTGTCTACTATTCCGGGAAGAGGGATTTCGAGGACCACAGGCTCTTTCTGAAGCTCGCGCTCATCTCGCTGCCGATGCCCTACATCGCCGGTCAGCTCGGCTGGATCGTCGCCGAAGTCGGGCGCCAGCCCTGGATCGTCTACGGGGTCCTCAAGACGGCCGACGCGGTTTCGCGGGCGATCGGCACGGCGCAGGTCGTCCTCTCGCTTCTGGGATTGACGATCCTGTATGGGGGCCTGGCCGTCATCGATGGCTATCTGCTGATCAAATACTCGAGAAAGGGACCCGCTTAACTGGAAAATGGGCGGCCGTCCGTTCATGCCGGAAAGGAGGAGATCGACATGGAACTGCAAATCACCTGGTTCATCCTTTGGGCCGTTTTGTGGGCCGTCTATTTCATGCTGGACGGGTTTTCCCTGGGCATGGGAATGCTCTCCGGCATTCTGGGCAAGAGCGACACGGACCGGCGCGTGCTGCTGCAAACCGTGGGGCCGGTCTGGAATGGAAACGAGGTGTGGCTGGTGACCGCGGGCGGCGCCACATTCGCGGCCTTTCCGACGACCTACGCGCTCATGTTCAGCTATCTCTACACGGCGCTGCTCCTGCTGCTCTTTTCCCTGATCGTCCGCGGCGTCTCCTTCGAATTCCGGGCCAAGGCCGATACCCCCCGGTGGCGGTCGTTGTGCGACGGGGCGATCATCGTGTCGAGCTTTCTCCCGGCGCTCCTCTTCGGCGTCGCATTCGGCAACATCTTCCGCGGCCTGCCCATGGATCAGACCGGATATCACGGTTCGCTCCTCTCGCTCCTGAACCCCTACGGGCTGCTGACGGGGGTCCTCTTTGTCCTGCTCTTTGCCGTCCATGGGGCGCTCTACGTCTCGGTCAAGACCCAAGGTCCGCTCAGCGGCCGGGGAAGCGATACGGCCCGCCGCCTCTGGCCGTGGCTTCTGGCCGTGGCCGTTCTCTTCCTCGTCGCTGCGAATTTCGCCACGCATCTCTTCGACAACTATCTCCGCTGGCCGGCGCTCATGCCGATACCATTGATCGCGGTTGCAGCGCTCGTCGCCATCCGGTACTTCGCAGCGAAGGGGGAGATGCTGAAGTCGTTCACGGCCTCGTGCGTGACGATCCTCTTTGTCACATTCACCGGGGTCGCGGGGCTCTTCCCCAACCTGATCCCCTCGAGCATAGACCCGGCCTACAGCCTGACGATCTTCAATTCGTCGTCCAGCCCTTATACACTGGCCATCATGACCGTCGTCGCGCTCATCTTCGTTCCGATCGTGATCGCCTACAAGATCTGGGTCTATCGCGTGTTCCGCGGCCGCGTCGCGGAAGAAGAAGTTTTGTCCAATACGGGTTCGTATTGAAGAAATGACCAATAATTCAACGGAGGAGGTTTGTGTCAGATGAAGCAGTATGTGTGTGGTGTGTGCGGTTATGTCTACGAGGGCGCTGCGGCGCCGGATAAATGCCCCCAGTGCGGGGCGGCAAAGGAAAAGTTCACGGCCAGGGGCGAAGGTCCGCTGGAGTGGGCCGACGGCCACAAGATCGGCGTCGCCCAGGGGGTGGATGTCAGGGTCGTCGAAGGTCTCCGGGCCAATTTCACCGGGGAGTGCACGGAGGTGGGGATGTACCTGGCGATGAGCCGGCAAGCGGACCGGGAGGGCTATCCCGAGGTCGCCGAGGCTTACAAGCGCATCGCCTTCGAGGAGGCGGACCACGCCGCTCGCTTTGCCGAAATGCTGGGCGAGTGTCTTGCTCCCGACACCCGGAAGAACCTGCAGATGAGATTCGATGCGGAGTTCGGCGCCTGCAAGGGGAAGAAGGAGATTGCGGTCCTCGCCAAGCAGCTGGGGCTCGACGCGATCCACGACACCGTGCATGAGATGTGCAAGGACGAGGCACGGCACGGACAGGCGTTCCAGGGCCTGCTGAAGCGCTATTTCGCGTAGAGATCAATCAAACGACCGAAGCGGTGAGGTACAAACGGCCGCCCGTCTTGATGACGGGCGGCTTTTTCATTCCCAGACATCCGGGCAGAATGCGGAAAGATGTTGCGTTATGAACCCCGGAGATCTATAGAGAGATCACCTCAAAAAACAGATTGTGAGAGCCGGTATTTCCATCACGCCATGTCACCGTTGCATGACCATGATCTGGTGTCATGAATGACCGGGCCTCCGGAAGCTCGAAAGAGACAGCTCCCTTGTTCACGCCGCCGTTCGCGGCCCGGCGTGCATCGCGGAAACCGCCTTCCGTTGGCGATGCCGGGCGGCACAGAGGCCAGGCCGCAGGAAGGCGTTCATGGGATTTGAAGGAGAAGAGTGATGAGATATCGCAGCCTTTTTCTATTTTGGGGATTCACGGTGTATCTGCTCACCGCCGGATGCGCCACGGCTCCGAAGACCCCACTGATCGAGGCCGCGTCCAAGGGGCAACCGCAGATGGCCCAGAAGCTGATCCAGGAAGGCGCGAGAATCGATGAGGCGGATCAACATGGTTGGACCCCCTTGTTTTATGCTGTCTATCACGGACAGACCGAAACGGCGCGGATATTGATCGATCGGGGCGCCAGAGTCAATATTCCGGACCCGCAGGGGTGGACGCCGTTGATGTATGCGACCGGCTACGGATATCCGGAGATCGCCGGAATGCTGATACGGAGCGGGGCAGACGTCAATGCAAGAAACCTGTATGGTGAAACGGCCTTGCACCAGTCTGTCCGGAACATGGACCACAAGATGACGAAATTGCTCGTGGAGAGCGGCGCCGATGTCAATATACAGGACAGTTCCGGCACCACCGCCCTCCATCGTGCCGCCCAAAGTTACCACGACGACGAGAGTGCCGAACAACTGTTGAATTGTCTGCTGAACAAGAATCCCGACACGAATCTCAAGGATGGATCGGGATGGACGGCTTTGCGGTATGCGATCTACTACAGGAACGTCGGGGTAACCGCGGCGATCCGGAGAAAGACCGGATTCGCCGAGGAGATCGGCGCCCTGGCCTGGGGCGAGGCGCTGAAGGTTCCCTCCTACTATGTGCCGGAAGCGGAAATGTACGATATCGCAGCTGCGGATGAAAAACCCTTCAAGACCGCAACTTCCGACTGCAACCTCCTCGTGATTCCCGCGAAAACCGGACTGTTAATTGCCACAGGGCCTCTGGGCTACGCCGTCGGCATGGGGATCGACAAAGTGATCGTCAAGGACAAATTCGTCTCCTGCATGGAGAGGATGGGATTCAACTGCGTCAAAAACTGCTCGGATTCCGCTGGTTCATCGTTTCCGACGAGGAGTGCGGAACAGGAATCGGGACGGCGCTGATCGCGTCGGCGATGGCGTTCTGCGGATCGCGGCAATACGAACGGGTCTATCTATGGACCTTCGAAGGCCTGCATGCAGCCAGGCACCTCTACGAGAAGCACGGTTTCCATCTGGTCCGCCAGCAGCGAGGCAGCCGCTGGGGCGCCGAGGTCGATGAACAGCGCTTCGAACTTCACACCCACCCCAGGCCTGGAATTCCCTGAGGGGAAGGCCCTGCGTGATGACAAAATGCCCGCTGGCGATGACCCTCATGGGGCCCAGCCGTTTCCGATGATCGCCGACCGGGCTTTCAGCAAATGCCCGGCCACCCGGGAAAACCGGTCTCGCAGGAAGAATATTCCATAAAGACCGCTTTGCCGGTCGATCCACGGATAGGTTCCGAATGATCCGGGGCTCGACATGAGCGAACACCGGCCACCCTCATCCCAGCGCTCACACCAGTTTCCCAGTGCATATTGCGCCCCCTGCCGAGCGCCCAGCGGCAGGTACGCCATCGGCTTGCCGAGCGTCTGAACGGTCTCCATCGCATCGACCGCCTCAGCCGAGAGGAGCCTCTTGCCGTCAAAAATGCCTCGCCCGGCCATCATTTGGAGAAAACGCATGTAATCATCGGCCGTCGTGACCACGCCGCCCTGCAGGAGGGGATTCCTCGTGTCGTCCGGCGAAACGCCCCGATCGGGCAGGTGCACCCAGTAAGTGTGCGTCATCCCGAGCGGCTCCGCAAGGCGCTCAGCGAACAGATCCGCCCAGCGCCTTCCCGTCACGGCCTCAACGAGCGCACCGGCCACCTGGAAACCCGGTCCGCCATACCTGAAGACCTCACCGGGCGGATCTTCCAAGGGTCGCCGCGCGATCTCGGCGGCCGATTCCGCCAGGGTCATGCGCGCGTCCTGCTTCGCGTCGGCGAGCGATCTCAGACTGCCCAGGCCGGCCGTTTGCGCCAGCAACTGCCGCAGCGTAATCCGGCCGGCGGCGTCGGTAAACTCGGGGAGAACCTTCACTATCGGATCGTCGAGGCGGAGCCTGCCCTCATCCACGACCGTCATGACCAGCGCAGCGGTCATCCATTTGGAAGCGGAGGCGACCGGGTATTGCGTCGTCAGGCCGATCTCCCCGACGTCCGCCCGGAAGAGCTGCCTTCCATCCTTCATGACGATCGCCGTGATGCCGCGGACGCCCTGCCTGACCACACTGCGGAGCTCGTCGAGCACCTCCGGCGGCACGCCTTCTTCGCCCGCTGCAGAAACGTGGCCGGAGGCCCTTTCCGCACGGGCGCTCTGGGCAATCTGGCGGACGGCCCGGAAACACCCCGAGAGGATGCACAATGCCAGGACGCAGACCGTGATGCGGACCCAGAATCGCGCGAACATCCCATTTGATTCCATAGTCATTCATATAGGAATGAAGGCCGTCGAAGTCAATGCGGTCCGGCGTTCGACACATGGCAAAAAATGGTGGTGTCTCAGTTTGGGGTACCAAGGCGTCACTGCACCAGGCTGATACAAACTGATACGCTGCCCCCAAAATATGTTGCACTGCCAAACCGTAACGGATATCCTCGGCTGCACTTTTTTGATTCGGAACGATTACTTGAGGAGAGAAAATGAAGGGAATCAACAAGAACATCCTGCGGGTGGATTTGACCGCCGGGAAACTGAATGTCGATCAGATCGACGAAGAGCGGTACCGGCTCATGATGGGCGGCCGGGGAATCATCGCCCATACGCTCCTGACCGAGGTGCCGCCGGCGATCGATGCGTTCGCACCTGAAAACAGACTCGTTTTTGCCTTGGGCACCCTGACCGGGCACCCCTTCGCGGGCAGCGGGCGCAACAGCGCCGGATGCAAGTCCCCGCTTTCGGGCGGTTATGGAGAATCGGAGGCCGGCGGGTTCTGGGGGGCGGAGTTGAAGAGGGCCGGCTTCGAAGCCGTGGTCATCGAGGGGGTCTCCCCCAAGCCGGTCTATCTCTGGATCAAGGACGGGAAGGCGGAAATCCGGATGGCGGAACGGCTCTGGGGTCTGGAGACGGCGGACACCGAACGGGCGATCCGGGAAGAGCTCGGGGATCGGCGGGTCCGGACCGCGGTGATCGGCCCCTCCGGAGAGAGAATGGTCCGCTTTGCGAGCATTGCGAATGACATTACCCACGTGGCCGGAAGGACCGGGGTGGGGGCGGTGATGGGTTCCAAGCGGCTCAAGGCGGTCGCCGTACGGGGTAGCCGTCTGCCCGAGACCGCCGATCCTGAAAAGCTCCGCGAACTGAACCGCTGGATGCACCTGAATTACAGGGAAAAGTCCAAGCATTGGCGATACGGAACCGGCTCGGACATGCGCGGCTATGAGTCGAACGGAAACCTGCCCGTCCGCAATTTCCAGGGGGGACGGTTTCCCGGCATCGAAAAGATCAATGCGCAGCTCCTCTGCGAAAAGTATGTCGAGAAAATGGGCAACTGCTACGGATGCCCCATCCGCTGCAAACGGGTGGTCAGACTTGAAGAGAGATTCTCGATCGACCCGGTGTACGGCGGGCCGGAGTACGAGACGCTTGCCGCCCTCGGCTCCAATTGCGGCATCGACGATCTGGAGGCCCTGATGAAGGCCCATGAGCTCTGCAACCGCTACGGAATCGATACGATTTCGGCGGGGGTCGCGATCGCCTTTGCCATGGAGTGCGTGGAAAGGGGGGTTCTGAGCCGGGCGGATGCCGATGGCCTGGATCTGACCTTCGGCAATGCCGAGGCGATGGTCCGGATGGTGGAGCGGATCGCGCTTCGCCAGGGGCTGGGAGACCTTCTGGCAGAGGGGACCCGACGGGCCGCGGAGAAGATCGGGAAGGGGTCGGAAGCATGGGCCATGCAGGTCAAGGGGCAGGAACTCCCGATGCACGAGCCGCGACGGAAGCAGCTCATGGGTCTCCACTACAGCATCAATGCGGCCGGCGCCGACCACAACACCACGATTCACGACATGGACGATCTGGATAGGGAGACCGGCGCCAAGCTCTATGAGAAGGGGTATTCGGCAGAGTTGACCAATACCCTGGGGATGTGCAGGTTCGTCCCCTGGACCGAGGCTCAGCTCATGGAGGCGGTGGCCTGCGTGACCGGAGTGACGATGACCGCGCAGGAGCTGATGCAGGTTGCCGAGCGGGGCATCGACCTTTCCCGGATCTTCAATATCCGGGAGGGTTTTACGGAAAAGGATGACGCTCTGCCGAAACGGTTTTTGGAAACCCCGTCCGACGGCCCGCTCAAGGGGCTCGATCCCGAAAAGTTTGCCAAAGCGCGGAAGACCTATTACCGGCTGATGGGATGGGATGAATCCGGGGTGCCGACGCCGGCCCGGCTCGAAGAGCTCGGGATCGGGTGGGCGGCCCGCTATCTGGCCCCCTGAGCACGCAGACGCCGGCTCTCTCGGACCTCATCCCCAGAGGCAACGTCTTGTCCGACCCGCATGCGGACCGGATCCCCGCATCCGGCCGGCCATGATCAGGTGAGGACGCAGTCTGCGCGCGAATTGGAGGCCGCGGCGGTCTCTACGACAGGGGACAGGAGGCGATAAATCCGGCCAGCTTCTTCTCGTCCAGACCGACGCCCAGAACGCCGTCCAGCCTTTTTAGAACGGTTCCCCCTTCGATGAACAGCACGGTCGGATAGACATCGACGGAGTACTGGGCTGCCATGGCCTCGTCGTCATCCTGCACGATGACGAAACGTCCGCGATTTCCCTGAGCGTGTTGCTGGAATGCCGGCAGAAACTTGACGCAGAAGGAACACCAGGAGGCATAAAAAAGGGCAACGACTGCGCCACCGGTCTTGAGCATCCCGGCAAGATCATGCGCGTTATCGACCCATTGACAGGAATCGTCCTGACCCATCGGCCACACTCCTTTCATCAATGAACAGCGTGCTGCGGCAGGGCATTGCGAAGCAACTGAAGGGGGTGGAGGACCTGCAAGCCCGTCAGGTGGCGGATCTGCATCCGGCACCCTTCGCAGTCCGTGAGAATGATATCGGGCTTCATTCGGTCGACCGCCTCGGCCACATCCTTTCCGATTTCCTCGGCGATCGCGAATTTCTCGGTCTTGAAGCCGTAGAGGCCGCCCAGGCCGCAGCACTCCGCGTCGAGCAGGCAGACCTCCAGACCCGGGATGAGGCGCAGCAGCTCCAGGGCCGGGAAGCCCGTGTTGAGCGATCGGAGATGACAGGGGGCGAAGTAGGCCGCTTTCAGGGAAAGCGGCTTGAAGGTCACGGTCTGCTTTTCCTCCGCGTGCAGACCGAGCAGGTATTCAGAGATGTCGAAGAGACGGCCGGCAAGCTCCTCCGCACCCGGGAGGTTGAGGATCCGGCCGTACTCGTGGCGGAGCATCAGGCCGCAGCTCGTCGAGGAAAAAACGATATCCGTCCCCTCCCGCGCCGTCGGCAGGAGCAGTTCGAGGTTCCGCAGCCCCATCTCCCTCGCCCCCCGGAGATCCCCGACACCGAGACGCGGAATCCCGCAGCAGCGCTGGGGCGGGACGATCACGGTGAGTCCGTGCGCCTCCAGGAGCTCCACGGCCGCTTTTCCCACGTCCGTCTCGTTCGTATTGGTGAAGCAGCCATAGAAGTAGGCCACCTTCCGGCCGGAAGCGCCCTTCACCACCGGCCGTTTCGCGAACCAGCGGCGGAAGGTGGGGGATTCATACAAGGGAAGGCTCCGCCGCCGGTCGATCTGGAGCAGGGCGTGGAGGAGCCAGCGCACGGCCCCGTTCTTCATCATGGGGTTGACGATCATCGAGAAGCGGGCCGCCAGTTCGCCGAAGAGGTCGCTCCGGACCAGAAGCCAATCCCGGAAGGTCCGCCCGCGCTCCCCGAGGTACTTCGCCTTCGCCAGCAGGTTCATCTCCGAGATGGGCACGCCGGCGGGACAGACCGTGTCGCAGAGATGGCAGCCGGTGCAGAGCTCGATCCAGTCGTCCACGGAGACCTCGGAGGCGGACCGGAACCGCTGCGCCCCGGGTCCCGCCTGTTTCGGACCGGGGAAGCGCGGCGTCACCCGCGAGACAGGGCAGGCCGCCATGCAGGTCGCGCACCGGACGCAGACATCCGGGAGCGCCGGGGGCAAGAACTTTTTTTCTTCTGCCTTCGTCATGATGCGAGCGCCCTCTCAGCAGCCCAGAAACCGGTAGCAATATCGATCCCTTCCCGCGATTTCTCTTCGATGGCCTGGTGGTGGGCCAGAATCGACCCTGCCGCACGGACATTCTCCAGGACCACCCGTCCCGTGTCATCGACCGGTCGGAGGTCGTCGTCCGTGACGATCCCGGCACGGTGGATCGGATGGGCCTCCGGATCGAAGAACCGCTCCCCGAACCAGGCCCCCCGCCCCGGCGGCTGGAAGAGGGGAAGATGGAAGAGGGGCTCCACGATCCGGTCCATCTCCGCCCAGAGGCCGCCTCCGAGGAAGCGGCCGGTGGCCAGGATATAGCGGTCCGCGCTGTATTCACAAGCCAGCGGCGGATTCTGCACGGTGATCCCCTCGCAACGGCCCTGCCCCAGTTTGACGCCGCATACCGGATGGCCCATCAGAAAGGTCGCCCCCCCGGCAATCAGCTCCTCACGAAAGCGGTGGAAGATCCGGGTGCCGGGAATCGAGGGCGGGAGCATCGGAATCTCGAAGACCCAGGCGCCGGTGATCGATTCCAGCGTTTCGAGAACCGCGGCGGGGCTCCGGAGGCCGAGGACCGCAGGAAGGCCGATGAACCGCTCCCCCGCCATCTGCCCCAGGATCGCTTCGGCGAGGCGCTCCCGGAAGTAGCCCTCGTCCATCAGCCGGGCGAGGGCTGTCGCAGAGAGTCCCTCCAGGCCGTAGCGGGGGAGCGACAGGGTCACGCCCCGGCATTTCAGGTGGAGCGAAACCGTGTCCCCCTGAAAATCCTTAAATCCGCGGAGGCCGACGATCAGCGTCGCGGCCGGGGTCATGGCGGCGCCGGCAGCCATCGTGATGGGGATGAGGTACGTGGGTCGCATCGTTCCGGCGCCAGTGGGGAGGAGGGAGTTGCCCGGTCCTGCGGCGGCGAAACTGTAGGGAGGCGGGAAAAGAGCCTGGAAGCCAGCCAGGGCTCTTTCGACCCCTGCCCGCCCCATGCGGGCGTAGGGGTGCTTCGGATGGGCGGCAACCCAGGTGTCGAGCCCGTCGGCCATGGACCTTCCCGGCGGAATTTCACCCAGCACGTCGATCGTGTTTCCGAAGAGGGTGAGCGCGCCCATCCCCTGGCCCACGACCAGGACTTTCGCTCCCGCTTCGACCGCCGTCCGGGCGGCCGTCAGTCCCGCCAGTCCGGTCCCGATGACGATGAGGTCGAAGCGCTTCATCGGTTGCCCCCTGCCTGCCGGCCCGGCTCATCGGCGGTGAGGTTGAAGAGCCCCTTGTAGATCGACTCGATCAGCTCCTCCTCCTTCAGCGAACTTCCCCAGAGGACCGGCCGGATCCCCTTCCAGCGCTCCTCGAGAAAATTCTTCAGGATCACGTTCGAGCCGCCGCTCTCCTTCTCCCTGTTCACCTCGTTCAGCAGCCCGAGGAGGCGGTAGACGCAGAAGCCTCCCTGGCAGGTTCCCTTGGCAAGACGCGTGCGGTGGAGGATATCCTGGAGCTCGCGCACCTTCCCCTCGCGGAGAATCGCATCGACGGATTCCCGGGGGACGAGTTCACAGTCGCAGAGAAGTTCGCCCCGCGATGCGGGGGTCTGCCTTCTCAGATGGAGGAGGCGGTCCTTCAGGGTGTGGCCCATCCCCGCGCCGGGGAGACGCTGGAGGTGGGTCGAGCAGGGAACGCTCAGCCCCATCCGGCCGCAGAGAAAATCGACCGTCTTCTCCGCCATGAGGCGGTAGGTGATCAGCTTGCCGCCGATGATTGTGACGAGTCCCGGCCAGCCGTCGGTGCTGCCGTGGTCGATCAGGGCGAAGCCGCGGCTGATGCCGCGATCGTCGTCGGTCTCCCCTTCCACGACGAGGGGACGCACCCCGGCATAGGCCCGGGTGAAACGCTCCTCTTTGAGGTCGGGGATCATCCGGGAAAGTTCGTTGACCAGGAAGGTGACCTCATCCGGTGTGACCTCGTAGTACTCCAGGTCGTCGGAGCGGCTGGAGGTCGTCCCGAGGATCGAGACCGTGTCGTTCGGCACGATGATGTCGCCGCTCGCCGGAGGGCGGCAGCGGTTGAGGACCCGCTCGCTCACGCGGGTGTTGGTGATCAGCATGGAGCCCTTGGAGAGGGCGATGCCGATCTTGAGTCCGGCGAAGGCAAGGACGTGGTTCGCCCAGGCGCCGGACGCATTGATCACCCAGGGCGCGGCGATGGCGTACTCCGTGCCGGTGATCCGGTCTCTGACTCGGACCCCGGCGATCCGGGGACCTTCGCGGATCAGCCCGGTGACCTCCGTATGGATCAGAAAACGGGCTCCGCGCGATTCGGCATCCCGGACGTTCTCAACGACGAGCGTAAAGGGGTCGACCGCCCCGTCAGGAACCAGGACGGCGCCGATGATGCGGGGATTGAGCCGCGGCTCCATCGACAGGGCTTCCCGGGGGGAGAGGGGAACGGCGTCAATTCCCGCCGCTTCGCAGGCCCGGATGAAGTCCGACCGGTATTCCGGTCCGTCTTCGGGCAGCGAGACGAACAGGCCGCCGGTCGGCTCAATGCAGTGGGGGGCGATCCGGCGGAGGATGCGGTTTTCGGTGATGCACTCCCGGGCTGCCTCCGGATCATTGACGGCGTAGCGGCCGCCGCTGTGGAGGAGGCCCTGGTTCCGGCCGGAAGCGCCGGAGGTGAAGTCCCCCTTTTCGACGAGCGTCGATGGGATGCCGCGGAGCGCGAGGTCACGCGCGATGCCGGTCCCGGTGGCGCCTCCGCCGATGATGAGGACTTCCGTTTTCAGATCCATGAATCCCGCCTGACGGGCCGTGCCGCGCCTCTCTTCCCTTCCCTCAAACGGCAGAGGGAATGCCATTCCCGTCGAAAATCGCTCATATCCGCGCCGCTTCAGCGGATGGCTAACAGGATTTCCGGGCCTTGTCAAGATCTATGCGCCGGCCGCGGCCCCTTTTCGTTCCCCTTCTCAAAATGGTGATAATCCTTGAGATGGGTAAAGTCCCCGCCCCAGCGCCACCCCTTTTCCCGGAAGGCTTGCACAACAGGGTGCCCTTCCATGAAGGTTCCGGATTCACCGGGCCGCCAGACCGCGCCTGAGGGTGCGATCCCACCGTCAGGGTAGATCGCAGGGTTCTCCCGCGGATTGATGTCCACCGCCCGCCCCAGAGCGTGGCGGGAGAGCCGGTCCGCCCCGGCGACGCGCCGGTAGTTGAAGGCAGAACTGTTGTCCGCGGCCATCGACGCCTCATCGGACCAGCCGAATCGGACGATCGGCACCACGCCCGCCACGGGGAACCGACATTGCTCCATCAGGCGGAAAAGTTCTTGCAATTCCACGGCGAGGTCCCGGTGGATGACGAACTGGCCCCGGCGGTGGCGGCCGTCAAAGCCCCAGTGCAGGACATCGATCAGGCAGAGGCCGTCCAGGAGCTCCCCGGGCGCGGCCGTACCGGCCACGGCCTCTGCGAAACTCATCGAACTTTCCACGACCACGCGATCGTCCGCCATTCGCTCAGCTCCCCTTTGCACCGCCATTTTCCATCCGCGCGGCGTATGACACTCTAACGGGATTCCCCGGACGGATCAACGGGAAAATGGCCCCCCTTTTCCGTTGAAATATTTTGCATGTTCGCATAATAGTGCGGGGCGGCCGGTCCGCATCGGCCGGCCCAGTAAAGCCAAAAACGGAGGCTGAATGAAAGCAGGACGCGCAATCGGCATCATTTTCCTGGTCTGTCTCTCCCTTCCGGCGGCGCGTGGGGTACAGGCCGCCGACGACGGGACGCTCTATGAGGGGGACTCCATCTACCACCACATCACCATCCGCCAGGACGGCGGGGAGAGGTGCATGATTTTCGGCCGCCATCGCGACCTCCGTCAGACCTGCGTCAATCTCGCCAGACCGGACGATTCGATATTCGAGTATACCTCGATGATGTTCGCCGGGTTCCTCTTCCGACCGGACGCGAAAAAGGTCTGCCTGATCGGCTTGGGCGGGGGTTACATCCCCACGGTCTTCCGGATGCACCTTCCCCGGGTTCGTCTCCAGACGGTCGAGGTGGACCCGCACGTCGAGAAGCTGGCCAGGGAGTACTTCTCCTTTACCCTGCCTGCCGGCCAGGCGCTGACCATCGACGACGGCCGCCAGTTCCTGAAGAGGAGCCGGGAGCGATACGATCAGATCTGGCTCGACGCCTTCAATTCCGACTATATTCCCGCGCACATGACGACCAAGGAGTTCCTGAAACTCGTCCAATCCCGTCTGAACGAAGGGGGGATCGTCGTCCAGAACGTTTTCGGCGGCAACAGCCTGTACGACGCGCAGATCGCGACGTTCCGGTCGGTTTTCGCGAAGGTCTTCGTCTTCGAGGGACAGAAAAGCGGGAGCTGCATCATCGTCGGCTCCGACCGTCCCGCTTGCGAACCCGCGGAGCTCCGGAAACAGGCGGAGAAGTGGGGCGGAAAGATCGGCCGGATCGACCTTGTTGCCGAGGCGGGCAAAGTCAAGGTCGCCCCCATCCCGAAAGACGCCCCGATTCTCACGGACGACTACAACCCGGCCAATCTGCTCCTGATGCAGACCAAATAGGCCAAGTAGGCCCAATAGGCCAAATAGGGAGGATACATGCGGACGGTTTATGGGGTATTTGTGCTGCTTCTGGTCACCTTCGGGGCGGTAGTGATGGCGCTGGAAATCCTCTCCTCGAACCTGATGTCTCCCTATTTCGGAGGCTCCATCTACATCTGGGGGAGCATCATCAGTTCCTTCATGGTCCACTTCTCCGTGGGGTACGTCGCCGGCGGCTACCTGTCGCGCCGCTACCCCAAGATCGCGGTCCTGGCCTTCTTTCTCATCGTCTGCTCCCTCTGGGTGATCTGGATCCCGTCCTTCTACAAACCCGTCTGTGAGGGGATCTCCGACTGCATCGCCGATGTCCGCCTCGGATCGCTGATCGCGATGAACGTGATCTTCCTCGTGCCGGTCTCGATCATGGCCATGGTCTCCCCTTACATCATCGGAATCACCGCCTGCTGGAAGAGGCAACCGTGGCTCACCGGCGGCATGGTCCTGTTCATCTCCACCATCGGCTCGTTTTTCGGGACGAACATCACGGCCTTCTACCTGATCAGCCTCTTCCCCGTCTCCCGCATCGTCACCGGCCTCGGGATCATCTGCCTGGCCGTCTCGCTTCTGGTCCTTGCGCTGCGGGTCGACCGCCGGATGCCGATTCCCGGAGAGTTCTCTTGACCGCGGATTCCCCCGATGCTATGGTCGCCGAAAACATTTCAGGAGAGATGACATGATCATTCTATCGACCAGCCTGGGGGACATCACGATCGAGCTTTTCGAAGCCGAGGCCCCCGTCACTGTCGCGAATTTTCTTCAGTACGTAGACGACGGATTCTTCGACGGCACGATCTTCCACCGCGTCATCCCGGGGTTCGTCCTCCAGGGCGGCGGCTTCACAGCGGACATGAGCGAGAAGGAAACCCGCCCGCCGATCAAGAACGAGGCGGAAAACGGTCTCAAGAACGCACGGGGCACCCTGTCGATGGCCAGAACCCAGGAGATCGACAGCGCCACCTCGCAGTTCTTCATCAACCTCAAGGACAACGACTTTCTCGACCACGGCGCCCGGGATTTCGGCTATGCCGTCTTCGCCAAGGTCACGGGCGGCATGGATGTCGTCGACCGGATCGCCTCGGTCGAGACGGGCAACAAGGGCAGGCACCAGGACGTTCCCGTCGAACCGGTGGTCATCCTTTCTGCAAAGAGCGCGTAAGGGATCGTCTTGCTTCGCCGACCGCGGCAGGCGATGCCGCGGCGACCGCGAGCTACCCCTTCTCCTGCCGCCCGGTCCACCGGCGGTGCTCCTCCGCGAGGTGCTCGATCAGCTCGCCAAGCGGCCACTGCCGGTTTTGTGCGGTCAGGCTGCAGAAGATGGGGCGCTTGACGCCGCCTGCGCCGCCAGGAAAATCCTGCAGGACCCTGCGGACCTGCGCCTCCGAGAAACCCAGGAACATCAAGATCTTGGTCTCTTCATCCCCGAAGCAATCCTCCGGCCCTTTCTGGAGGATGTCGATGATCTTCATCTCCGTCTTCTGCGATGCACTGACCACCGTGACGTAGGCGTCGAGGGTCCGGTCGAGAAAGGCCTTGATGGTCTCGGCATCGTTTTTACCGTATCCGCAGATCAGAACTCCGACTGATTGCATGATTCTCTCCTCTGGCGATTGGGGCATCGACCTTTTTTTGCCACACGCACTCCTTGTAGACGGCGGCGCAGGAGATTTCAATCAAAAAGGGGCCGTATCTTGACAACCCAAGAAAATGAAGGCCTTGTACCAAGGTACAATAGACGGCGGCCAATAAAACTGTAATCTGGCATCGCATAAAAGACCCCAAACCCATCCAAAACAGAAGGAGGCTTCACCATGGCACGCATCGCAAGCACACCGGGAGCAGGGACGGAAAACCTGGTTGTCGGCAAGGTTCTCATCCTCTACGGAACGGTTAAAGCGATCGCAGAGGACGGCACGGTGCGGCTGCTGGGGCCAAACAGCCCCATTTACGCTAATGAGCATGTCATCACCGAAAGCGACGGCAGCGTCTCTATCCAGTTTGCAGGGCCTCCGGTAACACAGTTGGACCTCGGCAGGATGACGGAGATCGTGATCGATGAAGATGTCTATGCAGGCGTCGTTCCCGAAGCGGTTTCCGACGCCGCGGCCCAGGCCGAGCAGATTCAGGAAGCCCTCCTGGAAGGGGACCAGCCGATCGAACTGGAAGCAACCGCCGCGGGCGGCGGCACCGGGGCAGGCGGCGGGCACCCCACCGTCGTCTTCGACCTGACCGGCAACGAGGTCACGCCGGGAAGCGGCGCGGAAACGACGGGAGTCAATTTCAGCACCGTGGACACACTCCACGGCGTCTTCGATGAATCGGGCGGCGGCACCCCCTATGCATATCCGGGCGTCGTTACCCTGACGGCCTCGGAGACGATCACGGAGGCTCCCGGCCAGCTGATCACCTACACGGCAACGGTCGACAATCCCCCCCATGACAGTAACCTCGTCCTGACACTGGACAACAACCTGACCATCACGATCCCGGCGGGCGAAACCACGGGCAGCGTGACCGCCACATTCGGGGGGAATGAAGATGTCTACGTCGATTCCGGCGTGATCCCCGTTTCCATCGTCGGGGCAACGGGCGGCAACTACACGAGCCTCGATGCCTCCGATACCGCCTCCACCGCGGTCGTCGATACCATCGACACCACCCTGGTTTCGCTAACGGCGAGCCCGGCTTTGATGACGGAAGACGGCGCAACCATCACCTACACGGTGACCCTCACCAATGAAGTCCGCGTGGGCGACGATCCGGTCACGGTGACCTTCAACGACCTGCTCGGGGCCGAGCATACGATCACCATCACGGGCGGCACGACCGGCTCCGTAGATGTCACGGTGGCCGAGTCGGTATTCGAGGATGTCTATGCAGAAGATCCCACGGGGCTGGGCAAGCTGACGGCTGAGGATATCTCCGTCACCGGCGGCAACTACGAGAACCTGATGATCGGCGCTGTCAACACCCAGGTCACCCTCTCCGACTCGATCGATACGACGACGGTTTCTCTTGCTGCGAGCCCGGCGTTGATGACGGAAGACGGCGCGACCATCACCTACACGGCGACCCTCACCAACGCGGTTCGCGTCGGTGACGACCCGATCACCGTGACCTTCAACGACCTGCTCGGGACCGAGCATACCATCACCATATCAGGTGGAACCACCGGCTCCGAGGTCGTCAATGTGGCCGAGTCGGTATTCGAGGATGCTTACGCAGAAGATCCCACGGGGCTGGGCAGACTGACGGCGGAAGATATCTCGGTCGCCGGTGGCAATTACGAGAACCTGATGATCGGCGCCGTCAATACCCAGGTCACCCTTTCCGATTCGATCGATACGACGACGGTTTCTCTTGCTGCGAGCCCGGCGTTGATGACGGAAGACGGCGCGACCATCACCTACACGGCGACCCTCACCAATGCGGTTCGCGCCGGCGACGATCCGATCACGGTCACCTTCAACGATCTGCTCGGGACAGAGCACACCATCACGATTTCGAGCGGAACCACAGGCGCCGAGGTCGTCAATGTGGCCGAGGTGGTATTCGAGGATGTCTACGCCGAGAATCCCGCAGGGCTGGGCAAGCTGACGCCCGAGGATATCTCGGTGGCCGGCGGCAACTACGAGAACCTGATGATCGGCTCGGTCAACACCCAGGTCACTCTCTCCGACACGATCGACACGGTAACCGTGGGGATCGTTGCCAATGGTGATGAGGGCGAAGGCGTGACGGTCACAGAAGCCGCTTCTGCCAGTTTCACGGTGTCGGTCAGCCAAACCCTCGACCATGAC